>CAYMHO010000193.1:0-6092 GCA_964390195.1 uncultured Fimbriiglobus sp. | reverse complement strand
CGCTGCCCACCCCCCGGCGCGGCGTCGGGGCGGCCCCCCCGGGGGGGGCGCCCGGGGGGCGGGCCCCCCCCCCGGGGGCGCCCCTACCGTTTGTTCATATCCGCCGACACCTTCTCGGCGGCCTTCAGCACCCGCAGCACGTTCCCGCCGAGCACCTTCTTGATGTCGCCGGCCTTGTACCCGCGGTTCAGCAGCTCTTGCGTGATGTACGGGTAGCAGTCGACCCCCTCCAGTTGCTCCGGCGTTTTACCGATGCCGTCGTAGTCCGACCCCAGCCCGACGTGATCGATGCCCGCCACCTTGATGACCTGCTCGATGTGATCGACCACGTCGTGCACGCTCCCGCGGGGGTAGTCGTTCTCCTTCAGCCACCCCTTGATGGCCTCACGGAACTTGTCGTTGTCCTCGCCGTACTTGTCGCGGAACTGCCGCACCACGTCGAACATCTTGGTCATCGCCCGCGCCCCCTCGGGCACCACGAAACCGCTGTAGAAGTTGACCATCACCACCCCGCCGTTCTTCGGCATCAGCTTGAGCACGTCGTCCGGCACGTTCCGCGGGTGGTCGGCGATGGCGCGGGCCGACGAGTGGGAGAAGATGACCGGCGCTTTGCTCGTGGCGATGGCGGCCTTCATCGTCTCCGGCGACACGTGCGAGATGTCCACCAGCATGCCCAGCCGGTTCATCTCCAGCACGATCTCCTTGCCCTTGGCCGACAGGCCGTTGGCTTTGGGTTTGTCCGTCGCCGCGTCCGCCCAGTCCAAACTCTCCGAGTGCGTGAGCGTCATGTACCGCACGCCCAGCTTGTGGAAGGTGCGGAGGGTGCCGACGCTGCCGTCGATGCTGTGCCCGCCCTCCACGCCGATGAGAGAGGCGACCTTGCCGGCTTTTCGAATCCGCTCGATGTCGGCGACGGTGTACGCCATCTCCAGGTCGTTCGGGTAGTCCGCGCACAGGCGGTGGATGGCGTCGATCTGCTCCAGCGTGGTCATCACCGCCTTGCCGGACTTGGCCGTCTCGACCGGCACGTACGCCGACCAGAACTGCGCCCCCACGCCGCCCGTCTTCAGCCGCGGCAGGTCGGTGTGGTACTTCGGCTGGCTCTTGGCGATGTCTACCACCTCGAACGACAGACCGTCTTTCGTCCGGAGCGCCCACGGCAGGTCGTTGTGCCCGTCGAACACCGGCATCTCTTTGTGGATGGCGAGCGCCTCGGCGGACAGTTCCACCTTCTTGCGGGCCGGCTTGGGCGGATCGGCGGCGACGGCGAAGGGGACGAGCAGCAAAAGTGCGAGCAGCGAACGGGGCACGAGCAACCCTCTTGTAGGGCGGGCGAGCCTGCGACAGCAGGCGACCCCCGCCGTCAGTCTAAATAGTCCCGTCAAATGGAGAAGTGAGTCAAGTGGTGAGTGGGAACCCACAATCACGTCGGGGCACCGTGGCGGAACCACACGACGTCCACACCGTCGTGGTTCAAGCAGACCCCTTGGTAGACTACCCCCGATGCCACGTTCCGTATCACGAACCGGCCCTTGTCCTGGACCTCACTGCACAGCGCCTCCAACTCGGGGTCGTCGTCCGGCCAATCGTTGTCGTCGGTGAAGTAGCGACGGAACCGCTCAAACGCCGGGGAATCCACGAGTCGCCCGTAGGTCCACGGGAAGTCGTACTCATCGGCGTCGATCTGGGCGACGACCTCGCCCCCGAGTTCCAAGTGGTAGCGGACGGTGCAACTCATCGGCTCCCGATTCGGTGGTCCTCTCCCACATGTCCGTGACCTGGGATACAAGAGTTTACCGCCTGGTGGCGGGTTGCCGCAAACGATACAGCGTGAAGAACCGACCGCGGGGGTCGCCGCCCTGCGGCCGTCTCGCCCGCCCTACATCAACCCCGGAATCGGCTGCGCGTCCGCCAATGCCAGCACCTCGCGGCCGACGCCGCGGGTCACCCGCAGTTTACCCACGTCGAAGAGGGTGTGGGCGATGGTGCTGAGCAGGTTGGGAATCTTGATCGGGTCGGACGACGGCCGGCCGGCGTCGCGGGCGGACTGGCCGATCACCTGCCCCATCTTCAACCCGCCACCGGCGAGCAGCAGCGGGGCCAACTCGCCCCAGTGGTCCCGCCCGCCGTTCTTGTTGATCTTGGGCGTGCGGCCCATCTCCCCGCACACCACCAGCAGGATCTTGTCGTCCAGCCCGCGGGCCTTCACGTCGTCCAGGAACGCGCTCACCGCGTGGTCCAGGCCCGGCGCCATGTACCCCATGCCCTCGGTCATGGTGGCGTTGTTCACGTCGGCGTGCATGTCCCACACGAAATTGGTCGTCACCGTCACGAACCCGGCCCCGCGTTCGGCCAGCCGGCGGGCGAGGAGCAGCAGCTTGCCCAACGTGCGGGCGTTGTCGGTGTAGAACTTGTGGTTGTTCCACTTCTTGTCGATCTTGGTCACGTCGTACAGCGGCTCGGTGTCGTACCGCCCGGTCACCTTCGGGTCTTCCGTCTTCAGGTCGAACGCCTCGGCGGCGTTTCCGAGCAGCAGGCTGAACGCCTTCTGGCGGGTGGTGTCCAGGTCGCCCGCGGAGGCGTCGAACTCCCCCCTCGCCTTGTCGAACGCGGCGAGCAGGGTGCGGCGGTCGCCGAGTTGCGTCTGCGGAATGCCGAGCGTCAGGTTCTTCTGCGCCGGCCCGCCGCTGCCGGGCACGAACGGCACGCTGCCCGGGCCGAACGGGCCGGACGAGAGGAAGTTGCCGAACCCGGTTTGCATCGGCTGGCACTTCGGGTCGATCGACTGCGGGAAGAGGGCGACGTTCGTCGGCATGCCGGTGTCGCGGGTCGATCCCGCGACGCTGGCATACGCCGCCCCCAGGTTCGCCGCGGACGTGTCTTTCCCCACCACGGGTTTGATGTCGTGGTTGCCGTCGCCGGTGACGAACGACCGCACCACGCTGAACCGATCCGCCCGCGCCGCCAGCTTCGGGAAGGTGCCGCCGAACGTGACGCCGGGCAGCACCGTTTTCACCTCGCCGGTCGCCGAGCGGATTTCGGCCGGGGCGTCCATCTTCGGGTCGAACGTCTCGATCTGGCTCGGCCCGCCGTGCAGGAACAGGAAGACGACGCACTTGTCCGTCAGCGGGCCGGAGGCGGCCGACGACAGCGAGCTGCCGCCACGGGCGTACACTTGCGACAGGGCCAGCCCGCCGAGGGCCAACCCGCCGACGCGGAGGAACTCACGACGCGAACCGGGCGAACGGAAGCTGAGCATGACGCGAAACCCGCAGGGGAGAGGCAGGCCGGCAGGAGAGTGAGCTTACCCGATCGGCGGGCGAGATGCTAGCGTTCCGGTAGCCGCGACCCCGAGGGGAGCGCGTCTCGGTTAGCCGCGAGGCGAAGACGATCGCGCAAAAAAACTGTACGCGCCGCCCCACCGGCGGGAACTACTCCCCCGTCCGGCGGCGGTCGCCGGTCGCACGGAGTGCCGATGCGAACCCGAATCCCCCACCTGCCGCAGTTGATCCGCTCGGCCGCACCCGCGGCCGACCTGGTGCCCGACCGCGCCCTGTTGGCCGAGTTCGTCGGGGCCAAGAACGGCATCGCGTTCGAGTTACTGGTGCGGCGGCACGGGCCTGCCGTGTGGGCCGTGTGTCGGCGACACCTGGCGAACACGCACGACGCCGAGGACGCCTTCCAGGCCACGTTCCTGGTGCTGGCGAAGTCGGCCGCCCGGATCGCCAAGCACGCCAGCGTCGGCAGTTGGCTGTACGGCGTGGCGTACCGGGTCGCCCTGAAGGCCCGGCGTTCCGCCGCCCGCCGCAAGCGGATCGAAACCGCGGTGACGCCCGCCGACGAACCCGTCACCCTGCCGGTATTCCCCACGGGCGACACTGCCGCCATCGTCCACGCCGAGTTGGAGAAGCTGCCCGACCGCTATCGGTTGCCGCTGCTGTTATGTGACCTCGAAGGGCTGTTGCGGAAGGAAGCGTCCGCACAGCTCGGGTGGAGCGAGGGCACGCTTTCGGGCCGGCTGAACCGTGCCCGGAAGTTGCTCGCGGATCGGTTGACGGTTCGCGGAATTGCGGCGGGGGTCCTGGCGGCAATCGGAACGGCGACCGTTCCGCCGGCGATGGCGACGACGACCGCGGCGGTGGGGGTCGGGCTGTCGGTGATCGGCACATCCACAACGGCCGCCCCGGAGGCGGTGGTGGCCCTGGCTCACGGAGCGATGCGAGACATGACCCGATCATTCGTGTTCAAACTGACCGCCGGTGTGCTGGCCGCGAGCGTGCTGCTCACCGGCGGGGTGTTCGGCCTGCGGTTCGACGTCACCCCGGAAGCGACCGCCGCTCCGGTGCCGAAGGTGGAGATGGCGAAGGCCGAGGACGTCACCCCCGCGCTCGTCGAACTGCTCCAACAACCGGCCGTGCAGCGGGAACTGAAGCTGTCCGCCGACCAGCGGGTGGCCCTGATCGACGGGTTCGACAAACTGCACGAGGGGTGGGAGAAGGAGAAGGACGGATGGATGTCGCTCCGGCTCGGCCCTCGCGTTCCACCGGGAGCGACGGCGTCGGCGGAGCCAATGGCCACCCAAAAGTACAACACCGGCCGCCGCGAACTGGTGGCCCGCACCGTCACCAAAGGCCAGTTCGCCCGCCTGCAACAGTGCGAGGTGCAGGTGCTCGGCACGCGGGCACTGCGGCTGAAACGGGTGGCCGACGAGTTGGGCCTGACCGACGATCAGATCAAAGCCGTGTCGAAGGCGATGACCGCTGAACTGCCCCCGCAGAACTTCGCCCAAGAGGGCGGATTCGCCCCCCAGGTGGTTGTGCCGAACGGCCCGCCGTCGCCACTCGCCCAGGGGGCGTCGCGCGAACAGTGGCAGGCGCTCGACGAAGTGGTGAAGAACTTCACCGCCGGGCAGGAGAAGCGGTGGAAGGAGTTGAACGGCGACAAGGTCGGGTTCAACCGCCAGCGGGTGGCCGACAACTGCGTCGCGGTGTTCACCCAGCTCGGGCCGGAAACGACGCCGCCGGCCGCAACGGGCGAAGGCGTCCCGCCTCCGCCCCTGCAACTCGTCCCGCCGCCGGCCCCGCCGCTCCCACAGGTTGGTCCGCTGCCGGTCCAACCGATCCCGCCGGCCAACCCCGGGAAGTGAGGGCCATCAGGTTCGCCGCGAGCGTGCGAGCGTGACACGGTGGTCCGCTCGCACGCTCGCGGCAAAGAGTCGGGGTTCCTACAACACCCCCATGAACCCGATCGACGCACTCTTCGCCCGCCTCCGCTCCCAGAACCGCAAGGCGTTCCTCCCGTTCGTCCCGGCCGCCGACCCGGACCTGGCGTTCACCAAAGCCGTCCTGCCGGCGGTGGCCTCTGCCGGGGCGAGCCTGATCGAACTGGGCGTGCCGTTCTCCGACCCCATCGCAGACGGTCCGGTCATCCAGGCGAGCTACACCCGAGCCCTTCGCGGCGGGTTCAAACTCGACGCCATGTTCGACGCGGTGAAGGCTGTCACGAGTTCGCCGAGTTGGGACACGCCGCTGGTGGCAATGGGGTCGTACTCGCTCATCCACAAGCGCGGCCCGGACGCGTTCATCGACGTTTGTTTGAAGTCCGGCATCAGCGGGGCGGTGGTGCCGGACCTGCCTGTTGAAGAGGCGGACGAACTGGCGAAGCGGTGCCGCGACCGCGACTTCAAACTGATCCTGTTGGTCACGCCCACAACTTCCCCAGACCGGATGGCGAAGATCACCGCCGCGTGCGGCGGGTTCGTGTACGTGGTGAGCGTGGTCGGCATCACCGGCGGGCAGGCGGCGGCGGCGGAGGTGGTGGGCAAGGTGACGAGCAAGCTGCGGACGATGACCGATCTGCCACTGTGTGTTGGGTTCGGGGTGAGCAAGCCGGAGCACGTGCGGGAGCTGGCCCCGGTGTGCGACGGGGTGATCGTCGGCACGGCCCTGGTGAAGCACCTGGAGAAGGCGGTCGACGGACGAGACGCGGCCCTAGCGGCGATGGCGAAACAGGTGAAGGAGTTGAGTGAGGCACTCTCGTAGCCGCGAGCCGCAGGCGAGCGCGTCGGAGGTCGGACGCGCTCGCCTGCGGCT
>CAYMHO010000192.1:0-13263 GCA_964390195.1 uncultured Fimbriiglobus sp. | reverse complement strand
GGATCGTGACGGACCGCCCGCTGACCGAGGTGCCGGAGAACGCCGACGACCTGGCCAAACTGGCCCGGCGGAGCGGGTTCGCGTCGGCGGACGCGTTCCTGGCGGAACTGGCCGCGAAGCGGGCGGCCGTGCGGACGGCCTACGAGGGGGTGATAGGGTGAAGTGCCCTGCTCGCTCCGCGAGCGGGTTCAACAAGACCGCTCGCGGAGCGAGCAGAGCACTCGGTTCGCCCAAACGGATCGTGTGCCATACTCCTACCACCGTCCGGTTCCCGCCCCCGGTGCCCCATGTCCGCCGACTTCCCCATCAAAGTGCTGCTGGTGGACGACCAGCCGATCGTCGGCGAGACCGTCCGCCAGATGCTCGCGGCCGAGCCGGGCGTGCAGTACCGCTTCTGCCCCGACCCGGCCGCCGCCATCGACGCCGCCGTCGAGTTCAAACCGACCGTCATCCTGCAAGACCTGGTCATGCCGGAAATCGACGGGCTGCAACTGGTGAAGTTCTTCCGGGCGCACCCCGCCACCCGCGACGTGCCCCTGGTGGTGCTGTCCAGCAAGGAGGAGCCGACCATCAAGGCGAAGGCGTTCGCGCTCGGGGCGAACGACTACATGGTGAAGCTGCCGGACAAGCTGGAGGTGATCGCCCGCGTCCGCTACCACTCCCGCGGATACATCGCCCTGCTCGAACGCAACGAGGCGTACCGGGCGCTGGCCGAGAAGCAGCGGGAACTGGCCGCCGAGGTGAACCGCGCCGCCCGCTACGTCCGCTCCCTGCTGCCCAAGCCGCTGACCGACGGCCCGGTGCGGATCGACTGGAAGTTCGTGCCGAGCACGCAGCTCGCCGGCGACATGTTCGGCTACCACTGGATCGACCCCGACCACCTGGCGATGTACCTGCTCGACGTGAGCGGGCACGGGGTCGGGTCGGCCCTGCTGGCGGTGTCGGCGGCGAACGTGATCGCCAACCACGGCCTGCCCGGCGTCGACACCCGCCAGCCGGGGCCGGTGCTCACCAAGCTGAACGAGATGTTCCAGATGGACCGTCAGGACGAGAAGTACTTCACCATCTGGTACGGGGTGTACCGCCCGGCCGACCGCCAACTGGCGTACTGCAACGCCGGCCACCCGCCCGCCATGCTGCAAGGCGACGGGGTGACGCACGAACTGGACGCCGACGGCCCGGCGGTCGGCATGGCGCCGGGCATGTCTTACGACACCCGCACCCTTCCTGTGCCCGCCGGGGCAACTCTACTCGTGTTCAGCGACGGGGTGTTCGAGGTGGAGAAGGCGGACGGCAGCATGTGGGCGTGGTCGGACTTCGCCGAGCACATCAAGTCGGAGATCGCCCGCGGAGGCGACATCAGCGACAGGCTGCACAAGTTCATCCGCGAACTGGGCAACAGCGAGGTGCTGGCCGACGACTTCTCGATCGTGCGGGCACAGTTTTGACCGGCTGATCGCCGAACGACACTCTTTTCAGTCGGAGTCCCACTCCTGCATCGAGCTCCCCTCGTAGCTGCTCGTGAGGATGGACCCGAAGCCAGGCTTTGTTTTCTGCCGCTTGGGCCGCGCCTGCCGCTGTCTCTTGCGCTCAGCAACCCCATCAGGCGTGTGAACTCGAATGACATGACGAGAGAGCCGGTCTTCCCGCACTTCGACGTTGCAATGAGGGCACCGGACGAACGATCGAAGAGTGCCCTCCGGGGCCGAACAGATCCATATCCCAATCCCCTGCGATTGGGATCGCCGCTCGGATTGGGCACAGTACCGGCCGCAGGACAGGACAGCCAAGTTCTTACTTGCGTCTTCGACTGGGACTCTGGAAAACTGGAGCGGTTGGACTGACGGGACTGCCCGGTTGATGTCATCTGGGAGTTCATCCATGAAACTGCTCGACCAGTTCGCCACCGCCTACCACACAATGAACTCCGCGATGGCGACCGATCTGGAGGCCGATTCGCCGTAAGTGCTTGGCGGGTATGGGATCTTTCGCGTTCAGGACATGGTTCCGCGGATGGGTGGGTGGGGGTGAAACGAAATCCAGCGCAACCCACATGCGCACCACGTCGTGCAGGATCGTGCCGGTTGTGCCGATCGCGGATGGTGTGCTCGTCACGCGGTCGGCGGCATCTCGGGGGATTAGCTAGGCTCGGCAAATCGGGCGGGTTACACTCTCATCATTCCTCCCAAACCCGTTCCGGTCCCCGCCCACGAGTGCCGGCATGGCCTCCTCGCCGATGTCCTCTCTCACCTCCATCCGCACCAAGCTGTACAGCCTGGTACCGTTCACCCTGCTCGCCGTCGGAGTCGCCGTCGGCATCGGGCTGTACGTGCAGTCCCAGTTCGGCATCGGCGGACCGTTGGACTTGCGGCTGAATACGCGGAGCGAGTTCCTGTCGGAGGTGGAACCAGCGGTGTTCCTGCCGACCCTGGGCTACGTCAACCTCCAGGAATTGGAGACGGAGCGGCGGCCGGAGGAGGTGGTGCGGTTGGTCCACGCCTTCCGGGCCGCCGAGACGAAGTTCCGCGAGGCCCGCGACAAGCGGCTCCGGCAGTTGCCCGACGGGGAGGTGCGGCGGTTGGTCGAGCGGGACGTGACCGACCGGGCCGAGGAATTCTTCGCCGTCGCCGACACCCGGTACATCCCGCTGGTGGAACGGGCCGCCCGGAAGGAGCAGGTGGACCAGGCCGAACTGAGTGCCGCCCTGCGGGAGTGCTCGGTCCGCTTCCACGAACTGCGGAAGGTGGTGGAGCGGGTGGCCGGGTTGACGGCCGACGAGATCGCCGGGGAGCGGGCGCGGGCGAGCGAGCGCGCGAAATTCTGGGGGACGACGAACGTCGTCGCCAGCGTGGCGGCGGTGCTGCTGCTGGCCAGCCTGAAGTTCTTCGTCGCCCGGTCGGTGGTGCGGTCGGCCAGCGTACTGAACACCCGCATGGCGGAGTTGGCCGGCGGGGCGAGCGACCTGACCGCCCGCGTGCCTGTGGAGACGCGTGACGAACTGGGCACCCTGGCCGGGAACATCAACGGCATGATCGCCAAGATCCAGGGGATCGTGGCGAAGGTGCGGGAGTCCAGTCTGCAGGTGCTGTCGGCCGCGTCGCAGATCGCGGCCACCGCCCGCAACCAGGAGGGGACGGTGAACACCCTGGCCGCCAGCACCACCCAGGTGGCGGCGTCGGTGCGAGAGATCTCGGCCACCAGCAAGGACCTGTCCGGGACGATGGACGAGGTGAGCCGCAGTGCCGGGCACGCCTCCGACCTGGCCGCCGCCGGCCGCGACAACGCCACCCGGATGGCCACCGAGATGAAGCAGTTGGTCGAGTCGACGGCCAGCGTGTCGGCCAAGCTGGGCATGATCCGGGAGAAGGCGGACGCCATCAACGCGGTGGTGACGACCATCACCAAAGTGGCCGACCAGACCAACCTGCTGAGCATCAACGCGGCCATCGAGGCGGAGAAGGCGGGCGAGTACGGCCGCGGGTTCCTGGTGGTGGCCCGCGAGATCCGCCGGCTGGCCGACCAGACGGCCGTCGCCACCCTGGACATCGAGACCATGGTGAAACACATGCAGGACGCGGTGAGTGCGGGGGTGATGCAGATGGACAAGTTCGCCGACGAGGTGCGGGGCGGGGTCGGGCAGGTGACCAAGATCAACCAGATGACGCACGAAATCATCAGCGAGGTGCAGAACCTGAGCGGGCGGTTCGAGTTAGTGAACGAGGGGATGCGGAACCAGTCGACCGGGGCGCAGCAGATCAACGACGCCATGGGGCAGATCGCCGACGCCGCCCGCCGTGGGGCGCAGGCGATCAAGGAGTTCGAGGACGCCACCGCCCACCTCCGCGGATCGGTCGAGGGGTTGAACGCCGAAATCGGGCAGTTCAAGATTTAGTCCGGCGGTCCCGCCCGCCCGCGTGTTACTGTCCGGACACTCACCGCGCGTCCGCCTCCCCCCGACCGCCCCGTGAGACCTTTCCCCATGCTCGCCCTGCTGTTCCAGGTCGGTGCCGACCGCGTGGCGGTGGACGTCCGCCGCGTGCGGGAGGTCGTGCCTCGGGTGCAACTGTCTGTGGCGGTCGGCGGGCCGAACTGGGTGGCCGGGCGGTTCGTCTACCGCGGGCGGGTGGTGCCGGTGATCGACCTGCACGCCCTGGTCGGCGTCGGCCCGTGCCCGCCGCACCTGAGCAGCCGCATCATCCTCCTCCCGTGGCCGGCCGAGGGTGAGCTGGTCGGCCTGCTCGCCACCCAGGTGGCCGACATCCGCCGCATCGACCCGCCGGCGAACGCCACCCCCGCCGACGCCGACACCACCCTCGGCCCGGTGGTGCCCGACGGGCAGGGGTTGCTCCGCCTGCTCCACCCCGACCGCCTGCTTACGACCCTCGCCGCCCGCTCGGGCGGGCTGATCCCCGCCCCTCTCGCCGGGGGTGTCCCGTGACCCCCGGCCAGGTGCAAGACGTGGTCCGCGAGCGGCTCGGTCTCGATCCGGGGTCGCTCGGCACGGCCGAGGTGCTCCGGGCGGTGGACGGCCGCGTGCGGGCCACCCGCTCGGCCGGCGTCGAGACGTACCTCGCCCTCCTGCAAACGCCGGCCGAGGTGAACGCCCTGGCGGCCGAGTTGGCCGTGCCCGAGACGTGGTTCTTCCGCGGCGGGCGACGGCTGTTCGACGCGCTGGCCGAGTTCGTTCTCCGCCGGACGGCCCGCGGCCCCTCCCGCCCGGCCCGCGTGCTGAGCATCCCGTGCAGCACCGGCGAGGAGCCGTACTCGTTAGCCGTCGCCCTGCACGAGCGGAACACCCCGCCCGACGGGTACCGCGTCGACGGGGTGGACGTGTCCGCCACCCATCTGGACCGGGCGACCGTCGGCCGTTACCCGGACAGCTCGTTCCGGGAGACCGGCCTGGACCCCCGCCCGCTCCACTTCCGCCCCGCCGGTGACCGCTGGGAACTGCTCCCGCACCTGCGGGCGCTGGTTCACTTCCGCGCGGGCAACGCCACCGACCCGGCGTTCCTGGCCGACGAGTCGCCCTACGACCTGATCGTCTGCCGCAACCTGTTCATCTACCTGTCGGCCGACGGGCGGAAGCGGGTGATGGCCCACCTGGACCGTCTGCTCGCCGCCGACGGCATGCTCTGCCTGAGCGCGGCCGAGGCCGACCGCCTGCCGCCCGCCCGGTTCGCCCCCGACGGGCCGCCCGAGTTCTTCCTGTTCCGTCGGGCCGGTGCCCCGGCGTCCGGGGTGAAGTCCGGGGTGTTCGTCGCCCCGCCGCTGCCGTCACCCGGGAGCAGGCTGGTGCCTAAGGGCGGTTCCACCTGCCGCGCCGCGGTGCCGGAACTGCCGCGGCCGACGTTCGACACCGCCCGCTCGCTGGCCGACGCGGGCAAGTTGACCGAAGCCCGGACGGCGTGCGAGCGGGCGTGCGCCGCCCACCCGGATTCGGCCGACGGGTACGCCCTGCTCGGGGTGATTCACCAGGCCGAAGGGAACGTGACGGCCGCCGCCGACGCCTTCCGCAAGGCCCTCTACCTGGCGCCGGAGCACCCGGAGGCGCTGACCCACCTGGCGGCGCTGGCCGACCGCCGCGGGGACGCCGAGCAGGCGGCCGCCCTCCGCCGCCGTCTCGCCCGCCTGGCCGCCCGCGAGGGCAACCCGTGACCCGCCCGCTCCCCGTGTTCGACCCGGCCGACCCGTGCTGGAACCGCATCGGCGTGTGGGGCGACCGCACCTGCCCGCAGTTGGCCGACGTCACTCACTGCCACAACTGCCCGGTGTTCGCCGCCGCCGGCCGCCGCTTCCTCGACGCCCCCTCGCCGCCCGACTACCTGAGCGAGTGGACGGCCCGGTTGGCCGAGGTCGAATACGGCGAGGCGGCCGACGCCCTGAGCGTGCTGGTGTTCCGCCTGGGCGGGGAGTGGCTGGCCCTGCCGGTCGGGGTGCTGGTGGAGGTGACCCGCGAGCGGACCCCGCATCGGCTGCCGCACCGCGGCGGGTTGCTGGCCGGGCTGGTGAACATCCGCGGCGAGTTGCACTTGTGCGCCCGCCTGGACCGCCTGCTCGGCATCGTGCCGGTCGAGGGGAAGGCCGCCCACCCGCGGATGGTGGTCATCCGCCGCGACACCGAGGTGTGGGTGTTCGCCGCCGACGAGGTGGATCAGGTGTACCACATCCCCGGCGGGTCGATCTCCCCCGCCCCGCCGACGCTGTCCCGGGCGGCCGCCCGCGTCTCCCGCGGGGTGTTCGCTACGGACGGCCGGGCGGTCGGACTGCTCGACGACGGCCGGCTGTTCCACGCCCTCCGGGAGCAGGTGCGATGACCGGCCTCGACCCGTCCCTGTTCGAACTGTTCCGTGAGGAGGTGCGGGCGCACGCCGACACCCTCAGCCGCGGGCTGCTCGACCTGGAGGCCGACGCGGCCAACCCGGCCCGCATCGAGCCGCTCATGCGGGCGGCCCACTCGATCAAGGGGGCGTGCCGGATCGCCAGCCTGGACGCGGGGGTGCGGCTGGCCCACGTGATGGAGGACGTGTTCGTCGCCGCCCAGGGCGGGCAGGTGAGGCTGACCCCTCCGGACGTCGATCAGTTGCTGAAGGGGACCGACCTGCTGGCCACCCTTGCGGACCTGAGGCCCGACGGCACGGCCGCGTGGGAGGCGCTGCACACCCCGAGCGTGAGCGCACTCGAACCGCTGTTCGCGGGGATGGCGAAGGGCTTGCCCACCTTCCCCCTTGAGGGGGAGGTCGGTGGAACCGCAGGTTCCAGCGGGAGGGGGGTGGGTGGCAGATCAGACCCCCCTCCCGCCGACACCTCGGGTGTCGGCGACCTCCCCCTCAAGGGGGGAGGTGGGGTTGACGACTTCCCCCGACCGCCTTCGTTTTCACCCGCCGTCATCCCGCCGAACCCGCTGCCGCTCTCGCGCGATCACTCGATGCTCGATCTGTTCCGCGAAGAGCTGCGGGCCGGGTTGCTGCTCGCCACCGACTCGACCACCGCCCCGGAAGCACTGAAGGCGATCCGCGGGGCGGCCAAGCTGGTGAAGTGCGAACCCGTGGTGCGGGCGGCCGGGGCGTTCGCAGAGTTCATGACGGCGGTACGAGAGGGGCGGACGACGCTGACACCGGCAGCCGGCGAGTGGGTGCGGTTCGCCGTCGCCACCCTCGCCGGCGCTATCACCACGGACGACGACGGGTTCGCCGGGTGGGTGACGACGGTGTCGCCGGTGCTGGGGCAAATTGAGGAACTGTTTGAGAAGGAAATCAGAACCCCCTCACCCGTCGGGGTCGCTCCGCTCCCCTCGGCGAGCTCTCCCCAACGGGGAGAGGTGGGTGTCGTTGTCCCTTCGCAACCGACAGCGGGTGGGCTAGCCACCCCTCCTCTCCCCGCTGGGGAGAGGTTGGTGAGTGTGCAGCACGCACCGGGTGAGGGGTCTGTTCAATCCGCCTCGTCAACTCCCCCTCCCCCACCTGCCGAGGACGCCGTCGTCCGCGTGTCCGCTCAGAGTCTGAACCGGCTGATGGGGCTGGCCGGCGAGTCGCTGGTGCAGGCCCGCTGGCTGCCGTCATTCGCCGCAAGTCTGCTCTCCTTGCGGAAGGAGCACGACCGGCTCGCCCAGGCGATCGACGCCGCCTTCCAGGCGGTCGCCGTCGGCACCACCCCGGAGCAGTTGGCGGTGATGCTGTCCGACGCCCGCCGCCAGGCCCACGACTGCCGGAACGAGCTGACCGACCGCGTCGCCGGGTTCGACGACCACGCCGCCCGTAACGAGGACCTGAACGCCCGCCTGTATCGCGAGGTGATCGTCAGCCGCATGCGGCCGTTCGGTGACGGCGTTCACGGCCTGCCGCGACTGGTGCGAGACATGGCCCGTTCGCTCGGCAAGGAGGCCCGGCTGGTGGTCGCCGGCGAGGCCACCGAGGTGGACCGGGACATCCTGGAGAAGTTGGAGTCGCCGCTCTCGCACCTGGTGCGGAACGCCGTCGATCACGGCATCGAGCCGACCGCCGACCGGGTGGCCGCGGGCAAGCCGCCGGCCGGCACCGTGCGGGTGGACGCCCACCACCGTGGCGGCATGTTGCACGTCATGGTGTCGGACGACGGCGGCGGGGTGCACCTCGATCGCCTGCGTAGGAAGATCGCCGACCGCAAGCTCAGCCCGCCCGAGGTGGTCGCCCGCATGTCCGAGGCGGAGTTGCTCGAGTTCCTCTTCCTGCCGGGGTTCACCACGGCCGGCGAGGTGTCCGAGTTCTCCGGCCGGGGGGTCGGGCTGGACGTGGTGCAGGACACCATCCGCAAGGTGGGCGGGAACGTCCGCCTCAGCTCGCAGAGCGGCCGCGGCACCACCTTCCACCTGCAACTGCCGCTGACCCTCTCCGTCATCCGGGCGGTGGTGGTGGACGTGTCCGGTGAGCCGTACGCCTTCCCGCACACCCGCATCGACCGCCTGACGCGGGTGCCGCGGGCGGCCGTGCGGTCGATCGAACACCGGCAGTTCGTGACGGTGGACGGGCAGAACGTCGGGCTGGTGATCGCCGCCCAGTTGCTCGACCTGCCGTCCGCCCCGACGGCGGCCGACGAGCTGGCGGTGGTGCTGCTGAGCGACGCGACCGGCACCTACGGGCTGGTGGTGGACCGCTTCCGCGGGGAGCAGGACCTGGTCGTCCGCCCGCTCGACCCGCGGCTGGGCAAGGTGCCCAACCTGTCCGCCGCGGCGCTGCTGGACGACGGCTCGCCGGTGCTGATCGTGGACGCCGAAGACCTGATCCGGTCGATGGACCAGTTCATCCAGACGGGGGCACTCGCCCGGTGCGACACCCGCCCAGCCGGCCCGGCCCGCACCAAGCGGGTGCTGGTGGTGGACGACTCGATCACCGTGCGGGAGGTGGAGCGGCAGTTGCTCGCCCACAAGGGGTACGAGGTGAGCATCGCGGTGGACGGCATGGACGGGTGGAACAAGGTGCGGAGCGAGCCGTTCGACCTGCTGGTGAGCGACATCGACATGCCCCGCATGACCGGCTTGCAACTGGTGGCGGCCGTCCGCGGGGAGCAGCGGCTGCGAGACCTGCCGGTGGTGATCGTGAGTTACAAGGAGCGGGACGAGGACCGCTTGCGGGGGATGGAGGCCGGGGCCAACTGCTACCTGACCAAGAGCGCCTTCCACGACAACCGGTTCATCGAGGCGGTGGAAGACCTGATCGGCCCGGCGACGTGAGGCGGAGCGCCTGGGTGGTCTGCTCGTTCCGCAGGCGGGTACCAGATCACCGCTCGCGGAGCGAGCAGACCACTTCCGACACCGGCGGCCTCACGGCGTACCGGTCGCCCTACTTCACTTTCCCGGCCGCGTGCTTCTCGACGCGGTCCCACATCGTTTTCGTCACCGGCATGACCGACAGCCGGGCCTGCGACACCAACTCCCACTTGGCGAATGCCGCGTCGGCCTTGATGGTGGCCAGCGTCACCGGCTTGGCCAGCCGCCGCACCGCCCGCACCGTCACCGTCACCCTCTTAGAGTCGGTCACGTCCGGCACCACGCTCACCACCTCCATCACCCCCACCACCGCCTTCTCCTTGCCGGTGTGGTAGTAGAACGCCAGATCGCCGGCCGCACACGCCCGCAGGTGCTTCAGCGCCAGCGGGTTGTTCACCCCATCCCACGTCGTCGTGCCGTCCCGTTCCAGGTCGGCGAAGCTGTAATCCTCCGGTTCCTGCTTCATCAGCCAGAAGGTCATCGGCGTTCCTCCGGGTTTTTGCGTCACACGGTTCCACCCCAGTTGTATCGGCAGTGTTCGGACCACACCCCCAACCGGAGACCCGCCATGACCCGCCGCCAGCTTACCGCCGCCCTGTTCCTCGCCACCACCCCGCTGTTCGCCCAGACCGACTTCACCCCGCCGAAAAGTTACGGCCCGTGGTGGGTGAACAGTTCCCGCCCCGGCCCGCAGACGCGGCCGGCCAAGATCGACCGCGACGAGGTCGCCATGAGCCTCGGCACCTCCGCCCCGCCGATGGGGGTGCAGGTGTGGTTCTGGGGCGACGTGGCCGAGTTGAAGAAGGGTGACAGGTACGAACTGCGGTATCAACTCCGCGTTCACACCAAGAAGGGCGAGGTGGGGCCGCTGCTTGGCGACGCCGCCCACCCGAACGGGGTGGCCTACCCGGTTGCGGCGGCCGCCGCTGCCGAAGACTGGTTCGGCCTGGAAGGGGCGGTGGACGTCACCCGGAAGGACCTGACCGCGGCCACCCGCCTGCCGCTGCCGCCGAAGGACAAACAGTCGCACACCGTGTTCCTCCGGGTGGAGCCGCAACTGTACGACGCCACCGCCGACAAGTACCTGACGCCGGCGAAATCGACGGCCGTGATCCTGGCCGTGTCGGTGTGGCACAACGGCAAGGTGTGGGACGTGGAACCGCTGGGCGACTGGCTGTCGAAGCGGGCCGCGACGGCCGACGACGCCCTGGCGGCGGTGGCCGAGTTGGACGAGTACGACCCGACTACCAGCGGGCTGGAGGCGGGCATCCTGAAAGTGCTGGGATCGGACTCAGTGAAGGCCGACGTGAAGGCCAAATTCGTCGCCGCGGTCCCCGCCGCCCGGGTGAACTGGAAGCAGAACGCCAACCTGAAGCGGGCTCTGGAGGGATTCGCCGACGGGGCCGATGAGACGCTCAAGGCGGCTGCGAAGAAGAAGCTGGGGGAGAAGTGATGACACCCGGCTTGCCGGGAGGCGATGCCGAGCGGGTTCGCACGCTCGGCGCCGCCTCCCGGCAAGCCGCCCACCTCACCTTTTCTCCCCGAACAGCACCCGCCGGGCTTTGGCCACGTCGTCGTCGGTCCACCGCTTCACCTTACCGTTCACCAGCGTCGCCACCTCCCGCGCCACCGGCTCGCACAGCATCGCCTCCATGTGGTTGCACTGGGCCAGCACCACCGGCACCCCTTGCTTCTGCAGGTCGTCCGGCCACTGGCTCTTCAGCCCGACGACGGTGTCGTGGTCGCCGCGGCTCACCTTGCACAGCACCACCCCGAACTCGACGTCGGCTGGCAGCTTCGTCGTGCGGTCCTTCTGGCACGCCTCCCGCGCTTCCGGGGAGAGTGACTGGATGAACGGCACCTGCGTCTTGGGCAGGGTGAACCCCGGCATCTTCGCCCACCCGGACCCGCCGAACGGGCTGCTCACCGCGATCACCTTCGTCACCCCGGAGTCGGGGAACAACTCGACGAACCGCCGCGACACCAGCCCGCCGGCCGAGTGCCCGACCAGCACGACCTCCTTGTACCCCGCCGCCTTGACGGCCGCGAGGCCGTCCCGCAACCCGCGGCTGAACACCACCTCGTCCACACTCCGGGTCTGGGCGTAGCTGAACCCGTACACGTCGGCGTCGTCGGCCAGACCCTTCACCACCTTCCCGTCTTTCACCTGCCAGTCGTGCGCCTCCGGCTTGGCCGCCCGCTCCGGGTGCCAAACGTGGGGGAGCAACCCGTGGATGAGGACCACCGCGCGGTCCCGCTTCGGCTTCAGTTTGGTGTCGCCGTCCACGACCAGCACGTCCGGGTCGATGCCCCAGAAGAGGGTCGGCAGGTCCACACTCGGGGCGAGGGCGGCGGTGACGGCGACGGCGAGGATGGCAGAGTGCATGGCGTGGTGTACCTCTTCGATGGCAGATTCTATCGGCATTCGGGGTGCGGCGGGTTCGTCCTCGTGGGGGGATTCGGGCGGGGTGGGGGAGCGGCGGGGGCGGGGAAACCGTCTCGGCAGTCTGGGGAACAGGTGGACACCACGCCGAAACTTCACAGGCGCGACCGACCGCAGGAGGCACCGGCGATGGGGTTACTTCCCGACTGGATCATCGAACGGGACGTGAAGATCGAGCCGTTCGCCCCGCAGCAGCACCGCCCCGGCGTCATCTCCTACGGCGTCACCAGCTACGGGTACGACGTGCGGGTCGGCCGCAGCTTCAAGGTGTTCACCAACGTGTACGGCAGCACGGTGGACCCGAAGAAGTTCGACCCGAAGAGCTTCGTGGACATCGAGGCCGACGAGTGCGTCATCCCGCCGAACAGCTTCGCCCTGGCTGAAACGGTCGAGTATTTCGACGTCCCGCGTGACATGCTGGTCATCTGCCTGGGGAAAAGCACCTACGCCCGCTGCGGGATCATTGTGAACGTGACCCCGCTCGAACCGGAGTGGCGGGGTCGAGTGACCATCGAGATTTCGAACACCACCCCCCTGCCGGCGAAGATCTACGCCAACGAGGGCATCGCCCAGATGCTGTTCTTCCGTGCCGAAGGGGTGTGCCGGACCAGCTACGCGGACAAGAAGGGCAAGTACCAGGATCAGAAGGGGCTGACCCTGCCGTTCGTGACGGGTACTCCGAATGCGCCGGCTGTTGCGCCCCCGCCGAAAGCGCCCAAAGCGCCAAGCCCCGGCAAACCCAAGAAGAAGTAAACCGCCGGACGTCGTGCCCCGCCGTTCCGCGGCGCTCCCACAATGTCGGTTGCCCCGATCCGCCTCCCCTCCCGACCGCCGGATCGGATACACTGTTCAGTGTGTACACCCTTGCAGTAACCCCGCCGTCCCCTTACAACGCCCCGTTTGACACCGCCCCGGAATCGGTCCCATGAAGATCAGCCGCCGTTTCACCCGCGAAGGCCAGGACGCGTTTGCCGCCATCGCCTTCGCCCCCCGCACCTCGAAGATCGTCAACCCGAACGGGTCGGTGGTGTTCGAGGCGAAGGACGTCAACGTCCCGGCCGGGTGGAGCCAGGTGGCGGTGGACATCCTCGCCCAGAAGTATTTCCGGCGTGCCGGGGTGGCGGTGAACACCCGCCGGGTGGCGGAAGAGGGCGTGCCCGAATGGCTGCAGCGGAGCGAGCCGGTGCCGGGCAGCGAGTTCGCCGGCGAGCGGGACAGCCGGCAGGTGTTCCAGCGGCTGGCCGGGTGCTGGACGTATTGGGGGTGGAAGGGCGGGTACTTCGGCAGCGAGGCGGACGCGAAGGCGTTCTACGACGAGACGTGCCACATGCTGGCGGCGCAGATGGCCGCCCCGAACAGCCCGCAGTGGTTCAACACCGGCTTGCACTGGGCCTACGGCATCGAAGGCCCGCCCCAGGGGCACTACTTCGTCGATCCGGCCAAGTTGACGATGGAGAAGTCGGCCAACGCCTACGAGCGGCCTCAGCCGCACGCCTGCTTCATTCAAGGCGTCAGCGACGATCTGGTGAACGACGGCGGGATCATGGACCTGTGGGTCCGCGAGGCTCGCATCTTCAAG
>CAYMHO010000191.1:2564-13305 GCA_964390195.1 uncultured Fimbriiglobus sp. | reverse complement strand
GATGTCCTTGTTGGCCTGGCGGAAATGCACGGCCAGCTTCTCCACCCGCCCGAGGCCGGACAGGTACCCCCAGGCGAAGTCCGGCCGGTCGCCGTCGGTCCGGGCCGCCTGGCGGGCGAACTCGAGCGACTCGGCCATCGGCTGGGCGTCCCCGGCCCGCCAGGCGTAGAAGGCGTCGCGGACGTGCCGGGCGTACCCCCGCACCCGGTCCGACCGCATCTGCCGGTTCTGCTCGGCCAGCAGGGTGTCCCGCCCGGTCCGCAGCTGCTGGGTCTGGTAGTTGCTCCAGAACCCGATGCCCAACAGCACCACCGCCACCGCGGTGACGGCGGCCACGGCCACCCACTGGTCGTTGCGGCGGAGGACCCGGGCGGCCCGGCCGACGCCGTTCAGCGGCCGGGCGTGGGTCGGCTGCCCGTCCAGGAACCGCCGCAGGTCGTCGGCCAGGTCGACGGCCGACGGGTACCGGCGGGCCGGCGACCTGGCCATCGCCCGCAAGACGATCGCCTCCAGGTCCCGCGGAAGGTCCGGGCGGAGGGCCCGCGGCGGGGTCAGGTCGCCCTCGATGGCCTGCCGCAGCACCTCCAGGTCGGTGGCCCCGTCGTACGGGGTCCGCCCGGCCACCAGCTCGTACAGCATGACCCCGAGGGCGTACACGTCGGTGCGGGTGTCGATGTCCAGGTTGTTGAACGTGGCCTGCTCCGGGGACATGTACTGCGGGGTGCCGACCACCCCCCCGAACCCGGTGTCGATGGTCGCTTCCGTGAGGGTTCCGCCGGTCGCCTTGGCGACCCCGAAGTCGATCACCTTCACCACCGGGCGGTCGTCGTACAGGGCCACCAGCACGTTGCTCGGTTTGATGTCCCGGTGGATGATGCCCTTCTGGTGGGCGTGCTGGATGGCCTGGCACGCCTGCACGAACAGTTCCAGCCGCGCCTGCGGCGTCAGCTTGTGGTGGTCGCAATAGTCGGTAATGGGCACCCCCTTGACCAGTTCCATCACGAAGTACGGGCGGTGGTCGTGGAGGCCGCCGTCGAGCACCTTGGCGATGTTCGGGTGGTCCATCAGCGCCAGCGCCTGCCGCTCGGCCTCGAACCGCGTCAGCACCTGCTTCGAGTCCATCCCGGCCTTGATCAGCTTGACCGCCACGAACCGCTTGACCGGTTCGGTCTGCTTGGACCGCCACACGCTCCCCATGCCCCCCTCGCCGATCGGCTCGACCAGCGTGTACTTTCCTCCGATGACCACACCGGCCACCTCGTCCCGGCCGGGGCGGTCGGCGGTGGCGTCGTTCCCACCGGCGAACGACACCGTCCCCTCATCGGCCAGCACTCGGTCGTTGGCCGCCAGCAGGGCGTTCACACGGGCGAGCAACACGGCCTCCCCGGCGCACCGTTCGGCCACCAGGGCGGCGCGGGCGGCCGGGTCATCGACGGCGGCGGCTTCGTGGAACACGGCCCTGGCGGCGGCGGGGTCGGCGGGCATGGGCGATCCTCCGTGGGGTGTCACGGTACAAGGCGTCAACCGGCCCGGAACAGTCTCACGGATTCTGGTCGAGAGCGTCCTGGAGCCACGCGCGGGCGTAGGCCCAGTGGCGGAAGGCGGTGGCCCGTGAGGCGCCGACGGCGACGGCCGCGTCGTCCACCGACAGTCCGGCGAACAGGCGGAGCTTGGCCACCGCCGCCGCGTCGGCGTCTTCGGCCGCCAGCCGGGTGAGGGCGTCGTCCAGGGAAAGGAACAGGTGGGGGTCGTCATCCGCCCGGCCGGGAATGTCGGCGAGCGGTATCCGGCGGCGGTCGCCGCCCCGCTTCCCGCGGCCGGCGGCGCGGGCGTGATCGACCAGCACCCGCCGCATGGCCTCGGCGGCGGCGGTGAAGAAGTGCCCGCGGCCGCCGAACTGTTGGCCTCCGACCAGCCGCAGGTACGCCTCATGGACGAGGGCGGTGGCGTCGAGGGTGTGCCCGTCCCGTTCACCAGTCAGCCGGGCGGCGGCCAGCTTCCGCAGCTCGTCGTACACGAGAGGGAGCAAGTCGGCGGCGGCCTGGCGGTCGCCCCCGGCGGCGGCTTCGAGCAAGCGTGTGACGGCGGACATGGCCCGAGTGTATCCGCCCGATCGCGTTCGGAGAACCTACCCGCCGGCGTTCTCCTTCGTCGCCTTGTCCATCGGCGGGCGTTTCAGGTGGTGCTTGGTCGCCTCCTGGTACGCCTTCGCCACCGCCAGCAGTTCGGTCTCGCCGTACAGCCGGCCGGTGAACGTGATCGCGGTCGGCTGGTCCCCCCGCAGGCCGTTCGGCAGGCAGACCGTCGGGTGGCCGGTCAGGTTGGTCAACAACAGATCGAACCCGGCCGGGCCGACGTACATGTCCACGGTCTTCATCACCTCGACCATCTGCTGCATCAGCTTCGTCCGCAACCGCATCGCCCGGATGTACTCCACCGCCGAGACGAACTCTCCGGCTCGGAAGGTGGTGCCCCAGAACCGCCCGTACCCGTCGGCGATGCCCTTCCGAGGCAACTCGTCGAACGCCGCCGCACACTCGGCGTCGAGGATCACCCGCAGGGCGTCCATCCCCGGCCAGTTCGGCAGACTGACGGCCGCCAGCTTCACCCCCAGTTCCTTCAGCGTCTTCAGTTCGGGCCGCTCGTCCGCCTTCTGTCGTCCCTCGACGTACCCGACCGTCAGGTCCTTCAGGTTCACCTTGCCGGGCCACTCGAACGGGCGATCGACGCTCGTCGGGTCGGCCGGGTCGCGGCCGTGGATGACCCCGAACACGATCGCCGCGTCCTCGGCACTACGGGTGATCGGCCCGAGCTTGTCCATCGTCCAACTGAGGGTCATGCACCCGGCCCGGCTGACCCGCCCGAACGTCGGACGCAGGCCGGTGACGCCGCACCGGGTGGACGGCGACACGATGCTGCCGAGCGTTTCGCTGCCGATGGCGAACGGCACCAGCCCGGCGGCCACCGCCGAGCAGCTGCCGGCGCTGCTCCCGCTGCTGCCGGTCTTCACGTTCCACGGGTTGCGGGTCATCCCGCCGAACCACTGGTCGCCCAGTGCCAGTGCCCCGAGCGTGAGCTTTGCCACCAGCACGGCCCCGGCGGCATCCAGCCGCTTCACCACCGCGGCGGTGTCCTCGAACTTCTGCGCCTTGTACCGCTCGGCCCCCCAAGTGGTCGGGTAGCCGGGCACGCTGATCAGGTCCTTCGCCCCCCACGGCAGCCCGTGCAGCGGCCCGCGGTACTTGCCGGCGGCGATCTCCTTGTCGGCCGCCTCCGCCTGCTTGAGCGCCAGGTCTTCGGTGAGCGTGACGACGCACAGCAAGGCCGGGTCGTACTTCTTCAGGCGGGCGAGCGACAGCTTGGTCAGCTCGACCGACGTCACCTGTTTCGTCCGCACCAATTCGGCCAGTTCGACCACACTGGCGAACGCGAGGTCGTCGTCGGTCGCCGGCTTCTTCACCACCACCTTCGGCATCGTAACGACGCCGCGGGGGGCGGTGTGCGGGGTAGACTCCGGGGCCGGGTTGAACTGGAACGCCGGCGGCAGGCTGTTCGGCAGCGGCTCCTTGCGGACGGTGTTCAGGGCCAGCAGGTTGCGGGTAAGCGACCCGGCCACCGCCTTCCGCTCGTCGCCCGTCAGGGTGATGCCGGCCACCCACTCGGCCCGCTCGACCATCTCGGCGGTGATCGCCGTCGGCGGGTCGGGCTGCTTCTTCTCGTCGTCGCGGGCCACCTCGGCGGCGAGTGCCCGCTGGAACGGCACGGTGCCCACACCCACGGCGGCGATCAGGCGGAACAGGTCGCGGCGGTCCACGCTCATGGCGAAGCTCTCCCGGAGGGTACGGCACAGCGTATCCGAGCGAACCCGGCGTGCCCATCCGCCAGCCGGCTGATACTCTACCTGTTGCCCGTGAAACCCCTCTCCGAGGTATCCTCCAGTGGCTGTGAACGTGGCGGTGGTCGGCGCGACCGGTGCGGTGGGCGACCTGATTCGGAAGGTGCTCGCCGAGCGGAAATTCCCGCTCAAGTCCATCAAGTTCCTGGCGTCCGAGAAGTCGGCCGGGAAACAGTTGGACTTCGCCGGGAAACCGTACACCGTCGAGGTTCTCCGCCCGGAGGCGTTCGACGGCGTGCAGGTCGTCCTGTCGTCCACCCCCGGCAAGGTGAGCAAGGAGTACAGCCCGATCGCGGCGAAGGCCGGGGCCATCGTGGTGGACAACTCGAGTGCCTGGCGGATGGACCCGGACTGCCCGCTGGTGGTGCCGGAGGTGAACGCCGACCAACTACACCACATCAAGAAGGGGATCGTCGCCAACCCGAACTGCGTGGCCATCCCGCTGTGCGTCGCCCTGAAGCCACTGTACGATCTGTCCCGTGTGAAGCGGGTGGTCGTCTGTACCTACCAGAGCAGTAGCGGGAAGGGGGCGACCGGCCTGACCGACTTCGACGCCCAACTGAAGGCGTTCGCCTCCGGCCAGCCGGTGCCCGCCCCGACCGCCCACCGGGCGCAACTGGCGAACAACGTCATCACCCTCGACTGGACTCTCGACCCGAACGGGTTCACCGAGGAAGAGAACAAGGTGGTGAACGAGACGAAGAAGATCCTGGGCGACGCGAGCATCGGGGTGGCGCCGACTTGCGTGCGGGTGCCGGTGAGGATCGCCCACAGCTTGGCGATTACGGTCGAGTTCGAGCGGCCCGTGAGCGTGGCCGACGCGAAGGCGGCGCTGGCGAAGGCGCCCGGCGTCGTGCTGATGGACGAAATGAAGGGCGAGTTCCCGCAGCCGTTGCACGCCGCCGACCGCGACGAGACGTTCGTCGGCCGAGTGCGGCAGGACCCGTCGAACCCGAACGCACTGTGCCTGTGGGTGGTGGCCGACAACCTCCGCAAGGGAGCCGCGACGAACGCCGTGCAATGCGCCGAGGAGTTGGTCAAACGAGGAATCGTGAAGTAGGGCTGCCATGCACCCCGCGTTCTGGAACCTGATCGCCCAGTTCCGGGCCGCCCAGGACCGCGGGGTGTCGTTCATCGTCGATGTGCTCGGGCCGACGCTCGGTGTGAGGTTGCCGACCTCCAACGACGGTTGGGTCTACCACTGCTGTGATGTCGGCTTGTACAACGTGAGGCGGGTGAATGGGGTCGAAGTGTACGCCCACGGGTACGGGATTGAATTGACCTTCCCGGACTTGAGCATTGACTTCGACTGGGGTGACTGCGGTGAGCCGGACGGGTTCAGTGGGTGGTGGTTGTGGAATTTCGCCCGATGCAACGGGCTGAGATTCGGTTGCTGTGATCTGACTCGCAAGGTCGTCTGGGATTGGGTGGAAGAGGCCACTCTGCGCGGCTATTTGACCCGAGATCGGCTGCTGTACTACTCGCCTGCTCACCGCGTCGTCCCGACGAAGTGACCGCTACCCAACTTCCATCCGCCCGCCTCACGCGATTCTCACCCCGTGCCTTGCTCGGAATCCCCGCGGATACACCGCACGGCCATCAGCACCGCGCTGCGGACGTTCTCCCGCGGGTCTTCGCTCATCTCGATCAGTTGCGCCTCCGCCTCCCAGGCGTCCGGGCCGATCCGCCCGAGCGCCTGAATCACCTGCATGAGCACCGACTCGTCGCCGGTCGAAGGCGGCGGGGCGGCCACCGGGGTGATGGTGCCGCTCCCGCGGTCCCAATCCGGGCGGCTGAGCTTGCGGAACCGGCCGGACCCGGCCGCCGCGTTCAGCAGTTGCAGCAGGTGCGGGACGGCCGGCCCGGCCGACGGCCCCATCCACCCGAGGGCGACGGCCGCCTCGCCACGCACGAACGGGTCGTGGTGCTTCAGGTGGGTGACGAGCGTCGGCAGGGAGGGCGCGCCGATCTGGCTGAGCGCTTTGGCAGCCATCCGACACAGGACGACGTTGGTACCCCGCATGGCCTCGGCCAGTGCCGGCACGGCGTCGGCGGCCGGTCGGCCGATGGCCCCGAGCGCCTGGGCCGCCCCGGTCGCGGTGCGGGGGTCGGCGTCCTTCAGGATGGGGATGAGGGAGGCGAGGGCCGCGAGGGCGTCCGGGCCGAACTTCGCCAGCCCCCACACCACGTTGCGGCGGACGTACTTGCACGGGTGGGCGAGCAGGCGGATGAACGTCGGCACCGCCTGCACGCCGAACCCGCTCAACCCCTGGACGGCGGCTTCCCGTACCACCTGCTCGCGGTCACTGGTGAGTTCGAGCAGTTGGTTGAACACGTCCGTGCCGGTCGGGCCGTATTTGCCGATCGCGCGGGCGGCCTTCGCGCGGAACGCCGGGAGGGGACTTTTCAGCCCGCGAAGGAGTTCGGAAACGGGTTCGTCCGGCGGGTACGACATGGCTGGGGGGCGCCGTCCGGGCGGGCTCTGTGGGGCGGTCGGAAAAAGTTAGTGCGGAAGTTTCGGCCTGCAAATCGGATTACCCGGAACGACGCAAGTCTGCTACCCTACACGCCTACCGACGAACCGGAGGGGCTGACCCCGGCCGGCGAGATGCATTCGACGGTGTGTCCGGTATACTTGAGAGCTGTGACCCCTTGGGGTGGACTCATGCGACAACTGATTCCCTCGGCGGCGGCGCAATCGCGGGGGGTGATTGCGGCGGTGGTTATCGGCACGGCCATGACCGCCGCCGGCACAGCCTCAGCCGCCGAAGACACCCGTCCGGTGCCCACCTCCGACGTCGGCGGGGAGGAGATCCGCGACGTCACCCGCTACTGCCAGGTGTGCTGGCGGAACGCCCGCCTGCCGGCGGACGCGTGGGCCGACTGCACCCAGCAGGTGCTCGCCCGCCTGCTGCAGACCGTACCGGCCGGCCAGTGGACGCTCATGCTCCAGGCGGACGGGGTGGAGAAGCGGGAGTTCCTGCGGGCCATCGACGCGGTGAAGAAGCGGACGCAGCGGACCCGCAAGCCGGGCGAACTGACCGCCGACGTGGCCGACGCCCGACAGCGGCCGACGGCGAGCGTGCGGGAGCAGTGGGAGGCGGTGAACGTGGCGGCCGAGCAGGTGCTGAGCGACCGGCAGAAGCGGATCGTCGAGTTGAGCGCGAACGGGTGGGCGGTGCCGGACATTGCCGCCGAACTGGGCACGACCACCGAGCGGGTGAGCGACGAGAAGTACAAGGCCATCCGCAAGCTCCGCGTCCAACTGGGCGTGGACGCCTAACGTGTTCCACTCACTCCGTGAGTGGCTCCTCAACCCCGGCCCCGCGGCCGGGGTTTTTCATTTCGCCTTCGCCTCGGTCACGGCGAACGAGTCGAAGAACGGTACGACGTGCGGGGTGGTGGGGGTCAACCCCGTGCCCGAGACGGTCACCAGGTACACCCTCTTGTCGGTCACGTACACCCGGCGGATGACGTCGTAGCCTTCCACTCTCAGCACGAACTCCTTGCCGAGCAGTTCGCCGAGTCGCAAGTCGGTGGTCGAGACGATCTCCCCCTTCGGGAAGTCTCGCTTGATGGTGCGTTGTTGGTAGCTCTTCAGCATCACCTCTGGTGAGACCAGGCCGAGCAACCCCGCCTCCGGGCTGACGTGAACGGTGTACGCCGTCTGCGTCTCCGCCAGAACCACCTGGTGGACGACATACCCGCCCTCATCCGTGCGTCGCGGGGGGCCAGGCAACTTGACGCGGAAGCCGGCCTCTGCGGAGGTGCAATCCGACCACTCGAGACCACGCTTGGCGGTCGTCGGTGAGGGCGGGGGTGCGGCCGGTGGGGTGGTGAAGGTGGGCCCACATCCGGCGGCGATCAACGCTGACGCGACTGCCAGCAGGTGATGCGAGCGCATTCGGTGCTCCAGGCAGGTGCTCGCCGGGGCGGCTCCGGCACCTGTGCGGTGTTGGGCGGATGCCCCGGCCGTCAGACCGTCATCTCACTCCACCAGTCTTGCGTCCGCGAAGGTGACGTCGTCCTGCACGTCCCCGCCGGTGCCGAAGTCCACCACGATCACCAACTCTTTCGCCTTGCTCACGTCGATGCTCACCACCTTCACCCCGCCGGAGAATGTCAGGCCGTCGAGTTTCGTCGGCTTGCCGTCCACCAGGATCGTCACGTCCACCGCCCCGCGCTTGCCGGTCGTCGCGTCCAGGCCCACCGTCGCCTCGAACCGCCTGTACTTCCCGCCCAGGTCGTAGGTGAGCGTCGTCTTCGGGTGCAGCCCCAGCCCCTTGCCGAACACCTCCTCGCCGAGTGGCGTCTTCAACCGCAGCGGGTGGCCCTTCACGCTCCGGTCGGCCGCCCACGGCCACTCCACCGCCCCGAACGCCTCTTCCTTCACCGCCTTCGGCTTCAGGTCGCTCAGGTACGTCGCCTTCCCGCCGAGGACGTCCACCGCCAGGACGTCGGCGAGCGGCAGGGTGAACTTCGCCCCGGTGAGGCTGGTCGCCTCCAGCAGTTTTCCGTCAGCCGCCACCGCACTCACCGTCACCCGCGAGCCGTCCGACGTGGTGACGCGGGCATACGCCCCTTTCGGTTTCCGCACCCGCCCGAGCGACGGGTCGAAGGCGAGGGCGGCGACGGCCGAGCGGGGGTACGAGGTGGGGGACTTTTCGCCGGCCTGTTTGAAGCGGATCACCCCGGTGTCGTCGCCGGTCAGCTTGTCCACCGACCCGCGGACGACGTCGCCGTTCTTCAGCAGCAGGGCGTCCTGCTTCTTGGTGCTGTCGTACCAGGTGTAAGCGGCGGGGTCGGGCGGGGTGTCGGCCGGCGGGTCGGTGAACCAGACGACACTGAGGGCGGACAGCGGGACGGCGAGCGGCTGCGGTTTGCCCGAACCGAGCCGGGCCGAAACGGTGATGCCCGAGTCGCCGTCGGCGGTCACGTCCTTCACCCGCAGCACGTCGCCGTTCGCCAGCCGGACGTGGGCGGTGGCGGGCAAGGAGGGCTGCGGCAGCTCCGCCCGACGGAGGGCGACCAGTTCCCCGGCGGGGATGCTCCCGTCCGGTTGCACGAGGGTGACGGCGAAGTCGGGGGCGAGCTTCGACAGCGTGCCGGCCTTCGCCGTCGGGTCGGTGCCGTGGGCGACGAACAGCGGGAAAACCGGTACCGGGTCGGCGGCGAGAACAAGGGCGAGCAGGGTGGGGAGCATGATTTTGTTCCCCTCTCCCCTGGGGGAGAGGGGGACCGAACTACCGCTGACTCAGCATCTGGAACCCGTCCCGCAGGAACCAGATGCCGACGACCGTCAGGAGGAGGGCGCTCGCCACCGGCAGGTAGCGGAACCATCTGGCGTCGCCGAACCTCTTCCCGCCGATCCGCGTGACGCCGACCACCGCCAGCCCGAGCAAGATGACGACCACTGCCAGCCCGACGCTGAACGCGATCAGCAGCGGGATGGCCAGCCCGATCTGCCCCTGAGCCATCGCCAGCAGGAGCATCATGACCGCATCCCAGCACGGGATGATCCCACCCCCCAGCCCGAGCAGCACCACCCGAAGCCATCCGAAATTCGACTTCGGCCCCTCCTTCGGAGCGAGGAACGTGACGGTGCCGTCCGGGCCGTGGGTGTGGTCGGCGCCGAACACGTGGACGTGATCCGCCCGGTTCCGCATCCGCTGGACGAACAGCCACCCGCCGACGGCGAAGATGAACAGTCCGCCGGTCATCATCAGCCACCCCTGGACGTCGGCCGGCGGCGGGCTGTTCTGGTAGATGAAGAACAAGATCACCGCCACCAGGATGACACTCCCGGTGTGGGCGGCGGTGGTGGTGACGCCGAGCGTGACCGCGTGCCAAACGGTGCCCCGCTCGCCGACGAGGTAGGCCGCCACCATCGTCTTGCCGTGGCCGGGGGTGAAGGCGTGCGCCGCCCCGAACAGGGCCGACAGGACGAGCAGGATGCCGAGGCCGATGTTCGAGTCGAGCAGTGCTTTCAGCCCGCGGTCGTGGAACTGTTCGATCACCCCGCGGTCGTCGGGGGTGATGTCAATTTGCGGGGCGGTAGCGGGGGCCGGTTCGACGGTCGCGGGCACGTCCCCCGGCTTCAGCTTGAAGGTGGCCGACCCCTGTCGTCGGAGCAACTCCTCGCCGGGGCGGAGCAGCTTCCGCGGCTCGTTCATGCGGGCCGGCGGCTCGTCCGAATCGAACGCGGCGAACTGGTCGCTGCCGCGCTCGCTCACGGTCAGCTTCACCGCCCCCTCGGCGTCCTCGGACACCGACTTGCCATCCCGGCCGACCCACTCGGTGGCGTCGGTGAACTCGAACCGACGGGGGGCGGCGGTCCGCGTCGGCCACTCCGCCCGGAACTCGTACCGGATCTGTTTGTTGTGGTCGTCGCGGGTGCCCTCCCCTTTCACCAGCTTGAACTCGACCGCGGCCCCGTCGAGCAGGGCGATGAACGACCGGGCGATCCGCTTCCCCTTCGCCTCGACGTACCAGCCGTAGAACCTGTCCTTCGGGAAGTTCAGCCCGAGCTTGCCCCGCTCGGCGTCGGAGATGAACGTCTGCCCGTCGAGCAGCATCGACTCTTCGGACAGGGTGAGGGCGTACCGCACCGTCGCGCCGGCGGGGTCGAGGCGGATTTCGATCAGGCGGTTGAACTCGGCTTCGGGCAGGACGTGGGCGGCCGCCGGCAGGGCGAAGAGCAGGAGCAGCGGGAGCGAGAGGAGCGAACGCGGCATACGGGTAGTGTAGCAGACGGCCGACGCGCCCCGACCGCCCGGGAATGGGGGGAGTTACCCTCGCGCCCGGGCGGGCGCGGCGCGTGGGCCGGGTCGCGGCGCGGTCGAGTAC
>CAYMHO010000191.1:0-2554 GCA_964390195.1 uncultured Fimbriiglobus sp. | reverse complement strand
GCATTCGGGGTTGTGTCGCCGCGGCCCCCCGCGCCGCGCCCGCCTGTAATGGGGGCACGTCCCCCGGCCGCCGGGGGGGGGGGGCCCCGGCGGCCGAGTCGCGGCTCGTTCGATTACTTCTTCCCGCCGACTGCGAGCTGGGCGGCGTTCAGGATCTCGCCCGTCTCGTCGTCCTGCACCAGCACGATCACGTTCAAATGTTCGAACTTGAGCGGGCGGTCCGGGTTGCTGAACGGCCGCTCCTTGTTGTACGTCTCCATGTACTCGGCCAGGGCCTTCTTCAGGTCGTCCAGTTTGACGCTGACCGACGCCTTGCCGTCCTTCAACTCCTTCACCTTCCACCCTTCCGGCTTGCCGAACATGCTCCGCACCACCTGGTGGTGCAGGCGGATACCGTTCCCGCCCAGGTACCGCACTTCCTCTTCGGCCAGCACGATGCGGACGGTCGCGCCGTCCGCCTTGGCGACGGTGGCGTCCACCTTCACCTCACCGCCTTCCAGCTTGGCCGACCCGGCAATGGTCACGTCCGTCTTCTTCTCCAGCGTCTCGTCGATGATCTTCTTGTACTGCTCGTACTTGTTCTTGGCGTTCGGCTTGCCGCCGCCGCCTCCCGCCTGCGGCTTGCCGTCGAACACCGAACTCGGCACCCCCCGCATGTCCTGCGGGAACAGCTTGCCGTAGTACGCCCAGCGGGCGAGGGTGTCCGGGTTGGTCATCGGGTCGGGGCCGGGGATGTGCTGGTGGTACTGCAGCAGGATCAGGTCTTTCGGGGTGTACGCCTCCTCCAGCCCGTCGAACCCGAGGTCGGCGGCCACGCACGGCGGGCACATGGCGCCGGTGAACATCTCGAACACGGCCACGCGGTTGGCGTCCTTGCTCTTTCGCCCGGCGTACTTCTCCGGGGTGAACCCGAGGGAGGTCTTCTTGTACTCGACGTCCAGGTCGCCTTCCAACTTGTCCACCGCGGCGAGGGTGGTCTTGGCGGCGTCCGCCTTGCCGGCCTTCGCCTGGGCGGCGGCCAGCGCCTTCATCGCGTTCACCTTCGCACCCAACGGCCCCTTCTCGGTGGCGGCCACGGCCTTCTCGGCGTAGGCCAGGGCGACCGCCCCCAGCCCTTCCTGACGAGACAGCACGGACGCGGTGCTCAGCAGGGCGTTCCGCTCGGCCCGCGGGCCGTGGGCGGCGGCCGCCTTCAGCCCGATCTCCGCCCACTTCTTCACGTCGTCCGGCTTGGCCTTCATCGCCCCGGACGCGGCGAGCAGGTCCGGGGTGGCGAAGTACAGCACGCCGGCGTCGGTGCCGGCCCCCTCGACCACCTTCTGGAGCAGTTTCGGCCCTTCGGTGTCGAACTTCGTCTTCGCCTCCTTCGCCTGGTCGAGCAGTTCCTTCCGCTTGTCCGCGTCCTTCTCCTGCCGGGCCTGGTTCTGGAGGAGCAGCGGGGCGGTGCGGAGCTTGGCGTACTCCTTCATGTCGTCCGGGGCGGGCACCTGCTCGATAGCGGTCTGCTGGGTGATCTCTTCCAGGTCCGTCTTGGACACCACCCCGCGGAACAGGCGGTCGTCGTCGCCGAACGTGCCGAGCGCCTTCTCGCCCTTCGCGTCCACCTTCCCCTCGAAGGTGAGCTTGGCCGGCCCGCCGATGTCGATGGTGATGACCCCGCCGGCCACCTTGTACCCGTTCACCTCCCACTTCGCCTGACCGCCGTTCACCGTCTTGGCGGTCGTCTTCCCGTCGGCCGTCTTCAGTTCGAACACGACCGTCCGCTGCAGGATGGTGGCGGAGGAGCCGTAGGCGACGACGTACTTGCCGTCCGGCAGGGAGGGGTCGGCGGCGGTGGCGGCGGCGGCGGCGAAGGCCGCGGCGACCACCACCGCCCACAGGCGGCGAGGCGAGAACATGTGAGGTGCTCCACGGGGTGGGTCAACCGCCGGGGCAGCGCGCGCCGGCGGTGGGCGGATATGCTATGAGAGACGTGTGCGCGTGGGCGGATATTTCATCTCCGCCGGTGTGGGTGGCAACCGTCACCGGGCCGATGGCCGAGCTTCCCCCTCCGCGATCCAGTCCAACAGCCGGGGCGCGTTGTTGCTGGTGCCGACGGACGACACCGACAGGATGCACCCGGACCCGGACTGCTTCACGACCACGTATGAAACGTCCACGTTGTCCCGCTTCGGGAATCGCAGCGTCGGCGGCCGTAAGTACTCGCGGGGGTAGCTGATCGCCAGTTCGCCGGCGCGGGCTTCGACCGTGCCCGTCTGGATGAGCGGGCCGGCCCCCTTCAGTTCCTCCTTCAATCGGGCCACCTCGGCCCGACTCGCCTCCAACTCCGCCCGCAGGTCGACCTCCGTTGGACTCGGCCCGCACCCGACCGCGGCGATCAGGGCGAGGGTCGGTGCGAACAGCCCGAGTCGAACGCCGACTGTCATGGTCTCTTCTCCCTCGTGCTCTCGGGCCGCCCCCGGATCCGCCCGAGGGCGGCCCGCCCGTCCGTCGGACACCGCTCACTTCTCCTTCTTCGGCGGCAGCCACTCCTTCTGCGGCGGGGGCGGTTCGA
>CAYMHO010000190.1:0-13342 GCA_964390195.1 uncultured Fimbriiglobus sp. | reverse complement strand
CTCGATCAGCGTGAACGCCGACCGACCACGGGGCGAGGGCATGGGGACTCCGGATGAATGACAGTGATGCTGAATTCAGGCGATGTTGCAGCCGGCGTTCCACACGCTCCTTTCTCGAGCGGATCGACAAAATGGTTTGATTTCCAGCGAACAGATCCGCTGTAGTTCGATCGATGTGATCGCCGCTCGGTCAGGGTGGCCGTCAATCGACCACCGAGATCCGCCTGCTCGGTCAAAATGCCGCTGGCTGGTGGGGGGGAAGTGGTGAGACTGAGACTCATCCGCCCCGCGAACGGTGAGACTGAGACTCATCCGCCCCGCGAACGGTGAACCTGGGTCACGAACCGGCGACGAGCGTTTGCCCTCGCCTGCCGCCGGCTGCGGGCTACTTCTTGGCTGTCGCCGGGATCGGGGGCAACGCCGTCGGGAGCTGAGCCTTCGGTGGTGCGGCCGGCGGCACCGCCGGACCGCCCGGAGGAACTCCCGGACCGACAGGGGGCACCACCGGCGGAGGAACCACCACCGTCGAGGCCGGCGACACCACCACGGCCGGCTCCGGCGCTACCCCGCCACCGCCCAACGCCTGGTAGGCGTACACCACGGCCGACAGTTGCTGCTGCTTGACGTTGATCGCCTCAATCCGGGCGGTGAGCAAATCTCGCTGGGCGAACAGCACCTCGCTGTACTCCGCCCGTGCCGCCTGGAACAACTTCTCAGCCACCTCCACCGACGTTTCCAGCGCTTTCAACTGCCCCCGCTTGATGTCCAGGCTGTTGCGGTAGTTGTCGGCCGCCGCGATCCGCGTGATCACCTCGGTGAAGGCGTTCAGCACCGTCCGCTGGTAGTCGTAGACGGCCTGGAGTTGGCGGGCGTTGGCCGTGCTGTACGCGGCCTTGATCGCCGCCCGGTTGATGAGCGGGGCGGTCAGCCCGCCGGCCAAGTTGGCGATCACCGCCTCGGGGTCGAAGAAGTATCGCGGGTGGAACGCCCGGTAGCCGACCCCGGCGGTGATGTCCAGCCGAGGGAAGAAGTCGGCCCGCACCACCTGCACCTCCAGCCCGGCCGCCGCCACCTCCCGCTCGGCCTGGCGGATGTCCGGGCGGTTGGCCAGCAGCGCCGCCGGCACGCCAACCGACACCGCCGGCAGTTCCAGGTCCAGGAACGTCGTGGTCGTCGCCCGCTCCACCGGCCGCGGGAACCGCCCGGCCAGGAAGTTGATGCGGTTCTCCCGCTCGATCATCTCCTGCTTCACCAGCAGCCGCTCGCTCTGGTTCCGCCGCACCTCGGCCTGGAACCGCTGCACCGGCAGTTCGGTCGCCTTGCCCGCGTCTTTCAGCGACTGGGCCACCTTCTGGCTGTTCTCCTGGCTGACGATGATCTGGTCGAGGGTCTCCAACCGCTTGTCCAGGGCCATGAGGGCGTAGTAGTTGTCGGCGATCTCGGCCACCAGCCGGGTGGTGACGAAGTTCCGCCCCTCGGCGGTGGCAAGCACCCGCAGGCCGGCCGCGTCGCGGGCGTTCCGCAACTGCCGCCAGATGTCCACCTGCCACGACACGTCCGCCCCGATCAGGAAGTCGGGCAGCGGGACGGGGAACCGCCGGCCGTCGGGTGCGGCGGTCAGTTGATCCTCGACTGCCCCCTCGCGGGTGAACCGACTGGTCCGCTCCAGTCCCGCGTTGGCCCGGACACCAACCTGCGGCAGGTACGCCCCCCGCCGGGCCAGCACCTCGTACTCGGCGATGCTGATGTCCTCCCGGAGCATCTTCAGCTCCAAGTTGTTCGCCACCGCCTCGGCGAGCAGTTTCTGCAAGACGGGGTCGGTGAAGAACTCCTCCACCCGCATTTGGGCGGAACTCTCCGGCGTGGCAGTGCCGTTGAAATCCGCCGGCAGGGGCGGCCCCGCCTCCGGCGCCCGGAGGTTCGGGATGCGGCACCCGACGAGTGTGAACACCCCGCCGCACACCACGGCAGCCAACACCCGGTGGGCGTTCTTGGCGATCAGCCGTTTCATCGAGAGTTTCATCCGCCTCATCCCTGAGGGGCACACCCTTCAGCCGCGCAAGTCCGCACTCGGCCGCGGGGAGTACTTGGGAGGTTTATCGGCCGGCGGGGGGGGCAATCTGTATCGGGTCGGCGGATCGGATCGAATATGCCGGACCGCCGGGTCGAGTGTGAGAGCGCGGGATGATTCCGATTGAAGGCGGGCGTGTGTAAACGCCGGAAGCCCGCCTCCAGGGCGGGTTTCCGGGCGACGACGTTTGCCCACCGCGATCAGTGCCCACCAGTGAGCGGTGGGTGCGGCGACAGCGGCACGAGTTCGTCGGACGGGTGCGGGTCGTGCCCGCCGGGGGGCTCGTGCCCATGACCAACGGGATGCTGCAGTTCCACCAACTCGGAGAGGGGCCTGTCGGTCTCGTCCTGGAGGAACTTGCGCCCGTCTACCAGCTTGGCGAACAGGTAGTACAGGCCGGGGATGACCAGCACCCCGATAACCGTGCCGAGGAGCATCCCGCCGGCGGCGGTAGTGCCGATGGTGCGGTTGCCGATCGCCCCGGCGCCGGTGGCCACGACCAGGGGGAGTAGACCGGCGATGAAGGCGAACGAGGTCATCTGGATGGGCCGGAAGCGGAGTTTCCCGCCCTCGACGGCCGCCTGGAGGAGCGATGCCCCCTCCCGCCGCCGCTGGACGGCGAACTCGACGATCAGGATGGCGTTCTTGCCCAGCAGCCCGACCAGCATGATCAGCCCGATCTGGGCGTACACGTCGTTGGCCAGGCCGGTGAGCAGGAGCAGGGCGAACGAACCGAACAGGCCGACCGGCAGGGAGAGCATGACGGCGAGCGGGATGATGAAGCTCTCGTACTGGGCCACCAGAACGAAGTAGACAAACACGACGACGATGGCCAGGATGAGGGCGGTCACAGACAACTCGCCGATCTCCCCCGTTTGCGGGGTGGAGAGGACCAACCCCCGCTGGGCCTCGTCGTACGACAGGCCCTCCCAGCCGATGCCGTACCCCGGCGGGAGGGTGTCTTTTGCCACCTCCTGGATGGCCTTGAGCGCCTGTCCGGTGCTGAACCCTGGGGCCGGCGCCCCCTGGATGGTGGCCGACGGGTACAGGTTGTACCGGGTGATCTCGTTCAGCCCCTGCTTCTCCTTGATGCTCATGAACGCGGAGAACGACACGTTCTCCCCCTTCTCGTTCAGCACGAACAGGTTGAGCAGGTCGTCCTTGTTGCGGCGGGCCTCCGGGATTGCCTGCACGTACACCTTGTAGAACTGGTTGAACCGCACGAACCCCTGCTCGTAGGTGCTGCCGATGTAGATGTTCAGCTCGTTCAGCGCCTTCTCGATGGTTACCCCCTTTTGCATGGCCAGCTGGTTGTCGATGAGCAGCTCGTACTGCGGGTAGTCGGCGGTGTAGAAGGTGAACAGGTTCTTCAACTCCGGCCGCTTCTTCAGCCCGGCCATGAACTTGTCGTTCACCTCCCCCAGCCGCTTGTAGTCGGTCACGCTCGACTGGGTGCGGTCGAGTACCCGCAGGGAGAACCCGCCGGCCGCCCCGAACCCCGGCACCGCCGGCGGCTCGAAGAACTCCACCTTGGCGTCGGACAGCTTCTTGCTCTTCACCTCCAGCTCTTCGATGATCTGGCGGGCGGTCAGCTTCCGCTCCTTCCACTCCTTCAGGTTGATGATGCAGGTACCGGCGTTCGACCCCCGCCCCTCGGTCAGCACCTCGTACCCGGCCAGCGAGGTGACGTCTTCCACCTCCTCCAACTCCTTGGCGATATGTTCCAGTTCGCGGGACTTGGCGTTGGTGTACTCCAGTGTGGAGCCGGGGCGGGTCTGGATGATGGCGTAGATCACCCCTTGGTCCTCGCCGGGGATGAACCCGGTGGCCAACTTCGCGTTCACCCCGACGAGGGCGAGGGTGAACCCGGCGATGGTGAGCAGAGTCAGCCCGCGGCGGGTGACGATCCCGCCCAGCACGCCGGTGTACTGCCGGGTCACCCACTCCACCAGCCAGTCGAAAGGCTTCCGCACGAACGGCAGGACGTTCAGCAGAAACCCGACCGATCCCCACAGGTACCAGATGAGCGCGTTCATGGCGACGGCGAGAAACGCGATACCCCCGATCATTAACATCCACCCGCCCACCCCCCGCCGAGGCTTCGGCTGTCCGGCGTAGGCGTGCGGCTTAAGGAGCATCGCGCACAGTACCGGCGTCAGGGTCAGGGCCACCAGCCCAGACAGGATGATGGACGTCGCCATGGTAATGCCGAACTGGCGGTAGAAGGTGCCGACCGGGCCGGGGACGAAGGTGATGGGTACGAACACCGCTGTCATCACCAGGGTGATGGCGATGATCGCCCCGCTGATCTCGTGCAGCACCTCCTTGGTGGCCGCATACGGCGACAGGTGCTTCTCGGCCATCTTGGCGTGAACCGCTTCCACCACCACGATGGCGTCGTCCACCACCACCCCGATGGCCAGTACCATGGCGAACATGGTGATCAGGTTGATGGAGATGCCGAGGAGGTTGAGGATAAAGAAGGTGCCGACCAGTGACACCGGCACCGCCAGAATGGGAATGAGGGTGGAGCGGAAGTCGCCGAGGAACATGTACACCACCAGCGCCACCAGGATGAACGCCTCGATCAGGGTGTGCACCACCTGCTCGATGGACGCGTCCAGGAAGTGCGACACGTCGTAACTGATCTTGTAGTCCATGCCCGGTGGGAAGTCCTTCTTCATCTCCTTCAGCTTCTCCTTCACCTCCTCGATCACCTTGGTCGCGTTCGACCCGGGGGCCTGCTTGAGCACGATGGAGGCGGCCGGGTGGCCGTCGATGTCCGAGTAGATGTCGAAGAACTCGGACCCCAACTCGATGCCCGGCGGCGGCTCGGGCGTCGCCTGCTCGCCCGCAACCCCGGCCAGCGCCCGCAGCCCGGGCCGCTCCTTCTTGACGGGGTCGGTGCGGCCGCACACGTCCTTCAGCTTCAGACTCTTCCCGTCCGGGGTGGCCCGCAGGATGATCTCCTCGTACTCCTTCACCTCGCTGTACCGCCCCTTGTACGTGAGCACGTACTCGGTGGACTGCGACACCTGTCCGGTCGCCTGCCCGAGCCGACCGGGCGAGCCGATCATGCTCTGCTGGGCCACCGCCTTCATCACGTCCTCGGTGGACAGCTTGCGGTTCCGCATCTCCTCCGGGTTCAGCCAGATCCGCATGGCGAACGCCCGGTTGCCCAGGTTCCGCGGCAGGCCCATCCCCTGGATCCGCTTCAACTCGGGCATCACCTTGGCGTTGGCGTAGTTGAACAACTCCTTCTGGTCGAACGTCGGGTCGGTGCTGTACAGGTTGACGTACATGAGCATGCTGGGGACCACTTGGCTGACCAGGATGCCCTCCCGCTGCACCAGGGGGGGCAGGCGGTTCATGACGATGTTCACCCGGTTTTGCACGTTTACCACCGCGATGTTCGGGTCGGTGCCCGGCTCGAAGACGATGCGGATGGTGCCCTCGCCGGCGCTGGTGGCGTCGGACACGATGTACCGCTGGTTCTGCACCCCGTTGATGGACTGCTCGAGCGGCACCAGCACCGAATCGACCAGCACGTTCGCGCTCGCCCCGGGGTAGGCGATGGCCACCTCCACCGTCGGCGGGGCGATGGACGGAAACTGCGACCGCGGCATGGTGGACGCGCCCATCCCCCCCATGAACACGAGGAGGATCGAGATGACGATGGCCATCGCCGGCCGGTGCAGGATTTTGGAGAACATGAGGCGCCGGGTGGGTGGGCTGAACGGAACAACGGGGCCGGGCGGCGTAGCTGCCGTCCGGCCACAGGAGGAGGTGTTACTCGGCGTGCGTCTTCAGCCGCTTTAGCACGTCCCCCGGCTTCACGAACTCGAACTCCAGATGGTCGCCGTCCCGCACCTCCCGCACCCCGTCGAGCACGATGGTCTCGTCCGCCCCGACCCCGCTCTTGATGACGAACACGTCCTCCATCTCCCGCTCCACCTGCACCTCCCGCTGGTGGGCCACGTGGTGCTCGTCGATCACGTACACGAATCGCTTGTCCAGGATCTCGAATGTCGCCCGCTGGGGGACGACCACGGCGTCTCGCAGCACCCGGTGGATGAGCACGTTGCCCGTCTGGCCGTTGCGGAGCAGCCGGTCCGGGTTGGGGAAGTCGGCCCGGTACTTGAAGTTACCGGTCTCCGGGTCACACTGCCCCTCCACCGTCACCGTCGTCCCGGCCGTGTGGGCGAACTTGCTGCCGTTCGCCAACTGTAGTTCGATGCCCGAGTCGGCCAGTTCGATCCGCGTGCCCTGGTCGCTCTTGGTGCGGGAGGCAGTGTCGTCCAGGTATCGCGCCTCGGGCACGTTGAAGTACACCCACATGACGCGGTTGTCCGACAGAGTGGTCAGCACGTCGCCCTCCTTCCCCTCCTTGATCAGGCTGCCCTGCTGCTGCTGGAGGCGATCGACGATGCCGTCGAACGGCGCCTTCACCTCGGTGAACGCCAACTCGGCCTCCGCCAGCTTCACCTTGGCCCGCACCTTGTCCAGTTCCGCCTGGAGCATGAGCACCTCCTGGTCGGACACCAGCTTGTCGTCGCTCAGCTTCTTGGTGTTCCGCAGCTTGATCTCCGCCAGGTTGACCTCCGCCCGCTCGGCGTCCAACTTGGCCTTGTACAGCGTGGGTACGATTCGGAACAGCACGTCGCCCTGCTTGACCACCTGCCCCTCCCGGATGTGGATCTCCTCGAGGTAGCCGCCCTCCAGCGCCCTCACCTCGATGTTTCGCTGCGAGCGGATCTGGCAGACGTACCGTTGGGTGACGACCACGTCCTTCTGCAGCGGCCGGGTCGCGATCAGTTTCTGATGCCCTTCGTGGTGGTGCTCTTTCTCAACCGCATGGGTTGGCTGACAAGCCGGGAGTGAGAGGGCCGCTAGCCCCAGGGATAGGCAAACGAGTTGTGGAAATTTCATGGCGCCTCACACGCGGGTAGTTCGCGTCCACCTGCCATCCGACGGGTGTGGTGAACGCCCCGAAGGTCCGTCGGAGCGTGGGGCCCCGCTCCGATTCCCTTGCGGGGTCGGGCAGACGCTTATGTCCTTTGCCTGAACGGTTGGCTCAGCGGGTGATTGCAAGCTCCAGGCCAATCCTGCGGATTTATGGGCGGAGGACGGTAGCTACGTCAGCCCGCACACCTCGTCGAATCGTTGGGCCGGTCGTTCTTCGTCTTTGTTTTCAGTGCTTGGCGGTAGACGATCCATCCGACCCGCAGATCACTTTGGCCACGTTTGTATCGCTTTTTTGAGCCTGTGATCGCCCGCTACCATTCTCAACCCACCTCGCACACGCTCCCTCCAATTCGAAACAGTGCCAGATCAACTCGCGACGACTTGATGGGCATAAGACCTGTGCCGGACGCTCGTTCAAAGTGGGCCTTTCTGCCCGAGGGAGGGCGGCCTGGTCGTTGGACGACCAGGCTGGCACGACGACAACCCACAGCCGGGATGCGAGCGTCGTTTCGGAGACGAGCGGACCGAACGATTCCCTCATCCGGCGGCCGAGAGGATCTGGTCGCACCCTGACTCTTACGCTCGCCTCCAGCTACGAAACCGATCAACTTTTCGCCTACTGACATCGACACCAGACTCGGGGGTGGAACAATTCTCATTTCAAACATTTGTTCACTATTTCGTGAGGGGGTCATGGGACACGTCCGCACCGGCCCGCTCCCCGCCACCCGCCGGTGGCAGCAGGTGGTCCGGCTGATCGCTGGCGGGGCGTGCGCCTCCCAGATGGCCACCGCCACCGCCGCCGCCGCCGAGCGGGGGTTGCGGGCGGTGGCCGACGACGCGGGGGTGGTGGTGACGGTGTGGCTGCTCGTCCGCCTCCCGCTCGCCGCCCGCACCGACCAGTTCGGCTTGCGGCTCCGCGGGTGCGGGGTGGACGTGCCCGACGACCCCGGCCTGTTCGACATCCTAGCCGGGGTGTCCGATGCAGTGGACGCGGCACTCAAGAACAACCGTGGGCGGACCGACCTGGGGGAGCTGGCCCAGACCGCCGGGGTGGAGGCACTGGCGGCGGTGGGGGAACGGGCGAACACCCTGTTCGGCGCGTCCCCGGCCGAGGTGCGGGCGGCGTTCGCCGCCGTCGGCACGCCGGCCCGGTTCGGGGCGTTCGCCCGCCGCTTCTTCAGCCGGTTCGCGTTCAAGTGCCTGAACTACTTCCTCAGCAAGGCCACCCCCGACCAGACCGCGGCCGACGGGCGGTTCCCAACCGTCGCCGCCATGTCCGCCTTCGCCGACGCCCTGTCCACCCACTGCTTCGAGGCCAGCGCGATCGTGGAGCGGTTCTCCGAGGAGTGGTTCTCCAAGCGGAACCACCTGACCGAGGGGCAGATCGGCCGGGACGAGACGGCCGGGTTCGTCGCCCACTGCATGACCAAACTGACCGCCGAACTCCGCAAGCGGACGGACGCCGATGGCCGCTGAACGCCTCATCCTGTGCGGCGGGGTGCCGGCCGGCCGCCACGCCCCCGCCGACCCGCGGCCGGTGCCGTTGCACATCTACGGCCCGGACCCGAACGTCAACGTCCACCTGGAGGACATCCGGCGGGCGCTGTGGCGGCCGCTCGACCCGGAGTTCCGCGACCTGCTGGAGGTGGCCGCCTACGTGTTCGCCGGCGACCAGGCGGTGACGCGGGCGAACGGCGGGCGGGTAGACGCGGACGAGATCGGGGCCGGGTGGCGGCGGCACCTGCGGTTCCGCATCCCGGTGCGGAACCCCGACCTGTGGAACTCGCCCCCGGTGCGGGACGAACTGGTCGCCACCCTCAGCTTCGCGTCCGAGGACGAGTACACGTTCGAGTTCGTCCCGCACCGCAAGGAACCCGTGTTCGACGGGCTGATCGCCTTCGAGGACACCCCGTTCGACGGCGACGTGGACGGGGTCATGTGCTTCTCGGGCGGGGTCGATTCGCTCGCCGGCGCGGTCGAGGAGTCGGTCAACGGCGGCCGGCAGGTGTTGCTCGTCAACCACCGCTCCACCCAGAAGAACACGCCCCGGCACACCGCCCTGGTGGCCGCGTTGCAAAGGGCCGCCGGCCGCCGCCCACCGCTGCACGTGCCGGCGGTGGTGAACAAGCGGAAGGTGCTCGGCCGCGAGTTCACACAGCGGACCCGCTCGTTCCTGTTCACCGCCCTGGCGGCCACCTTCGCCGGCATGATCCGCCTGGACCGGGTACGGTTCTACGAGAACGGGGTGACGAGTTTGAACCTGCCGCCGTCCGGCCAGGTGGTCGGAGCGCGGGCGTCCCGCACCACCCACCCGCGGGTGCTGGGCGGGTACGCCCGCCTGCTCACCGCTCTGGTCGGGCGGCGGTTCGTCATCGAAAACCCGTTCCAGTCGAAGACGAAGGCGGACGTGGTCGGGGTGCTGCGGGAGGCGGGGTGCGGGCACCTGCTCGGCCTGTCCACCAGTTGCGGGCACACGTGGGAGCGGACGCGGGAGCACACGCACTGCGGGGTGTGCTCGCAGTGCATCGACCGCCGGTTCGCCGTCCTGGCCGCCGGCCAGGCGGACCACGATCCGGCCGGCGGGTACGCGGTGGACCTGCTCACCGGCGGGCGGCCGGCGGGCGAAGCACGGGTGATGCTGACCGGGTACGTGGATCTGGCCGACCGCATCGCCCGCATGGGGGTGGGCGAGTTCTTCCAGCAGTTCGGGGAGGCGGTGCGGGCGCTACGGCCCCTGAACCCGTCGCCGGCCGCCGCCGCCCACCAGGTGTACGACCTGTACCGCCGGCACGCCGGCCAGGTGAACGGGGCGCTCACCGCCGCCATCGCCGACCACGCCGACCGCCTCCGCAGGCGGGACTTGCCGCCCACCTGCCTGCTGCGGCTGGTGGTCGAGGCCGGGCCGGAGGCGGGGTTGGAACCGGCGGAGGTGTCGATGCCCCCGGCCCCACCACCTCCGGACGGCCCGGCGGAGAACTACTTCCTCCGCCGGAACCGCGTGTGGGCGGTCCGGTTCGGCCGGGGGAAGGAGAACGTCTACCCGATCGAGCGCGGGTTCGACCTGCTCCGGGTCTTGCTCGCCCACCCCGGCCGCACGTTCACCGCCTCCGCCCTGGACGCCGAGTGCCGGCACGCCGCGTCCCGTGGGACGCGGGCGGTGTCGCCGGCGGAGGCGACCGCGACCGGGGCGGGCACCGGCGGGGACCGCGGGGCGGACGCGCTGGACGCGGAAGCCGCCACCCGCCTGCGGAAGCGACTGGAGGAAATCCGCACCGCCCGCCCCCTGGTGGAGGCCAGCGGCGAGGCGGGGCGGCTGGAACTGCTCGACGAACTGGCCGAGGAGGAACACCACATCCTCACCCGCCTCGGCCGGGACCTGCGACCGGGCGGCCGGCCGCGGTCACTCGGGGACGTGCGGGATCAGGCCCGCAACCGGGTGTGCAACGCCATCCGCCGGGCGCTCGGCGAGATCGCCACCGGCGACCCGCCCCTGGCAGACCACCTGAAACGCCCAGTCCTTTCCCTCGGCCACTCCCTCCGATACGACCCGCCGCCCGAGACTGCGTGGGCGTTCGGCGAGTGACAGGTCCCCGGCAATTCCCGAGGCTACACGAAAAGTAGCCCCCGCTACGCCGGATGTATCGCCTCCCTGGTGAGGCGGCACCCGGCATCACCTCCCGTCTCCCGCCCTCCGGGGCGGTCAACCCCTTGGGGGATCGTCGCCGGACGATCCCCCAAGGGGTGTCCGTTTCCACCCGCCCTCAGCCGACGCCGGTTCCGCCACAGCCGCCATCATCCACTCGCAGCGGCATGGCGGACCCGCACGCGGAGTCCGGAAAATCCGGCGGCGGCGGTGACGGCCGGTGCGGTGTGGTGACGGCGGATCGGTGCGGGTGCGGGCGGGTGAACCCGACACATTTGTCAACAACGAGCGGAACGGGAGGGCGACCGATGGGCGGGTTCGGCAGTGGGCGGTGGGGGTGGCACCGCAAGAAGACGCGGGCGGAATACTGCCGCTGGTTCACCGTGGCCGAGGTGGTCGGCGCTCACCCGCCGGCCGCTGGTCGAACCGGCAAACTGGTGTGGCGGGACGCCAACGGGGGTGAGTCCGCCCTAGCGTTCGCCTTCCCCGCCGCCCACACCCTCACCCTCGCCTACGGGTGGGGGACGGGGGCGGACCGCAAAGAGTTCGCCTACCCGCTCGCCCTGATCGCCCTGCCCACCCCGCACGGCGGCACCCGCTACCTGGCCGGCTGCCCGCTCACCGTCAACGGGGTGAAATGCGACCGCCGGGTGGCCAAGCTGTTCCAGCCGCCCGGCTCGCCGTACTTCGGCTGCCGCCACTGCCACCGTCTCACCTACCGCAGTCGGCAGGCGCACGACCCGCGGGTATCGGCCCTGCTCCGCGGCGGCCCGGACCGCCTGCTCGAACTGGCCGACAACCCGGCCGGCCTGCCCGTCCCCATGCTCGGCCTGATCCTGTCCGCTCTGAACGAGTGGGAGCGGCGGAGCGAGAAGGCGATGAAGCGGCTAAGCCTCAAACCCCCACCCCGCCGGAGGAAGCCGAAATGACCCCTGCGACGACCCCCCAGCCGGTGAAGCCCCCGTCGGCGGATTCCCCGCTGCGGCCGCTGCTCGTGGACATCAACCGGCTGGCCGTGTTGCTCGGCCGGTCGGTGGCGTCGCTCGAGCGTGACCAAGCCGCGGGACGGCTGCCCGCCCCGGTGCGGATCGGCGGCAGCAAGAAGTGGCGGCTGGCGGACATCCAGGCGTGGGTGGCCGCCGGTTGCCCCGCCCGCGACGCGAAGTGACCGACTCACCCCCCCGGTGCCCCCGGAGACCTGTTGCGATGAACGAAACTGCCGGCCTGGACGACGTGTGCAAGCTGCTGGCCGAGGTCCGCGACCTGCTCAAGACCGCGCCGGCCAACGGGCCGATGGCCGTGGGCGCCGAGGACCTGGCCGGCCTGCTCGGCACCTGCGAGCGGACCGTCTGGAAGCTGAGCGGCGGCGGGCTGATCCCCGAGCCTTTCAAGCTGGGCGGGCGGGTGCTGTGGAACGTGGCCGAGATCCGCCGCTGGCTGGACGCCGGCTCGCCCGACCGGGAGACGTGGGCGCGGATCAAGAAGGCGAAATGACCCACCCCTCGCCCGGAAACACCGCCGGCCGACCCGTGCGGGGATCGGCCGGCAGTCAGTGACACCGGGCCGTCACTGCGAGAACGCATTGTGAACGTATCCGAAATCATTGCCCGGTTCAACGCCGGGAACCCGTGCCCGGTATGCGGCAGCGGGTCGAAGGGGTGCAGCGCCGCCGCCAACGGGTTGCACTTCTGCCGCGGGGAGATGTACGACCCGACCGAGTGGAAGCAGGTGGCGAACGACGGCACCTTCGGCAGCTACCGGAAGGCCGATCGGCCGCACCGCCCCGCCGCCCGCAAACCCCCACCGAAGGCGAACCCCGACCCGCCGGCCGACTGGGCGGCCGTGGCCGAGCGGTTCGCCGCCGCCCTCACCGACGCCCAGCGTAAGGAACTGGCGGACGCCCTCCGCCTGCCGGTGGCCGCGCTAGGGGTGCTGCCGGTCGGCTGGGACGGCACCGCCTGGACGTTCCCCGAGAGTGACGGCACCGGCCGCACGGTCGGGATCGGCCGGCGGTTCCGGGACGGGTCAAAGGTGTTCCACACGGGCGGGGAGCGGGGGCTGACCCTGCCCGCCGGGTGGGAGCACCACCGCGGCCCGCTGTTCGTTGTGGAAGGCCCGTCGGACGCGCTCGCCCTGACGCACGCCGGGGTGTGTTGCGTCGGCCGGCCGAGCAACACCGGCGGGGCAGACCGCCTGGCGGTGCTGCTGGCCAAATGGCCGAAGGGCCGGGGTGTCGTGGTCGTGGGCGAGAACGACCGGAAGGCCGACGGCAGTTGGCCGGGGCGGGACGGGGCGGTGAAGGTGGCGGCCGCGCTCGTCGCCAAACTGGGCCGGCCGGTGCCCGTCGCCTTTCCGCCGCCCGGTGCGAAGGACGTTCGCCAGTGGCTGACCGCCGACGAACTGGCGGGGATGTCCTGGCCGGACCGCGGGGCGAAGCTGCGGGAGCACCTGGAAGCGAACACCGAAGCCGCCGCCCCGAGCGGACCCCCTCCCCCGCCGCCGATCCCCGACTACCAGCCGTTCCCGGTCCACGCCCTGCCGCCGGCCCTGCGGGAATTCGCCGAGGAGGTGGCCGCGTCGGTCGGGTGCGACGTGGCGTTCGCCGCCCTGCCCGCGCTGGTGGTGGCCGGCACCGCCGTCGGGAACGCGCTCACCGTCCG
>CAYMHO010000189.1:10914-13363 GCA_964390195.1 uncultured Fimbriiglobus sp. | reverse complement strand
CGTGTTCGAGGAGATCAACCGCAACCTGGTCGAGCAGTGCGTGAAGGTGGTGAACGCCGGCGACTCGTCGTTCGCCGCCGGCAAGATCGTCACCCGCGAGCAGTTCGAGGAAGAGAGGGCCGCCCTGCAGGCGGCCGGCGGGAAGAAGAAGCTGCCGACGTTCGTCGCCCCGGCGCCGGCCGACTGCGAGGTGCAGTTGCTCGGCATCACCAAGGCGGCCGTCCAGTCGGACAGCTTCATCTCCGCCGCGTCGTTCCAGGAGACGACGAAGGTCCTCACCGAGGCGGCCCTGGCCGGCAAGGTGGATTACCTCGTGGGCCTGAAGGAGAACGTCATCCTCGGGCACCTGATCCCGGCCGGCACCGGGTTCAAGTTGCACCAGGAGGCGGAGGTCCGGATCAACCTGCCGTCGAACGGGTACGGCAGCACCGTCGAGGAAGAGGCGGCGGCCAACTGACGGCGAACCCCGGCGGTGCTGCCGGTGGGTGGGCAGCCCCCCACCCGCCCGAACCCCCGGGTGGCCCATTTTTTGGGCACTTCCCCCGGCACCCGGCGGTCATGCCGGTGGGTGGCATGCCACCCACCGGCATGACCGCCGGGTTCGCCATTTTTTTCGCCTCTTCCCCTGGAAGCCGGCGGAATTCTTGCTTAAATACCGTTTCCCACCGGCACCGCCCGGCTGATGAGGTTTGTATGCCGACGATCAACCAACTGGTGAAGAAGCCGCGGGTGCCCCAGCGGTCCAAGCCGAAGCACCCGGCCATGCAGGGCTGCCCGCAGAAGCGCGGCGTCTGTACGGTGGTGAAGACGATGACCCCGAAGAAGCCGAACTCGGCCCTGCGGAAGGTCGCCCGGGTGCGGCTGTCCAACGGCATCGAGGTGACGGCGTACATCGGCGGGGAAGGGCACAACCTGCAGGAACACAGCATCGTCCTCGTCCGCGGCGGCCGCGTGCGGGACTTGCCCGGCGTGCGGTACCACATCGTCCGCGGGGTGCTCGACTGCCAGGGCGTCCAGGGCCGGAAACAGGCCCGCTCCAAGTACGGGGCGAAGGGCGAAGGGAAGTAACGAAGTCGTCAGGTCGTCACGTCTTCAGGTCGTCAAGTCTGAAGACACCGGACACCGCCCCCGGCCCGATTCGGCCGGGTTTTTGACTTGAAGACTTGACGACCTGAAGACCTGAGGACTTCGACCCGATGGCCACGAAGACCCGCACCGCCGGCCACACGATGATGAAGCCGGACATCCGGTTCAACTCGCTGCTGGTCAGCAAGTTCATCAACTGCCTGATGCACGACGGCAAGAAGGCGACCGCCACCCGCGTGTTCTACGACGCGATGGAGTTGATCCGCAAGCGGATCCCCGACGTGGACCCGCTCCAGGTGTTCACCGACGCCATCAACAACGTCAAGCCGTCGCTCGAGGTGCGGAGCCGTCGGGTGGGCGGGGCCAACTACCAGGTGCCCATGCAGGTGAAGGCCCTGCGGCAGCAGTCGCTGGCCATCCGCTGGCTGCTCGCCGCCATCCGCGGCAAGAGCGGTCGGCCCACCTTCCAGCGGTTGGCCGACGAACTGATCGCCGCCTCCCGCCGCGAGGGCGAGGCCATGGCGAAACGCGAACAGACGGTGAAGATGGCCGAAGCCAACAAGGCGTTCAGCCACTTCGCCTGGTGAGTGTCGGTTCAGAAGTCATCAGCCCGCGGCCGACCGGTGTCCTTCCGGTCGGCCGCGGGCTTTTCCGTGCGTACACTGTCACATGGTCCGATCCCTGATCCCGGAGTGCGAGCAATGGCGAAGTTCGTCTGGTCGGTAGCCCTTCTGGCTGCGGTGGCGGTCCCGGTCGTTGCCGCGGACACGAAGGTGGAGTTGAAGAACGTCCACATGTGCTGCCCCGGCTGTGCCAAAGAGGTGAAGACGATCCTGTCCGGCGTGGAAGGTGTTTCGGATGTGAAGGCGGACAAGGAGACCGGCACGGCCGCGTTCACCACCGCCGACGCGAAGACCGCCCAGAAGGCGCTCGACGCCCTCGCCGCCGGCGGGTTCCACGGCGACCCCGGCAAGGACAAGGGGTTCGCCTTCAAGGACGACAGCGGGGTCAAGGCCGGCAAGGTGAAGGCGCTCACCGTCACCGGCTTCCACAACTCGTGCGGCGGGTGCGTGAAGGCGTTCCAGACGGCCATCAAGGGCGTGAAGGGCGTGACCGGCGACAACGCCAAGCCGGAGGTGTCCACGGCCGAGGTGACCGGCGAGTTCGACGCGGCCGAGCTGGTGAAGGCGCTCAACGCTGCCGGCTTCCACGTCAAGGTGAAGAACTGACCCCGCCCGGACGGCGAGGTTCGGATACAATTTCACCGCAGAGGGCGCGGAGGGCGCGGAGAGAGCAGAACCTGAGGGTGCCTTCGGCTCTCTTCGGCTCCCGCCGCCCCCTCCGCGCCCTCTGCGGTGACTTC
>CAYMHO010000189.1:1607-10904 GCA_964390195.1 uncultured Fimbriiglobus sp. | reverse complement strand
CGTGGGGGGGGGGGGCGTTCTGCCCCACGCCCTGGTGGTGCCCGCGGCCCCTCTCCCCCCCCCCCCCCCCCCCCCCCCCCCTCTGCGGTGACTTCTTTTCCCAGGTGTTTCGATGGCGAAAGCAACTTCAGGCCCCGAACTCACAAAATTCCGCAACCTGGGGGTGATCGCGCACATCGACGCCGGCAAGACGACCACCACCGAGCACCTGCTGTTCTACGCCGGGGTGAAGCACAACCTGGGCGGGGTGGACCAGGGGAACACCGAAACGGACTACGACCCGGAAGAGCAGGAGCGCGGCATCACGATTTACTCGGCGTGCATCCCCTTCCAGTGGCGGGGGTACACGGTCAACCTGATCGACACGCCGGGGCACGTGGACTTCACCGCCGAGGTGGAGCGGAGTTTGCGAGTCCTCGACGGGGCGGTGTGCGTGTTCGACGGGCAGAAGGGGGTCGAGGCCCAGAGCGAGACGGTGTGGAAGCAGGCGAACAAGTACGCAGTCCCGCGGCTGGTGTTCGTCAACAAGATGGACGTGGTCGGGGCCGACTTCGCCGGCACACTGAAGACCATCCACGACCGCCTGACGCCCGACTTCGCCGAACACGGCCGGCCGGTGCCGGTGGTCATTCCCATCGGTGCGGGGTCGGAGGGGTACAGCCCGAAGCCGCTCGCCGGGGTGATCGACCTGATCGAACAGAGGGCGCTGTACTTCGACGCCGGCGACCTGGGCAAGACGGTGCGGGTCGAGGCGATCCCGCCCGAAGAAGAGCAGACGTTCCGCCGGTACCGCGAGGAGATGTTCGACGCCCTCACCCAGCACGACGACAAGGACCTGATCACGTCGCTCGTCCTCGACGGGAAAGAGCCGGACGTGGAGACGGTGCGGCAACTCGTACGGGAGCAAACGCTCGCCCGAAAAATCTATCCCGTGCTGTGCGGGTCGGGGCGTGAACACCTGGGCATTCAGCCCCTGCTCGACGCGGTCACGTACTACCTGCCCAGCCCGCTCGACCGCCCGCCGGTGGTCGGCACCAACCCGAAGCACCCGAACAAGGAAGAGAAACGGAAGCCCGACCCGAAGGAGCCGTTCTGCGGGCTGGTGTTCAAGGCGGCGTGGCACCCGAGCGGGCACCGCTTCTTCATCCGCGTGTACAGCGGCACCCTGCGGCCGAACCTGCGGGCGTTCAACACCGGCAAGGACATGAAGGAGAACATCGCCAAGCTGTTCCACGTCCACGCCGACCCGATCAAGGGGTTGGAGGAGGTGGACAGCGCCCCGGCCGGCGACATCGTGGCGGTGGTCGGGCTGAAGGAGTCGGTCACGGGCGACACCCTGTGCGACACCCAGCACCCGATCCTGCTCGAACCGATCAGTTTCGCCGAGGCGGTGGTCAGCCAGTCCATCGAACCGGAGAGCGGGAACGACAAGGACAAGCTGGCCAACGCCCTGGGCATGCTGCAACTGGAAGATCCGACGTTCAAGGTGCTGGAGAGTAAGGACACCGGCCAGACGCTGATGAGCGGCATGGGCACGCTCCACCTGGAGGTGAAGAGGCACCGCCTGGAGCGCGACTTCAAACTTAAGGTGCGGGTGGGCAAACCGCGGGTGAGCTACCGCGAGAAGCTGAAGACCGGGAAAACGGTCGAGGTGATGGTCGAGCGTCTGGGCGAGAAGCAGACGTTCGCCGTGCTGCGGGTGTCGTTCATGAACTTCCCCATCGAGAAGCCGGTGACGGTGCGGAACGCCCTCCAGGGCGACGGCCTGCCGGCGGTGCTCGCGGCCGCCGCCGAGCGGGGGCTGAACGACGCCTGCCAGACGGGCGAATTCGGCTACCCGATGATGCACCTGCAGGCCACCATCATCGACGCCAAGTTCGACCAGACGCTGAGCGACGAGACGGCGTTCGCGGTGGCGGCGGCGCGGGCCTTCCGCCAGGCGTGCGAGCACAACCTGGACCTGATGGAGCCGATCATGAAGGTGACGGTGACGACGCCGAGCGAGTTCCTCGGCAACATCACCGGCGACCTGGCCAAACGCGGCGGGCAGATCGAGGAGACGAAGGGCGACTCGACCGCCGAGATCATTGCGAAGGTGCCGCTGGAGAAACTGTTCACCTACGCCAACGAGGTGCGGAGCCTGAGCCAGGGGCGGGCGGCGGCGAGCATGGAACCGTTCAGCTACGAGGTCGCCCCGCCGGACGTGGTGAAGCGGGTGCGGGGGGACTGACAGTACTCCGCCCCCGGAGGGTGCGGTTCGGAACAACCGCACCCTCCGGGGGCGGAGCACATGGGAGGTATGACCATGCCACCGGCCCGCAAGCGGATCGCGCTCGTGGCGCACGACGCCAAGAAGGCCGAACTGTTGGAGTGGGCGACCACCCACCAGACGGCCCTGGCGAAGCACGAACTGTTCGCCACCGGCACCACCGGCGGGTTGCTCATCCAGCACCTGGGGCTGAGCGTCACCCGCTTCCTGAGCGGGCCGCTCGGTGGCGACTTGCAGATCGGGGCGGCCATCGCCGAGGGGAAGCTGGACGTGCTGATCTTCTTCTGGGATCCGCTCGCGGCCCAGCCGCACGACCCGGATGTGAAGGCACTCCTGCGGGTGGCGGTCGTCCACAACGTGGCGGTGGCGAACAACCGGGCGACGGCGGATTACCTGATCTCGTCGCCGCTGATGTTGGAACCGGGAACGCAGTGACCGGGTGACGAACCACCCATCCGGTCACTGCGTTCCCGGTTCCACCTCGTCCACGATCTCGATGTACTCCAGTGGGGCGGTCGTCTTCGGGTTGTGAACCCGCACCGCCAGCCCGCCCTCCAGCACCCGCTCCAGGTGCGGCAGTACGTCGGTCTTCCGCCACCCTTCCAGGAACGGCGAGTCGGCCGGCATCCGCCCGCCCGGCTGCCGCGACCGCACCAGGTCTTTCAGGTCCTGCTGCGAGCAGACGAGGCTCTGGGCCAGTTTCAGCCGGTCGCACACGTCGTTCAGCACCACCGTCAGGAGCGACCCGAGCACCGCCACCTGCGGGGGGTCTTGTTCACTCTCCAGCTTCTCCGGCAACTCGGCCTGGGGGATTCGGTTCGCCTCCCGCACCGCCCGCTGCACGTTCTCGAACTCCCGCGGGGGGATGCCGCGGAGCGAACTCAGTTCGTCCGGCGTCTTCGCCCCCCGCTTGCACACCTCCAGCAGCACGTCGTCCCGCATGACGCTCCGGGCCGGGCGGTCCTGCCGCTCGGCCACCCCCAGCCGCCACGCGAACACCGACCGCAGCACGGCCAACTCGCGGCGGTTGAGCGCCCCACTCCCCTTCACCTTCCGCCACCGCTCGACGGCCGCGTCCTCGCCCGAAGTCCACTTGACGAACCCGGCGAACTCCTCGGTCGCCCACCCCGTGCGGCTGTACCGCTCCAGTTTGGCCGACAGCCGCTCGTAGGCCGGGATCAGGTACCGCACGTCGTCGTAGGCGTACCGCACCTGAGACGCCGACAGCGGCCGCCGCCGCCAGTCGGACAGGGTGTCGCCCTTGTTCAGTCGCGTGCCGAGGACGATTTGCACCAGCCCGGCGTAGCTGATGGGGTAGGTCAGGCCGATCAGCCCGGCGGCGATCTGGGTGTCGAACAGGTTGGCCGGCGGCGCCCCGGACTGGAACCGACACATCCGCACCTCCTCGCGGCCGGCGTGCGCGATGACGGTGCGGGCGGAGTCGTGCAGCAGCGCCCAGAACGGGGCGAGCGAACTCACCGCGTACGGGTCGATCAGGTAGAGCCGCTCGGCGGTGGACACCTGAATCAGACACAACTCCGGGCGGAAGGTGTCTTCCCCCACGAACTCGGTGTCGAACCCGATCAGGTGGTGGGCGGCCAGGTGGGCGACGCACTCGGCGAGTGCGGGGTCGGTGTCCACCATCCGCTCGGGGAGCGGCAGGGGCTTGAACGGGCGGCGGGGCATTGCGACAGGGGGCCCGGGGGGCGGTTGCCCCCCGGTCACAAGGGGGGACAGGAGGTTCGGTCACGGCAGCGGCCGGGCGGCGGTCACCCGCGGGTCGGCGGGGGCGGACGGCGGCTTACGGTACAACCATAGCTTATAGGTGTCGTACCGTTCGCCCCGTACCACCAGCGGGAACTCGCCCACCAGCACCGGCGGGGCGAACCCGTCGGCGTGCCCGGCCGGCAGTGGGTAGTTGCTGAAGTAGTAGACGGCCGGGTGGTCGGTCATCCGCCCGCCGCCCTGGGTGAAGTGGCTCGGGCGGGTGACGTCCGGCTCCTGCTCGGCCGCCACCCCGTGGAAGCGGAGCAGCGCCACCCACTGGTATTCCGCGGTGAACACCGGCAGCGGCTGACCGTGTTCGCGCACGTACTCGTCGAGCGAGTCGGCCAGTTTCGCACGCTCCGGCAGGCGGGTCACGCGGTCCTTGTTCGGCTCCACGATCGGCAGCGGGTGGACCAGGTGCGTGCCCAGGAAGGCCACGCTCACGCCGGGGACCAGGAAGGTCAGCCGCCCGCCCCACTTGGTCAGCGTCCGCCACAGGAACGGTAGCCCGTCGAGGCCAGCGAACCAGCGGGCGGCGATCGGCCAGAAGGCCAGGTATCCGGCGAGTGCCCAGTTGGCTTCCAGCGGGCCGGTGGCGGCCTTCAGGGTGAAGAACACTGTGGGCAGCCCGTACAGGCAGGCACACACCCGCAGCCGCGGGTCGGCCATCAGCGTGCGGAACCGCCACACCAGCCACGGCCACAGGAGCAGCGGCAACGCCCCGGTGAGCAGCAACTGCGTGCCGACGAACTCGCCGAGCGGCTTCAGCCCGACCGCCTTGTTCTGGTTCGCGTGGGACCACTGGTAGAGCAGCGGCTCGAACCCGTGTTGCAGGTTGTACACGAGGATGGGCGAGGCGACGGTGAAGGCGATGGCGAGGTGAACGGCGTACCCCAGCGCCCACCGGCGGACGCCGCCCCAGCCGATCAGGGCGAAGCTGAGCAACCCGGCCGGCACCGCCAACCCGGTGGTGTACTTCCCCAGAATGCCGCACCCGAGCAACATCCCGCCGACGGCCCACCACGGCCACCGCACCCGCCCCGGAGTGCCGTCCTCGGGGGTGAGCCGCCGGTGAACGGCGACCAGCCATGCGAGGTACAGCGCCCAGAACAGCAGCAGTGGGGTGTCGGGGGTGATGACCACCGCCCCGAACGTGTACACCGGGGTGAACACGGTGGCGAACAGGATGCCCCGCGGGCGGGTGAGCCAACCGACCACTCCCAGGACGACCACGGTGGCGAGGCACGCCGGCAGCCGCAGGGCGAACACGCTGTCGCCGAACAGCTCGGTACTCGCCCGGATCATCAGGGCGGTGAGCGGCGGGTGGTCGAAGTAGCTGAGCTGCAGCTCCTTCGACCAGCACCAGTAGTACAGTTCGTCGTCGTGCGGCGGCACCCACGCCGCCAGGGCGGCGTACACCACCCCCAGGGTCGCCAGCAGCACCCAGAACCACCGCCCGCTCACGGCCGCGCCCTCTCGGCGTGGAATCGGAAGGGCGGGAGTGTAGCGGACGGGTGGCGAACGGGGGAAGGCCGAGTTGGGGAGGCGAGCGGCGGCCGTCAGCCGCAGTTGATCCGACCGAAACAGCGGCCTGACGGCCGCCGCTCGCCCTGTCCCCAGTCGACCGTGCTAGAATGCTCCTGCGCCCCGTCGGATGCTCCCCATGAAATGCCAGCGCTGCCCGAAGCAGGCCACCTTGCACATCACCGAGGTGCTCCCGCTCGACAAGTTCGAGGAGTACCACCTGTGTGAGGACTGTGCAAAGAAGTACCTGTACCCGACCGCACCGGGGAAGAAGGCGACGGCCGCCGGGGCGGACGCCGAAGACCCCGGCGGGAAGGTGTGCGAGGTGTGCGGGCTGAAGTTCGTCGAGTTCCGCAACACCGGCCGGCTCGGCTGCCCGCACGACTACGACTCGTTCAAGCCCGAACTGATCCCCCTCCTGGAGAGCATCCACGGGGAGCCGAAGCACCAGGGGAAAGCCCCGCGGCGACTCCCGCAGGCGAAGGCCGGCCAGCGGGAGTTGGCCCACCTCCGCCGCCAACTGCAAGAGGCGATCACCGGTGAGAAGTACGAAGAGGCGGCCCGCCTGCGGGACCGGATTCGGCAGCTCGAAGAGGGGTGAGCATTCCGGGCGAGCGGCGGCCGTGAGGCCGCTGTTTCGGCCACCAACAGCGGCCTTACGGCCGCCGCTCGCCCGGAAGCCTGGAACCTGGGATTGCGGAAGTGCGGTGCCAACACGGATGATGTGGGTAGGTTCTTTCCCCCCGACCGGCTGGCGTCATGAACCCGTGCCACTTCTGCGGTCAGCCGGCCACCATCCACTACACCAGCCTGATCGGCAAGAAGAAGGTGGAGCAGCACCTGTGCGAGGGGTGCGCGCGGGCGAAAGGTGTCATCAGCGAGGGGCCGATCAGCACCGCCCCGATGAACCTGCAAGCCCTGGTGCAGATGGTGCTCGGCCAGCACGCGACCGCCGACACGAGTGCGCTGAAGTGCCCGGAGTGCGGGCTGAAGTACAGCCAATTCCGGGCGGAGGGGCGTCTCGGTTGCCCCCACGACTATGATGCCTTCGGGGAGGTGCTGCGGCCGCTGCTCGACCGCATCCACCGCGACACCGCCCACCGCGGGAAGGTGCCGAAGGCGCTCGCCGGGCGGGGGGAGGTGGCCGCCCTCCGTCGTATGTTGGCCGAGGCGGTGGACGCCGAGCGGTACGAAGACGCCGCCCGCCTCCGCGACCTGATCCGACAGAAGGAAGGGGCCGATGGACCTGGATAGCCTGCTCCCGAACCTGGGCGAGTGGCTTCGCGGCACCGGCCCGGACGTGGACGTGGTGGTGTCCACCCGCATCCGCCTGGCCCGCAACCTGGCCGACGCGCCGTTCACCACCCGCGCCTCCGCCGCCCAGAAGGGGGAGATCGAGGTCCGCGTGCGAGACGCGGTGTCGAGGGCGGCCATCGACCCGAAACTGGAGTACGTGAGCGTCGCCGGCCTGACCCCGCTCGACCGGCAGTTCCTGGTGGAGCGGCAACTCATCAGCCGCGAGCTGGCGAGCACCCACGACGGCCCCCGCGGGGTGGCGTTCGACCCGGCCGAGTCGGTGTCCGTCATGGTGAACGAGGAAGACCACCTGCGGATTCAGGTGATGCGGAGCGGGCTGGCCCTTGACGAAGCCTGGGACCGCATCGACAAGGTGGACGACGCCCTCGAAGCCCGCCTCAGCTACGCCTTCCACGACCAGTTCGGCTACCTGACGGCGTGCCCGACGAACGTCGGCACCGGCCTGCGGGCGAGCGTCATGTTGCACCTGCCGGCGCTCGGCATCACCAAGCAGATCGAGAAGGTGTTCAAGGCACTTCAAAAAATCAATCTCGTCGTCCGCGGCCTGTACGGCGAAGGGAGCCGGGCGAGTGGCGACCTGTACCAGATCTCGAATCAGGTGACGCTCGGCAAGAGCGAGCCGCGGCTGCTGATGGAGATCAAGGAAGTGATCGGGATGATCTTGCTGTACGAGCGGCAGGCCCGGCAGGTGCTGCTGAAGGAGCGGCGGCAGGCGGAGCAGGACCGCGTGGCACGGGCCATCGGCACCCTCGGCAGCGCCACCATGATCACCTCCGAAGAGACGATGGAACTGCTGTCGTCAGTGCGGCTGGGCATCCACCTCAACCTGCTCGACGACCTGCCTCCCACGACCGTGAACCGGCTGTTCATCCACTCGCAGGCGGCCCACTTACAGAAGTTGACCGGCCAGCAACTCGACGGCGAGGAGCGGAACGCCGCACGGGCGCGCTACCTGCGGAACTGCCTGCGGGATTTGGGCGGGAAGTAATCTGCCCACCCATTGACCCTCAACCCCTCGCCCACTACCATTCGTTCTTCCCATTTTCCGTCCCCGAACCGCAGGTTCGTTCGCGGATGACAGTTCCCCTCACCCCGTCGCAGGCGGTACTGAACGCCGCCTCCGCCGCCCGCACCTTGGCCGCCAGGCCGGTGGTGGTGAAGCTCGGCGGCAGCGCGATGGAGGAGCCGACCGCCACCCGCGGCACGCTCGAGTGCGTGGCGGCGCTGCACATGTTGGGTGCGAAGCTGGTGCTCGTCCACGGAGGGGGCAAGCCGATCGACCGGGCGATGGACGCCGCCGGCATCAAGCCGGTGAAGGTGCAGGGCCGCCGGTACACCGACGACGCCACCCTTGAAATCGTGGTGCGGGTGCTGTGCGAGATCAACGCGAAGGTGGCCAACGACCTGCAGGATTTGGGCTGTCCGACCGAAGGGTTCACCGACCTCGCCGGCTTCCCGGTAACCGCCGACCGCCTGCAACTGCCCGGTCCGGACTGCCGACCGGTCGATCTCGGACACGTCGGCCACCCCCAACAGGTGAACGCCGACGCCCTGTCCGAAGTGTTGGAATGGGAGGTGCCGGTGTTGCCGTCCCTCGGCTGCGAACGGGTCGCTGATGGCGGCTGGCTCAACATCAACGCCGACACGCTCGCCGGGGCGGTTGCCGGTGCCCTTCAGTCCGAACACTGTTTGTTCCTGACCGACACGCCCGGCGTGCTGCGAGACCGCGACGACCCCACTTCACTCTACCCGAAGCTCTCCGCCGACGACTGCCGCGAGTTGATCCACTACGGCGTCATCGCCGGAGGGATGATCCCCAAAGTGGAAGCCTGCTTCGACGCCCTGAAAGCCGGGGCGAGCCGGGCGGTCATCCTGGACGGCCGACGACCACACGCCCTTCTCGAGTGGGCGCTGGGCGAACCCGCCGGCACCACCATTGTCTCTCGTTGATCTCCCCTCTTTCACCCGCCACCCTTCCCACCCGACGGCACCCGCCATGACTGACACCCTTTCTTCCGCCGATGTCATCGCACTGGCGAAGAAGCACCTGATCGGCAACTACACCCGGTACCCGGTGTGCCTGGTGCGGGGGGAGGGGTCGTGGGTGTGGGACGCGGAAGGCAATAAATACCTCGACTTCTTCCCCGGCTGGGGGTGCGGCATTCTCGGGCACTGTCCGCCGCGGGTGGTGCAGGCCGTTCAAGAGCAAGTGGCCACGCTCATCCACGTCCCGAACACGTGGTACACCGAGCCGCAGGCGATGTTGGCGAAGGAGTTGGGCGACCGCACCGGGTGGGGCGGGGTCAGCTTCTTCTGCAACAGCGGCACCGAGGCGAACGAGGCGGCCATCAAACTCGCCCGCTTGCATGGCAAGCCGAAGGGTCGGTACAAGGTCATCACCTTCACCAACAGCTTCCACG
>CAYMHO010000189.1:0-1597 GCA_964390195.1 uncultured Fimbriiglobus sp. | reverse complement strand
GGCTCGCTCTCCGCTACCGCTCAGCCGAAGTACCACGCCGGACTGGAGCCGATGCTGCCGGGGTTCGTCTACGCCCCGCACGGCGACCTCGACGCCGTGAGCAAGTTGATCGACGGCGAGACCGCCGCGATTCTGCTCGAACCGATCCAGGGTGAAGGCGGCATCAACCTGCCCCCTCCGGGATTCCTCGAAGGGCTGCGGGCGCTGTGTGACAAGCACGGAATGCTGCTGATGTTCGACGAAGTGCAGACCGGCATGGGGCGAACCGGCAAGTGGTACGCCCACCAGCACTGGAACGTCGTGCCGGACGTGGTCACGCTGGCGAAGGCCGTGGCCGGCGGCATCGCTCTCGGCGGGGTGATCGCCAAGCCGGAGGTCGGGGCGCTGCTCAAGCCGGGCACCCACGCGGCCACGTTCGGCGGAAACCCGATCGCGTGTGCGGCGGCCCTGGCGGTCATCGAGACGTTCGACGCCGAGGGGTTGCTGGAGCGTGCCGTTCAGGTGGGCGAGCGGTTCCGCCAGCACTTCCTGAAGCTGAAGGAGAAGTGCCCGCTCATTACGGAAGTGCGGGTGAAAGGCACCATGATCGGCGTGCAACTGGCTACCGAAGGTGCCCCGATCGTGCAGAAGTGCCTGGAGCGCGGGCTGCTCATCAACTGCACCCACCAGACCGTCATCCGCCTGCTGCCGGCGGTGAACATCACCGACGAGCAGATCGACGAGGGGTGCGGGGTGATGGCCGAAGTGCTGCTGGCGGCGGCGTAGCCCACCCGTTAGCCCGGCGCGCGAGCGAGGGGCAAGTCCCGATTCCCGAAGGTGATTCGCCCCTCGCTCGCGCGTCGGGCTAACTGGCCACACTCATGCCCCATTTCCTGAATCTCATCGACCAGCCCGCCGACCTGCTCGCTCGTCTGCTGGAGCGGGCGGCGGCGCTCAAGGCCGACCGCACCCTCGGCCGCTCCGCACTCGCCGGCAAGGTGGTCGGGCTGGTGTTCGAGAAGCCGAGCCTCCGCACGCGGGTCAGCTTCGAGGCTGCGGCGGCGCAACTCGGCGGCACGAGCCTCTTCTTCCCCGGCAACGAGATCGGCCTCGGCTGGCGGGAACCGCTGCCCGACTTCGCCCGCGTCATGAGCCGGTACATCGACGGCCTGGTCCTCCGCACCTTCAAGCACGAGACGGTGACCGGACTGGCGAAGCACGGCAGCATCCCCGTGGTGAACGGCCTGTCCGACCGCTCGCACCCGTGCCAGGCGATGGCCGACCTGCTCACCGTGCGAGAGCACTGCGGCGGGGTGAAGGGGAAGACGGTGGTGTTCGTCGGCGACGGGAACAACGTGTCGATGAGCCTGGCCGTCGGGTGCGGCAAACTGGGGGCGAGGTTCGTGCTCGCCTGCCCGAAGGGGTACGCCTTCGACGACACGTTCAAGAAGAGCTACGCCGACAAGGTCGGCGGCGAGTTCCCCGCGGTGCTGCACGACCCGGTCGCGGCGGTGGCCAGCGCGGACGTGATTTACACCGACGTGTGGACCAGCATGGGTCAGGAGGCCGAGCGGGAGACGCGGCTGCGGAAGTTCGCCAAGTTCCAGGTGAACGAGAA
>CAYMHO010000188.1:6323-13427 GCA_964390195.1 uncultured Fimbriiglobus sp. | reverse complement strand
CGTTCACCTTGCTGAACGGCTTGCTGCCGAAGAACCCGTTGTCGGCCGACATGGGCGACGGGTGGACGCCGGTGATGACGGTGTGCTTCTTCTGGTCGATCAGCTTGGCCTTCTGCTTGGCGTGCGCCCCCCACAGCAGGAACACCACCTTCCGCGGCAGCTTGTTCACCGCCACCAGTGCCGCGTCGGTGAACTCCTCCCACCCCTTCCCCTTGTGCGAGTTCGGCGCCCCGGCCCGCACCGTGAGGACGGTGTTCAGCAGGAACACCCCCTGCTTGGCCCACGCCTCCAGGCAGCCGTGGCGGGCCGGCACGATGCCCAGGTCCTCTTGCAGTTCGCGGTAGATGTTCCGCAGTGACGCCGGCAGGGCCATCCCCGGCCGCACCGAGAAGCACAGCCCGTGCGCGTGCCCCGGCGTCGGGTACGGGTCCTGCCCGAGGATGACCACCCGCACCAGTTCGAGCGGGGTGTACCGGAAGGCGTTCAGCACGTCCGGGCCGGGGGGCAGCACCTGGTGCTGCTTCCGCTCCTCGGCCACGAACTTCCGCAGCTCGGTGAAGTACGGCTTCGAGAACTCCTCCCCGATGGCCGCCACCCACGACGGCGGGAAGTTCGGCGGGATGAGGGCGGTCTCCAGGTCGGCTTTGGGCAGCGGCTGGTCGGGCGGCGGCATCACCTCCAGCGGGGTGGCCGAGTCGTGGTCGAACAGTGACGGCGTTTCCTGCTTCGGCGGCTGCTGTTTGGGGCGTTTCGCCATCGGGCCGTCTCCCACCGAGATGAGTCGTGAAGGGTATTCTACCCCCGGCCGGGCGGAAGTTCACGGGTTCCGTCCGGTTGACCTTCACCCAGCCCTCACGGGCTGGGCTGTGGGAAGCGACCTTTCAGGTCGCAATGCCTGTCAACACCCAAAAATCACCCCCGCCCCGAAGGGGCGGTTCCCATAGCCCAGCCCGTGAGGGCTGGGGACTCGGCCCCGCGCACGGTACACTACCCCTCCCCTCTCCCCGAGGACGCACCATGCGCCCCCTCCTCGCCCTGTGCATGTTCGTCGCGGTCGCCGCCGTTTGCCCCGCCGCCGACCCGCAACTGAGTGTCGGGTTTGCCGACGCCGACGTGTCTCCGAACGTCGGCGGCAAGACCCCGGTTTACATGGCCGGGTTCGGCACCAACCGGGTGGCCACCAAGCTGCACGACCCGATCATGGCGCGGGCGGTGGTGCTGTCCGATGGCACCAAGAAGATCGCACTGGTGAGTGTGGACGTGGTCGGCCTGTTCCTGCCGGCCGTCGAGCGGGTGCGGGCGAAGGTGAAAGGGTTCGACCACGTGATGGTGTCCAGCACCCACAACCACGAGGGGCCGGACACCCTCGGCCTGTGGGGCAAGTCGAACTTCGTCAGCGGGGTCGACCCGGACTACCTGACGGCGGTGGTGGACGGGTGCGCGAAGGCGATCGCCGCCGCCGAGAAGAAACTCACCCCCGCGACGGCCAGGGTCGGCACCGCCGCCGGCCCGGAACTGCTCCGCGACGGCCGCCAGCCGGAGGTGAAGCACGACACGATGGTGACCATCCTGTTCGAGTCGAAAAACGCCAAGGAGAACGCCGCCCCGCTCGGCCTGCTGGTGCAGTGGAACGTCCACCCGGAGTTGCTCGACGACAAGAACACCGAGGTGAGCGCCGACCACGTCGGGTACACGGTCAAGCACCTGAAGGACAAGTACAAGTGCCCGGTGGCGTACTTCACCGGCACCGTCGGCGGGCTGATGACCAACCTGGGCGTGCCACTGAAGGACGACAAGGGGAACGAGCTGAAGGACGGCACGTTCGCGAAGACCGAGAAGTACGGCGTTGAGGTGGGCAAGCTGGCCGAGAAGGCGGTGGCGGCCGGCAAGGAGGCGACGCTGGTACCGTTCGACATCCGGACGCGGGCGGTGCTGGCCCCGGTGGACAACAACCTGTACAAGCTGGCGTGGGCGGCCGGCGTGCTCAGCCGCACCATGTACGACTGGACCGGCGACCCCACCCCGAAGGAGTTCAAGGAGGCGAAGGACCCCGGCAAGCCGGTCGGGGTGAAGACCGAAGTCGGGTACCTGAAGCTCGGCGAACTCGACGTGGCGTGCATCCCCGGCGAGATCTACCCGGAGTTGGTGCTGGACAAGATTCAGGACCCGGCGGACAAGGGGGCCGACTTCCCGGACGCACCGAAGGAGCCGGGCATCTACCCGCAACTGAAGGGGAAGTACCGGATGATCGTCGGGCTGGCGAACGACGAGATCGGGTACATCCTGCCGAAGCGGCAGTGGGACGAGAAGGCGCCGTACTGCTACGGGTTGAAGAAGGCCCAGTACGGGGAGATCAACAGTTGCGGGCCGGAGGTGGCGAAGGTCATCTGCGAGGCGTTCAAGGGGTTAGTCGAGGCTAAATAGGCGAGCGGCGGGCGTGAGCCCGCTGTTCCAACACGCCCTGGATCACAACAGCCCGCTCACGCGGGCCGCTCGCCAGGAAGGTACACCCATGCCCAAGTTGCTCATCGTGGACGACGAGCCGGACAACATCGAACTGCTCGCCCGCCGGCTCACCCGCCGCGGGTTCGAGGTGGTGTCGGCCAACTCGGCCGTCGAGGGGATCGCCAAGGCGGAGGCCGAGCGGCCGCACCTGGTGCTCATGGACATCAAGATGCCGCAGGTGGACGGGTTGGAGGCCACCCGCCGGCTGAAGGCCAACCCGGCCACCGCCCACATCCCGGTCATCGCCTTGACCGCCCACGCCATGGTCGAAGACCGGGCCCTGGCACTGGCCGCCGGCGCCGACGAGTACGAGAGCAAGCCGGTCGATCTGCCGACACTTTTAGCGAAGGTGACTGCGCTACTGCCGGCCGGCTGACGTGGTCTGCTCGCTCCGCGAGCGGCCTTGTCGGAACCGCTCGCGGAACGAGCAGACCACAGAGGGCACAATTCGTGGGAACCAGTGAAGCGGGCGAACCGGCGGGGTCGATATAAGCGGCGTCGGCAGCGGCGGGGGCACAACCCCCGCGGGCGGCACAACCGGCGGGGGATTCACCCTCCCCCCGACGGCCAACCGCTTACGCACGGACGCGTCGGCCGACACCCCCCACCCGGTCCGACCGCCGTCCGCGTCCCCCCTCGTGCGGGCGACGGTCGGCCGGGCTTGTATCTTCCCCCACGGATGGGAGCCAGGCTATGCGCCGCGCCGCTCTGTTCTGTGCCGTGCTCGGGTTCGTGGCCGCCGGCGTCGGCTGCAACGTGATCACCGGCCAGCACGACTGCACTTACGACCCGTCGTACATGCAACTGCCGCCGCCCGACGGCCGCCCGCAGTACCCGACCGTCGGCCCGCCGATCTCCGGCGGGGTGGCCGTCCCCGATCTGCCGACGCCGGAGAAGGGCAAGTAACCTTCGGGAACGTGAACGTCGCCTCCGCGGGCGGGTGGGAGCAATCTCACCCGCCCGCGGCGTTTGTCCATTCCCCCGCCCCTGCTAACTCCGCCAGGCAGTTGTCGCCTCTCCCATCAGCCCATCCGCCCGGCGGGCGACACATTTCTTCGGGCACGCCCGCGCCGGCGGAAAACTCCCTCCAACTTCTCCGCCCGCCGGCCGATACCATTCCGGACTCCGACATCACCCGGCCGTAGGGACGCACGGCCGGAGCGGGACACCGGACATGGTCACGGTTCGTGCTTGTTGGCTGACCGCGGTCGCGGCGTGCGTGTTCGCGCCCACCCTCGCTTCGGCCCAGTTCACCCCTTCCCCGCCGACCATCGGGTTCGCCCCCGTGCCGCCGGCGGGGGTGGCCGCCGCCCCACAGTCACGGCCCGTGTTCACACCGGCGGCCGCCGACGAGCGGCCGAAGGACGAGCCGAAGTTGCCGCCCGAGATGCAGCAGGCGGTGGAGGCGTACCTGAAAGACCGGGAGGCGAAGAAGAAGGCGGACGACGAGCAGAAGCAGAAGGAATTGATGGCGAAGGCGTTGACCACCGGCACCAAATTCCCGCTCCAGTCGTACTGGGACAACCAACTCTGGTTCGAGACGCCGAACAAGGAGTGGCGGTTCCACGTCGGCGGGCGGTTGCAGTTCGAACCGATCTGGTGGAGCCAGCCGGCGAACCTGCGGGGGGCGGCCCCCGGCAACGGCGGGCTGCCGGCGGCCGGGCCGGGGAGCGGGGTCGGGGTGCTGGACGACGGCATGTTCTTCCGCCGGGTGCGGTTCCGCACCGACGGGGTGGTGTACGACAAGTTCGAGTACGCGCTGGAGGTGAACTTCGAGCAGCTCAACTTCACCACCTACGACCACCTGTGGGTGGGGGTGAAGGACCTGCCCCTGGTGAACACCGTGCGGGTCGGGTTGCACAAGGTGCCGCAGGGGATGGAGATGATCGGCAGCGACTACCACCTGACGCTGCTCGAGCGGTCCAGCCTGTCCGACGCCGTCTGGACCCTGTTCGCGCCGGGCGTGTTCATGATGAACAACTACCTGGACCAGCGGATGGTGGTGCAGACCATGTTCCACCGCATCCAGCCGACCGGCTTCTTCACCTCCGACTTCGGCGGCGGGGACTACGCCAGCAGCACCCGCGTGACCGGCCTGCCGATCTACGAGGGCGACGGCGAGCGGTTGCTGCACCTGGGCGGGTCGTACCAGTGGCGGCGGGCCGACCTGGGGCGGACGATTCAGCCCGGCGGCACCGGCAGCACGTTCGGGGACACGCAGAACGTGGTGCGGTTCCGGGCGCGGCCGGAACTGCGGGACGCGACCGGCATCCAGACCACCCTGGGCGGCAACCCCGGCCGGTTCATCGACACCGGCTTCCTGCGGGCCGACCACGTGCACACGGTCAGCCCGGAACTGTTGTGGATCGACGGCCCGTTCGCGGTCCAGGCGGAAGCGGCGTTCGCGTTCACCGAGAACGCCCGCACCCTGTACGGGCCGGGGGTGGGGCGGCCGGCGGTCAGCCCGCTGTTCTGGGGCGGGTACGCCGAGATGAGCTACATCCTGACGGGCGAGCACCGCGGGTACGACAAGCGGATGGGCATGTACGACCGCATCAAGGTGAAGAACAACTTCCGCTGGGACCAGTGCGGCGGCATCCAGGGCACCGGGGCGTGGCAGGTGGCCTACCGCTACAGCCACCTGGACCTGAACGACCGCGGCATCGACGGCGGGCTGATGGACCAGCACACCTTCGGGCTGAACTGGTACTTCAACGACAACGCCAAACTGCAGTTCCAGTACAGCCTGATCCGCCGCAACGCGCCCGCGCCGGCCGAGAGCGGCCTCGTGCACGGGTTCGGCCTGATGGCCCAGTACTACTTCTGACGCCGGCCGCGTCGGCCCCTTCGCCCTGAACGCCCGCCCCCGGTCGCGATACAACCGACCGGAGTGTCGGCCACTTCCACCGAAGGGATTCCGCCGTGCCCCGCCTCCTCTCCCTCGTCCCGCTTCTGCTGCTCGCCGCGCCGTGTCTCGCCGCCGACCCGCCGAAGAAGCCGAACGTGCTGCTCATCCTGGCCGACCTCGGCTGCTACGGCGGGGAGATCGACACGCCGAACCTGGACAGGCTGGCCGCGAACGGCGTGCGGTTCACCCAGTTCTACAACACCGCCCGCTGCTGGCCGACCCGCGGGGCGATCCTCACCGGGTACTACGCCCAGCAGGTCCGCCGCGACGCCGTGCCCGAGGTGAAGAGCGGCAACGCCGGCACCCGCCCCGACTGGGCCGTGCTGCTGCCCGAGTTGCTCAAGGCCGGCGGGTACCACTCGTACCACTCGGGCAAGTGGCACGTGGACGGGTTGCCGCTGAAGAACGGGTTCGAGCGGTCGTACAGCCTGAACGACCACGACCGCCACTTCGGCCCGAAGAACCACACCGAGGACGACCAGAAGCTGCCGCCGGCCGACCCGAAGGGCGGGTACTACTCCAGCACCTTCATTGCCGACCACGCCATCAAGTGCCTGAAGGAGCACGGCGAGAAGCACAAGGCGGAGCCGTTCTTCAGCTTCGTTGCGTTCACCGCCCCGCACTTCCCGGTACAGGCCCCGGCGGAGGACGTGGCCAAGTACAAGAAGAAGTACCTGGCCGGGTGGGACGCACTCCGCGAGGAGCGGTGGAAGCGGCAGAAAGACCTGGGGCTGGGCGACGTCCTCTCGCCGATCGAGCGCGAGGTTGGCCCGCCGTACGCCCGCCCGGACGACATCAAGAAGCTCGGACCGCACGAGGTGAACCGGCCGTTCGTGTGGAAGGAGATGACCGCCGAGCAGCAGGCGTTCCAGGCGGACAAGATGGCCGTCCACGCGGCGATGGTGGACCGAATGGACCGCGAGATCGGCCGCATTCTGGAGACGCTGAAGAAGGCCGGCACGCTCGACGACACGCTGGTGCTTTTCCTCTCCGACAACGGGGCGAGCGCCGAGATCATGGTGCGGGGCGACGGGCACGACCCGCACGCCGAGTGCGGCACCGGGGCGACGTTCCTGAGCATCGGGCCGGGCTGGAGCAGCCTGTGCAACACCCCCTTCCGCCGGCACAAGACGTGGGTGCACGAGGGCGGCATCTGCACCCCGTGCGTGGTGAGTTGGCCGAAAGGGATCACCGCGAAGGGCGAACTGCGGGACACGCCGGGGCACGTCATCGACTTCGTGCCGACGGCGCTGGAGTTGGCCGGCGTCAAACCGGAGGCGAAGAAGGACGCCCCGCCGATGCCGGGGAAGAGCCTGGTTCCCCTGTTCGCGAAGGATGGGACGGTGACACGCGAGACGATCTGGTGGCAGCACGAGGGGAACCGCGCGTTGCGGATGGGCGACTGGAAGATCGTGGCGGCCGGGAAGACCGCCGAGTGGGAACTGTACGACCTGAAGGCCGACCGCACCGAGGGCAAGAATCTGGCCAAGGACAAGCCGGAGAAGGTGAAGGAACTGGCCGAGCGGTGGCAGAAGCTGACCGACGAGATCGCCGCCACGGCGAAGAAGGACGCCCCGAAGTAGGGGCTGACTGCCGGGCGGCACCGAGAGTCGCCGCACGCTCCCCCGGCGGGCGCCCCACCCCCCCCCCCGCCGGGGGGGCGCGTGCATCCCCCCACCCCCCCCCCCGCC
>CAYMHO010000188.1:2380-6313 GCA_964390195.1 uncultured Fimbriiglobus sp. | reverse complement strand
TGGGGCTGAGGGCGGGGCGCAACCGCGCGGCGCCGCCCGCCCGGGGGGGGTCACCCGCCCCCCCCGGGGCGGGTGCGGCGACTTTCCAGCAGCCCTCCCACGAGGCCGACGCCATGAAACGGCGGTGGTGGCTGCCACTGATTGGCGTCGCCGTCGTGCTGTTGCTTCTCACGGTCGGCTGGTTCGGCTATGCCGAGGCGATCATCGCGCACCACCACTGGCACCAGCGGGTGCGGGACGATCTCAAGCGACTGGCCCGACAGCCGCCGCCGGACGTGAGCGAGGACGAGTGGGAACACATGGTCAGTTGGACCCACAACCTGCACGCCAACTGCGACTTCACCCCGTCGTCGAGTGAGCGGGCGTGGCGGGAGCCGTTCGCGGTGGAGTTGGAGCGGCGGCTGAGCGGGCCGGTCACGGTCGCCGACATCGACTGGATCTGGGACGAGTACGTCGCCCACACCAAAGGCGGACAGAGTTACAGTGACAACTGGCGGCCGACCGGTGCCAACCGCCTTGAACTGGCCGAGTGACACCCCGCCCCACCGTTCACCCGGATACGCCTTCGCCGGCGGAGGCCCGTCATCGGCCCCTCCGCCTTTGTAACGCCGCCGCCGGCCGCCCCGTTTCCCCTGCCGGCCCCGTCTCGCGTCCCCTAGAATTCACCCTGTTCGCCGCACCCCCCGGTCCACCCGGAGTCCGCCATGCGTTGTGTCCGACTGCTGCCGTCGGTCGGCGTGTTCGGCCTGTTGTTGGTCGCGTCCCCGCTGTTCGCCCAGGACAAGAAGCCGGTGGACCCGAAGCCGGCCGACCAGGAGCCGACCAAGCCGGAACCGAAGCCGGAGCCGAAACCGGACCCGCGGGTGGTCGCCCAGCAGAACGCCGACAAGAAGGCGCTCGACGCCGCCGGCCTGGTGGCCGACGACCCGGCCGGGCTGATCAAATACCTGAAGGCCCGCACTCTCAACCCGGACCAGGTGGCCAAGATCACCTCGCTGGTGCAGCGGATGCACGCCGACGCCGCGTTCGACGAGCGGGTGGCCGCCCAGGAGGAGTTGCTGCAGATCGGCGGCACCGCCGAGGACGTGCTGAAGAAGCAGGCGAAGGACAACCCGGACGCCGAAATCCGGTACCGGGTGAAGGACACCCTGCGGCGGCTGAAGCAGGAGAAGGGGAGCGGCCCGGAGGTGACGGCGGCGGTGGTGCGGGCGCTCGGCCGGGCCAAGACGGACGAGGCGGTGGCGGTTCTGTTCGGCTACCTGCCGCTGGCCGACCCCCAACTGCTGGACCCGATCCAGGAGGCGGTGACGGCACACGCCGGGACGGACGGCAAGCCGTCCCAGGTGCTGGTGGACGCGCTGGCCGATGCCAACCCGCTCCGCCGGCAGGTGGCCGGGGTGGCCTTGGCGTCCGGTGGCACCGTCGGCCAGTGGGTGCGGTTCAAGGAGGTGCACCCGAAGCTGGTGGCGGTGGCGAAGGAGGATAAGGAGCACGGGGTGCGGTTCGCGGTGGCGAAGGCGCTGCTGCTGGGGGCGCGGGAGAAGGAGGCGGTGGGGGTGCTCATCGACCTGATGCCGGACATGACCCGCGGGCAGAGCTGGCAGGCGGAGGAGCTGCTGGCGCAGGTGGCCGCCGGGAACGACCCGCCGAAGGAGCGGTGCAAGCACGCCCGCGACCCGAACAACCCGGCCCGCGAGACGCCGGCCAGCAAGGACGCGCGGGTGAAGTGCCGGGACGCGTGGAAGAAGTGGTGGGAGGGGGCGGGCGGGAAGATCGAGCTGGACCGCAAGGAGGTGCGGCTGACCCTCCGCGGGGAGCTGGTGGTGGTCACCCAGGGGTGGTCGAACCAGCAGCAGGTGAACGTCATCGAGTACGCGGCCGACGACACCGAGAAGGCCCGGCTCAGCTTCCCCAACCAGAACGGCAACCTGTTCGACGCGGGCGTGCGGGACGACGGCAGCGTCGTCACCCTGGAACAGTACAACAACCAGTTGACCATCCGCGACGCCACCGGCAAGGTGACGGCCAACCTGGCCGTGCGGGACGCGAACGCCAACCGCTTCGGCTTCCAGGCGAAGGGGATGGAGCTGCTGGAGAACGGCGGGGTGATCGCCGTCCACCAGAACGGGTTCACCGAGTTCGACAAGGCGGGCAAGGTGGTGCTCAACTACACCCGCCCGGAGGTGAACAAGGGCCAGCCGAAGAACGACCTGTGGGGGGCCATCCGGCTGAAGAACGGGGAGACCCTCCTGCTCGTCGGCACCCAGGGGCAGGCGCAGGGGGAGATGATCGCCCTGGACGCCAAGGGGAAGGAGGTCGCCGACCGCAAGCCGGTGAAGGTGGCCCACCAGTTGCACCACCGCAACACCCTGGTGCAGACGGGCGACGACAAGGTGATGCTGTTCGACCCGAACAACGCCCGCATGCAGGAGTACGACCTGAAGACGGGCAAGGCGGAGGTGCTCAAGTGGACGAACATCAGCAGCCCGATGTCCATCCAGCGGCTGCCGAACGGCAACCTGCTGACCGCCGACTCCGGGTACGGGCGGCTGGTCGAGCGGTCGCCCGACGGCACCGAGGTGTGGAGCATGAACAACCGCGACCCGTCCGGCAACACCCAGTTCGTGCGGGCCATCGTGCGGTGAGGCGGGTGTGAACTTCCGAGCGGGCGGCCGGGTTCGACCGGCCGCCCATTTTTTGTTGGCACCCCTCGCCGCCTATCATCAACCGGCCGGTCGTCTCCCCACCCGGACCTGTTTCGTTCGCCCGTAGGGAACCCCACGCGATGAGTACCAGAGCCTACGCCGCCCGGTCCGCCACCGGCCCGCTCGCCCCGCACGCCATCACCCGCCGCGACCCGCGGCCGACCGACGTGCAGATCGACATCTCGTTCTGCGGGGTGTGCCACTCGGACCTGCACCAGGCCCGCGACGAGTGGCACGACGCCGCCCCGACGGTGTACCCGTGCGTGCCGGGGCACGAGATCGTCGGCCGCGTCAGCAAGGTCGGGCGGGATGTGAAGAAGTTCAAGGAGGGCGACCTGGCCGCCGTCGGGTGCATGGTCGAGTCGTGCCGCACCTGCTCCAGTTGCCTGAAGGGGCTGGAGAACTACTGCCTCAGCTTCCCCACCCTCACCTACAACGGCCGCGACCAGCACTCGGGCGGCGTCACCTACGGCGGGTACTCGGACCGCATCGTGGTGGACGAGGCGTTCACCCTGCGGGTGTCGGACAAGGCGGACCCGGCCGCCACCGCCCCGCTCCTGTGCGCCGGCATCACCACCTACTCGCCGATGCGGCACTGGAAGGTGGGGCCGGGGCAGAAGGTGGGCGTGGTCGGCCTCGGCGGGCTGGGGCACATGGGGGTGAAATTCGCCCACGCCTTCGGCGCCCACACGGTGCTGTTCACCACCTCGCCGAACAAGATCGCCGACGGCAAGCGGCTCGGGGCGGACGAGGTGGTGGTGTCGAAGAACCCGGACGAGATGCGGGCGCACGCCGGCAGCTTCGACTTCATCCTCGACTGCGTGTCGGCCGAACACGACGTGAACGCCCTCCTGCAGTTGCTCAAGCTGGACGGCACGCTCTGCCTGGTGGGCGTGCCGGAGAAGCCGCTGCCGATCGCCGCGTTCAACATGCTGCTGCCGCGGAAGCAGTTCGCCGGGTCGGGCATCGGGGGCATCGCCGAGACGCAGGAGATGCTCGACTTCTGCGCCGAGCGGGGGATCACCAGCGACGTCGAAGTGATCCCGATCCAGAAGGTGAACGAGGCCTACGACCGGCTGGTGAAAGGCGACGTGAAGTACCGGTTCGTCATCAACATGGCGTCGCTGCGGGCGGAGTAGGTGTCGGGCGAGCGGCGGGGCCGGTTTATTTGCCTCCCGCGGGATCAGGGGGGCGTGCCGGTCGAGCCCCCCGGCGGACGCCCCACCCC
>CAYMHO010000188.1:0-2370 GCA_964390195.1 uncultured Fimbriiglobus sp. | reverse complement strand
GGGGGGTGGGGGCGGCGGGGGGGCGGGTTGACTCCTGCACCCGCGCGCCGCCGGCCCGCCGCTCGCCCGGCGGCTCCGTTTATTTTCCGTCCGGCTGGATCAGCTTGCGGTCCGGGTCGAGCAGCCGGGCGGACGCCCACGCCTTCGCCCCCGTGTGGTGGACCACCATCGACAGGACGTGCTTGCCCTTCTTCAGCGTCAGCGGCACAGACAGTTCGTTCGGCCCGCCATTGCCCTGCGCCACACCGTCCAGGTGGACCGAAAACCGGACGACGTCCTCCCCTACCAGTTGCAGCGTCGTCTTCACCTCCTCGGCCGTCGTCACCTCGAACACCAGTTCGGTCGCGCTGGTGACCTTCGTCTCGGGCAGCGGGATGCGGCCGGTGACGGGCGCGGTCGTCGGCTTCATTACCACCTTCACGTCGGTCAGGTACGGGTTGGCCATCACGTAGCGGATCAGGTCGCGGAAGTCCTGTTCGGTCATCCCGCTCGCCAGGCCCTCCGGCATCATCGACTTCTCGGCCACCTTCACCGCCCCGTCGAGGTCCTTCTTGGCGATCCGCTTCAGCACCGCGTTCTCGGTCTTCAGGGTGATGCTCAGGTCGTCCTCGGCGTGCAGCAACCCCTGGATGGTCTGCCCGTCCATCAGGTTGGCGGTGCGGACGAAGTACGGGGCGCCGACCACCCGGTTCGGGTCGAGCACGTTGGCCAGCAGGTACTCGATGTCCCGCCCGGCCCCGTCGAGCGCCGGCCCGACCTCCGCCCCCTTGCCGTCGAACTTGTGGCACTTGGCGCACTGGTTCTCGAACACCTTCTTGCCGGCCGCGAACGACGCCGACCCGGTGCCCAGGCTGGCCCGCGTCTTGTCGATCAGCTTGTTCAGCTCATCGGGGGTCTTCCGCGTCTTGCCCCACGCTTTCTCGATGAGTGCGTTGATGGCGTTGTCGTTGAACGCCTGCATCCGGGTGACGGTGTTGTCGGTGACGAGGCCGCGGTCGATGGTCTTGTCCTCCATCGCCTTCAGCAGTTCCATCGCCCACGGCTTGCGGGCCGCGAGCGTGTTCACCAGTTCAGACTGAAGGACGGTCGGCAACTCCTTCCACTTCGCCAGCACCGCCTTCGGCAGGTCGGGGCGGTCGAACGCCACCAGCCCGCGGGCGGCATCGACCCGCACCGGTATCGCCTTCTCGGTGCCGTCGAGGGCCAGCTTGCGGAACAGGTCGGGGGCTTCCTTCGCCTTCAGCTGCGTCAACTGGCGGACGGCTTCGGCGCGGTCGGCGTCGGGTTTCTTCACGTCGCTCAGCACGCCGAGGGCACGCTGAACGGCCTCCGGGTCGCGGAACGACACGCTCAGCTTGTTCACCGGCACCGTGAACTTCGGCTCCAGAAGCAGGGTGTCCCGCACCGCCTTCCATTCGGCCGGGGCGTCCACCGTCTGGTCGGCGAGGGCGACGACCAGCCCGTCGAGCGCCTTCTCGCGGGTGTTCGTGTCCTTCACGTCGGCGAGGAACTTGACGCACAGTTTCAGGTCGTCGGGCTGCCCGGTGGCGACCAGCCGCCGCATCACTTTCGGCACGATGTGATCGCGGACGAAGATGTTGTCCGGAGCCTCTTTGACGAGGAACGCCAGTTCCTGCTCGACAACGGCGGTCGCTTTCACCTCGCTTCCGGGGAACGTCTCGGCCTCGTCGCGTTTCGGCTTCTTCGTCAGCACCTTCTCGTAGGCGACCCACACCAGGTACGGGATGAGCGGGTCTTTGGCGTCGTCCTTGTGCTTCATCAGGGCGCGGACGAGTTCGGTCACGTCGTGCTTGTCGGCAAGGCGAATGGCGGCGGAGGCGAGTTCCCGGCGCACCGCCGGGGACTTGTCCGTCTTGGCTTGGTTCACGAGTTGGGCGATCCGCTCGGCAACGGTCTTCGCCCACACCGGGTCGTCGCCGTACATCCGCGGATCGTTCATGCCGGCGAAGCGGGCGGTGGAGGCCCGCAGTTCGGCCGGCTTGCTCTCCAGGAACCCGTCGTCGGTGTACCGCACCTCTTCGTGCTTGCCCGCGGCGATCGAGGCGAGCAGCCCACGCAACCGTGTGGGGGTGTCGGCGGCCCCCAGCCCGGCCAGGATGCGAGCCTTATCCCGCTCCTTCTCGGTGATGTTGGCCTGCCGCTCGGAGAGCAGCCGCAGCGCCGTGCGGTACAGGTACGGGTTCTCCGCTGTGACGATCGGCCCGTCGAGCAACTCCGCCGAGGTGAGTTTGCCGAGGTCCTCCGCCTTCTTCCCCTTCCGGTCCTTCACCTGGATTCGGTACACCCGCCCGCGTTCGTAGTCCCACTCGTCCGGCTTGGCCTGGTGGCACGGCATCTGGTCGTGCCAGT
>CAYMHO010000187.1:0-13531 GCA_964390195.1 uncultured Fimbriiglobus sp. | reverse complement strand
GGGGGGGAGCACATCTGAGCAGACACGAGCCGCGAGACGGGAGACACGAGAGAAGGTAACCGCCCTCGCTCGTGTCTCCCGTCTCGCGTCTCGTGTCTCGCGGTCAGTCGTTCACCTTCACCGTCCCGTCCCGCTTGAACTCCAGTTCCACCTTGTGGAACCCCAGCCCGTACTTGAACTCGATCTCCCGGCGGTGCACCTCGACCTCTTTCAGCTTGCGGTCCGGCAGGGTGAAGCACACCTCCACCGGGCACTTGGTCACCGGGTGGATGATGGCGATGTGGTGCTTGCCGGGGCACGGGCGGAAGTCGCGGGCGAAGGTGTCGTAGCAGTACACCGGGATCTGCGGCTGGACGACCGGCGACTCGACGACGACCACCACCGGCGGGGTGTGGTGCGGGTGGCCGTGGCCGGGGAACTGGGCGGAGGCGGTGGCGGCGAACCCGACGACGGCCAGGCCGCCGACGGCGAAGCGGAGGAGCGTGCTCACGGGTGTGGGTCCGTTGGGTGGGTGGGAACAACTGACGGATGCGGGAAAGTGGGCGGCTTGCGCCGGCGGCGGATACTCTTCTCTGTCATGGCACTGCGTGTGATCACCCCCGGTCTGTTCTCCCTGCCGGTCGGGTTGGCCCGACCCGGTCGGCGGGCGCTCGGGGTGCCGCCGGGTGGGGCGGCGGACGTCGCCAGCCTCATGCTCGGCAACGCCCTCGTCGGCAACCCGCCGGACACACCCGCGGTCGAACTCACCCTGCTCGGGCCGACCCTTCGGGCCGACGCCGACACGGGGTGCGTGGTGTTCGGGGCGGCGTTCGAGATCGCCCGCGACGGCGAGCCGATCCCGGCGAACCACACGTTCACCCTGCGGGCCGGTCAGGTGCTGAAGGTCGGCGGGACGCCGACCGGCTGCCGGGCGTACCTGTGCGTCCGCGGCGGGTTCACACTGCCGCCGGTGCCCACCCCGCTGGCGGCCGGCGACGTGCTGGATTGTGGCGAGAGCCACGTCCGGGGGCGGTCAATTCCGGTCGCCCCTCCCCTCCCCTCCCCCACCACCCTCCGCGTCCTCTCCGGCCCGCAACGAGACTGGTTCCCCGACGACGCTTTCTTCACCCGCATTTGGACCGTCGGCGAGGCGAGCAACCGCATGGGGGTCCGGCTGGTCGGCGAGCCGATCGCCAAACGACCGGGGGAGCTGGCGTCCGAGCCGGTGGCGGCGGGGGCGGTGCAGGTGACGCACGACGGCCGGCCGATCGTGTTGGGCGTGGACGGGCAGACGATCGGCGGGTACCCGAAGGTGGCCCACGTCGTGCGGGCGGATTTGGACCGGCTCGGTCAACTGCGGCCGGGCGATCTGGTTCGGTTCGCCGAGGTGGACGCCGAAACGGCGGAGGCGTTAGCTCGGGCAAGATGGGAAGAGTTGACCGGCTGGCTCACCCGCCTTTCGGTTTCGGACCCCGCCGACTTGATGAAAACTTGACCCGCCGGCGCAAGGCCGCTCCCGCGAGCGGATTCCACTTGGTGGTGAAACCCCCGCACGGACGCGCACCCTCTCGTGGAGACAGCAGATGAGCGGCAAACTGATGTTCGGCGGGCTGGCGGCGGTGGCGGTGATGGCCCTGTCGGCGGACACGGCCAACGCACAGTACGTCGTGCGGCATGGCAACCACTACCACAACGTCAGCCCCGGGTACGGGTACGGGTACACCCCGGTGGTGGTGCAACCGGTGTTCACCGCCCCGATCTACACCCGCCCGATCTACACCTCCCCGATCTACACCTCGCCGATCTACGGCGGCGGGTTCGGCGGGCCGGTGTACGGTGGCGGGTACGGCCGGCCGGTATACGGCGGCAGTTTCAACACGGTCAACTTCGGCATCTACCGGCCGGGGTTCAACGCCAACTTCGGGTTCGTCATCCGCTGACGCGAGTCGCCCGGAAAAGCAGAACGGCCGGGGACACCCCCGGCCGTTCCCGCTTCCCACGACCGGTCACTTCATCTCGGCGACCTGAATGCTCCGGAACAGCAGGTCGGTCGTCTTGTCGTGCCCCTGGATCGACAGGTGCCCGGCCTCCAGCCGCAGGCCCTTGCGGGGGTTCTCGTCCTTCGCGCGGTCGTCCGTCCACACCACCACCGGCTCGCCGTTCACCCAGGTGGCGAACGTCGGCCCTTTGGCGATCAGCGTGAGCGTCATCCACTCCTTGTCCTTGGCCACGATCTTGCGGGCGGCGATCCGCCGGTAGATGGCCCCGGTGCCGCCGTCCTTCGGCTTGGCCGGGTCGTTGCCCGTCATCGCGTTGTTGATCTGCATCTCGTACCCGTTCTGGTACTGCCCGTCGATGCACCGGAAGAACAACCCGCTGTTCAGCACGTCGCCGTTCGTCTTGCACTCCAGTTGCACCACGAAGTCGGCGTACTTGCCGGCCGACTGCAGGTCGCCGGGGCCGTCGGTCAGGTGCAACTCGCCCTCTTTCGTCACCTCCCACTTCGACACCTGCCGCTTCTCGTCCTTGAACACGCTCCACCCGGTCAGGTCTTTGCCGTTGAACAGCGGCTTCAGGTTGTCCGGGGTGAAGGTGATCGACTTGTAGGCGGCCGGCGACTCGCCCTTCGGCGGGAGCGTGAACGGCTTGCCGCCGAGGGTGCCGAACTGGTTCGACACCCCGTCGGCGTTGGTGGCCACCACGCTCCCCGACGGCAGCGGGCACTTGAACGTGACGCTCGCCCCTTTGGGGATGACCAGTTTGCCGTCCTTCACCGTCACGTCGCCGGTCGCGTCCCAGCCGAAGGTCGATTCGCCGTCGAACAGTTTCACCGCTTTGGGCGGCGGCGCGGCCGGGTCTTTGGGCGGGTCGGCGGCGGGGGCGAACAACAGAAGCGCGAGGGTGGCGGCGGTCATGGGGAGGCTCCGGTGGGGTGGTTCAAAGAGACCTCACCCCCCGTCCCCCTCTCCATGCCATGGAGAGGGGGTGTTCAAGGGGGTTACGTGTTTGGTGTTCGCGGCGAAGATCAGGAGCTTGTGCGTGTTGAACACCCCCTCTGCATGGCATGGAGAGGGGGACGGGGGGTGAGGTCTTCCCTACCCCCGCACTTCCGGGTTCACCACCCGCTCGCCCGGCCACTTGCCGGCGAACAGGGCGGCGATCGCCTCGGCGGCGAACCGCACCATGTCCTCGCGGCTGCGGAAATCGACACCGGCCGTGTGGGCGGTGAGCAGCACGTTCGGGAGAGACTGGAACGGGTGGTCTTTCAGCGGCTCGTGCTCGAACACGTCCAGCCCCGCCGCGGCGATCCGCTTCGCCGTCAGCGCTTCGACCAGATCGGCCTCGTGGACCACCTCCCCGCGGCTGGTGTTCACCAGCATGGCGGTCGGCTTCATCTTCGCGATCGTCTCGGCCCGGATCAGGTTTCTCGTCTCGGGCGTGAGCGGCACGTGCAGCGAGATGTAGTCCGACCACTTCAGCACGTCGTCGAGGGACAGCATGCTGATGTTGTTGCGGTGGGCGAAATCGGGATCGACATACGGGTCACAGGCGATCACGTTCATGCGGAACGCGAGCGCCCGGAGGGCCGTCGCCCGGCCGGTTCGCCCCAGGCCGATGATGCCGAGGGTCTTCTCCCGCACGGGGTGCTGGGCCTTCCGCGGCCAGTTGCCGGCGGCGGTTTCGCGGTGTTGCATGAGCAGGTTTTTCGCCAGTGCCAGCACCAGCAGCATGGCGTGCTCGCCGACCGCCTCGTGGTTCGACCCCGGTGCGTAGCAGACGACCACGCCGTTGTCGGTGGCGGCCTGCACGTCCACCGCGTCGTACCCGACTCCGGCGCGGGCGATCACCTTCAGCCCGGCCTTCGCGGCGACCTCGATCACCCGCCGGGTGTACGGCTCGCTGCCGGCGAGGGTGGCCACACACCCGGGCAGCAGTTGCATCAGTTCCGGCTCGGTCATCTGGCGGGCGAACGGCGGGTAGACCAGTTCCAGCCCGGCCTCGGCCAGCACCGGCTCGTAGCAGTGGGGGATGTCCCGCATCGGGGCGGGGCCGAACAGCACTTTCATAGTTCCGGGTTCCGAGTTCCGGGTTCCGGGTTCAGAGTATCAACGGTTCGCAACTCGGAACCCGGAACTCGGAACCCGGAACACTTCCGACCGAACCCGTGCGGGGCCAAAGTGTCCCTTCGTCCACCGGAATTCGTCCGTGAGGGAACGGCGAAGGGGGGCCGAAGATGTGCCGCTTTTTCCGCCCGGTTCCGTGGTGACGGCGGGCACGGTCTGGCAATCACAACAGGAGTTTCTTGACAATGGGCCGGGCTGTCCGATGATACAGACGGTGTGGTTCGTGCCGCACCGCTGACTTCCAACCCGCGGTCCACAGTACCCCGGAGGCCGACCACGAAGCCGACAGCAACAGGTGCTGTTCACACTTCGAATCACGGACCTCCGGAGGGCACACCCTGAGGGAGGTCTCTTGACCAGCACCGCCACCTTGCACACGTTCCCCGCGTCGGTCGGCGCCCCGGTGTCGGCTGATGTCCCCCGTCTCAAGATCCCGTCCGCCCTCGAGCGGGCGTGTCTCGCGGCAAAAACCGCCGCCGATAACAAGGGCACCGACATCAAGGTGCTCGACCTCCGCAACCTCACCCCCCTGTTCGACTTCTTCGTCATCTCCACCGCCGCCAGCCGGCGGCAGGTGCACACCATCGTGGAAGAGACCGACGCCGCCCTGCGGGGTGTCGGCGACGAGCGGATGAGCGTGACCGGGTACGAGACCAGCAAGTGGGTGGTGCAGGACTACGGCGACGTGGTCGTGCACGTGTTCGACACCGACACCCGCGGGTATTACAACCTGGAAGAGCTGTGGGCCGACGCCGAGGTGATCGACTGGGAAGACGAGATCGAGTGAACCCGTAACATACCCGAGCGGTCCGTGAAGCCGCGGGACGGCCGTCCCGCGGCTTTCGCTATTTGGTGCTGTCATGAACCTCCTTTCCGAACTCCGCTCGCTGTTCGAACCCGCCCTGCTCGCGGTCGGTGCTGATCCCGCCAAGGTGCCCGACTACCTCGGCATGGTGACGCCGTCGGCCGACGCCAAGCACGGCTACTACCAGGCGAACTTCGCCATGCCGCTGGCGAAGGTGCTGGGCAAGAAACCGCAAGACGTGGCGAAGGAGATCATCGACGCCACGCCGACCGACGGGGTCATCGAACCGCCGACCGTCGCCGGGCCGGGGTTCATCAACCTGAAGTTGTCCGACGCCTGGATCGCCGAACAGGTGCAGAAAATCGCCGCCAGTGATCGTCTGGGGGTGGCACCGGCCGAAACACCGAAGACGTTCGTGATCGACTACAGTGCCCCGAACGTGGCCAAGCCGCTGCACGTCGGGCACCTCCGCAGCACCATCATCGGCGACGCCCTCGTCCGCATCCTCCGCTTCCTCGGCCACACCGTCATCGGCGACAACCACCTGGGCGACTGGGGCACCCAGTTCGGGATGCTCATCTACGGCTACCGCACGTTCCTGAACAAAGAGGCGTACAAGGCCGATCCGGTCCGCGAACTCGCACGTCTGTATGTGCTGGTGCGGAACGTGTCGGGCACCGTTGACATCCTGTCGAACGCCTTCACTAACTTCCGCGATCAGGCCGCGTTCGACGCGAACCCGGTGGCCGAACTCACCCGCCTGTACGTGAACGGGGTGAAGCGGGCGAAGAGCGGTGACGAGGACGACGACGAGGCGAAGGGACCGTTCCCGAACCCGGTGGCCGACACCTACCGCTCCGAAACGGCGAAACTGCACGCCGGTGACGAAGCCAACTTGAAACTGTGGAAGGAGTTCATGCCGGCGTGCATGGAAGAGATCCACAAGGTGTACCGCCAGCTCGAAATCTTGCCGTTCGATCACGAACACGGCGAGAGCTTCTACCAGCCGATGCTGGCCGACGTGGTCGATGAACTCCAGACGAAAGGGGTGACGGAGGCCGGCGAGGGCGGGTCGGTCATCATCCGCTTCGGCGAGAACAATGTGGCGCTCGTCCGCAAGCGGGACGGCGCATTCACCTACACCACCACCGACCTCGCCACCGTCAAGTACCGCGTGCAGACGTGGAAGCCGGACGCGGTGTTGTACGTGGTCGATTCCCGCCAAGGGCACCACTTCAAGAACCTGTTCACGGCGGCGGGGAAGTGGGGGTATGAAGGCGTCGAGTTCAACCATATCAGCTTCGGTTCGGTGCTGGGTAAAGACGGCAAGCCGCTGAAAACCCGTGACGGCGGGGTGCCGGAGCTGGGGGCGTTGCTCGACCGGGCGGTCGAACTCGGCGGGCACCTGTTCGAGTTGACCTACTGGCAGCGGGCGGCGATGGGGCACGAGGCGCCGAAGTGGGACGAGATCTCCGACGCCGAGAAGCAGGAGATCGCTCGCGCGGTCGGTATCGGGGCGGTGAAGTACGCCGACCTGAGCCAGAGCCGCACCAGCGACTACCGCTTCGACTTCGACAAGATGCTGGCCACCAACGGCAACACCGCGACGTACATGCAGTACGCTTACGCCCGCTGTCGCAGCATCTTCCGCAAGGGGAACGCGGACGAGACCGCCTTCCGCACCTCGCCCCCGAAGGTGCTGCTCACCCACCCGGCCGAGCGTGGGCTGGCGGTGCAGGTGCTCAAGTTCGAGGAGGTGCTGTCGGTCGCCGCGGCCGAGTACTTACCGCACTACATCACGCAGTACCTGTGGGACGTGGCGAAGGCGTTCAGCGGGTTCTTCGAGGGCTGCCCGGTACTGACCGCCCCGAGCGAGGAGCTGAAACAGAGCCGCCTGCTGCTGGTGGACTTGACCGCCCGCACGATCCAGACGGCGCTGGGGTTGTTGGGTATCAGAACCGTGGAGCGGATGTGATCCGCGGTCGCCGTCGAGATTTTGACACTGTTGAGAATGGCAATTCCCCACGGATTTGCGGGAAAAGGACCGGGGGTTGTGTCACACGGAGGTGATCATCTTGACACTGTTGAGAACGACGCCGCGGAACTTTGGTACTCTGAACTCGAAGCCCGGAACTCGGAACCCGGAACTACTCAGATGTTCGTCGATCGCGTGGAACTGTTCGTGAGCGGGGGGAACGGCGGGCGGGGGATGTCCTCGTTCCGGCGGGAGAAGTACGTCCCTCGTGGCGGCCCGGACGGGGGCGACGGGGGCGACGGCGGGGACATCATCATCCGCGCCGACCCGAACGCCGACAACCTGTCGCCGCTCGTTCACAAGAAGCACTGGAAGGCGAAGAACGGCGAACCCGGCGGCACCAGCGGGTGTGCCGGCAAGGACGCCGCCGACCTCGTCATTCTGGTTCCGCCGGGCACGCTCATCCGTGATCGCGAGCGGGGCAACGTGCTGAAGGATCTGGTCGAACCGGGCGACGAGTTGGTGATTGCCGGCGGCCGTGGCGGGCGGGGGAACATGCACTTCGCGTCCGCCACCAACCGCACCCCGCGGGAGTTCGAGCCGGGCGAAGAGGGCGAGGAGCGTTGGATCACGCTGGAGCTGAAGGTGATCGCCGACGCCGGGTTGGTCGGCTTCCCGAACGCCGGCAAGTCCACACTGCTGAGTCGCCTGAGCCGGGCCACGCCGGAGATCGCGGATTACCCGTTCACCACCAAGCACCCGAACCTGGGCATCGTGAGCATGGGCCACGACGCCGGGTTCGTGCTCGCGGACTTGCCGGGGCTGATCGAGGGGGCAAGCCTGGGGGTCGGGTTGGGGCACGAGTTCCTGCGGCACGTCGATCGGACGCGGGTGCTGATTCACCTGGTCGAACCGTTCCCGATGGACGGCACCGACGCGGTGAAGAACTATCACACGATTCGGAACGAGTTGAAGACGTACAGCGAGGCGCTGGCCGCGAAGCCGGAGATCGTGTGCGTCAGCAAGGCCGAACTGACCGACGCGGCCACCGTGCGGGACGCCCTCGCCGCCGAACTGGGGCGTGAGGTGCTGCTGATTTCCAGCGTGACCGGCGAAGGGCTGGCGAAGCTGGTAGGCAAGGCGAACGAGTTGATCGTGGAGCAGCGGCGGATCGACCGCGAGGCGAAAGCCCGGGGGGCGAAGCCGGTCGAGTTCGCCACCGAGAAGGCCATCCGCGAGACGGAGGACACGGGAGACACGCCGTGACCCCCGACATCGTGGTAGACGTCGGCAACAGCCGCATGAAGTGGGGGCTGTGCGTGGGTGGTGTGGTCACGGAGATGGTGTCGCTGCCGCACGACGCGGCGGTGGAGTGGAAGCGGCAAGCAGAGGAGTGGGACACGTCCGGGCGGACGCGGTGGGCGGTGGCCGGGGTGGTGCCGCAACAAATTCAACGCCTTCAGGACTGGCTCGCCGCTCGGGGTGTCACGCCGGCGGTCGTCACCAACGACCTGTTCGCCGACGGCGGACCGACGGGGTTCATCACCAAAGTCGAAGAGTTGCACCGCATCGGCATCGACCGGCTCGTCACCGCCTACGCCGCGTACTGCCGGCATCGGGCGGTCACCTCGGTCGCGGTCATCAACGTCGGCACTGCGATGACTATCGACTTCGTTCAGAGAGACGGCGTCCACGTCGGCGGGGTGATCCTGCCCGGCCCGCACCTCATGGCGAAGGCGCTCCACACCTACACCGCCAAGCTGCCGCAGATTCCCATCAACCCGAAGCTCCCCACGAACATCTGGGGCACGAACACCGAATCGGCGATCAAACTGGGCATCGCCAACGCCATTCTCGGGTCCGCCGATCAACTCCTCTGGGACTGGGCGGTCAACGTCGGCAAACCGCCGTGGGTGTTCGCCACCGGCGGAGATGTCGGGTACTTCCACGGGTTCCACTTCACCGCCGACGTGGCCGGGTTCGACATCGACCCGTTCCTCACCCTCGACGGCATCCGCCTCGCCGCCGAACACCTGTAATGGCCGTTCAGCCCCGCCGCCGGCGGAGAAGGGCGACGTCATTCACCACCACTTCCTCGTCGGCCGGGATGATCTCGAACCGGATCACCAGCCGGTCCTCGAACCACACCCGCTGCCACCCCTCCCGGGATTCGCCGAGCAGTTCAGGGCGGATCGCCAGCATGCCGTTGATCCGCAACACCGTGCGGGTGATGTCGCGTTGGTCGTCGAGTGAGAGAGTGACGTAGAGGTCGGCCAACCTGTCTTTCGCGTCCTCCGTCCACGTCACTCGCATTTGGTCAGCCTCCGCAGGTGCTCCTCCACCTCCTCGGCGGGAATGCGTTTCGACTCCTTCATGTGTCGGGCGATTTCTTCGTCGGTGAACGGCGTACCGATCATCTCGTAGTCTTCGGGGGTGGTTTGGCGGAAGAACAACCCGACCACTTTCCCGGTACTGTCTTGCAGCACGACGGCGTCTTCTGCGCCGAGCAGTTTTTCGCGGGTGGCGTCGTCGATCACCACGACACTCATGGCTCATCCTCCAGCGGGGGTGCGTGCTGATTATAACATCCCCGCCCGCCCCACAGGACGTTCCCATGTTCCCCCTCCTGCTCGCCGCGTTCGCCCCGGCCGCCGACCCCGCCCCGGCCAAGTACGCCAGGCCCGAACTGCTGGTCGAAGCCGCCGACGTGTCGGCCGACAAGCACCTGATCCTCGACGCCCGCTCCGCCGCCAAGTACGAGGCCGGGCACATCCCCGGCTCCCTCCCCGTGCCGGTGTCGGCGTGGGCGAAGGCGATCGACGACGGCAAGGCCGACGCCGCCTACTGGAAGCAGACGCTCGCCGACTTCGGCATCACCCCGAAGTCGGTGGTGGTCGTCTACTCGGACGACGTGAAGGTGGCCGCCCGCGGGTGGTGGGCGCTCAAACTGGCCGGGGTGCCGGACGTGCGGTTGCTGAACGGCGGGTGGGACGCGTACACCGCCGCCAAGTTGCCGGTGAGTAAGGAGGGGGTGAAGGCGAAGGCGGTCGACCCGGCGGACTGGAAGCCCGAGCCGCGGCTGGCGGTACTGGGCGACGTGGTGAAGCTGGCCGAGAAGAAGGCCGAGGCGTGCGTGGTGGACGCCCGCAGTGCGAAGGAGGTGGCCGACGGCAAGGTGCCCGGCGCCAAGCCGCTGGAGTGGGTCGATCTGCTCGACGAGAAGGGGCAGAAGTTCAAGCCGGCCGGCGAGCTGAAGAAGCTGTTCGATTCGCAGAAGATCGACCTGAGCAAGCCGTGCGTGACCTACTGCCAGGGCGGCGGGCGGGCGGCGGTGATGGCCTTCGCCCTGGAACTGATGGGCGCGAAAGAGGTGAAGAACTACCACAAGAGCTGGGGCGAGTACGGGAACGAGAAGACGACGCCGAAGGAGAAGTGAGCCGCCGGCACGCATTCGTCGCCGGCCGCCCGCCTCACAGCCACGCCCCGAACCGGCGGGTGTACCAGCGTTTCACCAGTTGGCACAGCCCGGCGTACCCGATCACCACGCCGGCCAGCCAGAGGAAGTACGCGGGCGGCAGCGGCACCAGGCCGACCGCCTCGCCCATCGGCAGGTACGGCAGCAGCACCCCGACCGCCGCCACCACCGCCGACAGCCAGAGGAGTGTCGCCCCGGCGGTGCTCTGGACGAACGGCAGCTTGCCCGTGCGGAGGACGTGAATCACCAGCGTCTGCGTGAGCAACCCCTCCACGAACCAGCCGGAGTGGAAGAGGGCTTGCTTGTCCGTGCCGTTCGCCCCGAACCCCCACCACAGGACGGCGAACGTGGCCAGGTCGAACACCGAACTGACCGGCCCGACGGTGGCCATGAACCGCCCCAGGTCGCCCACCCGCCACGGCCGCGGCTTCGCCACCTCGTCCTCGTCCACGGCGTCGAACGGGATGCCGCCTTGCGAGATGTCGTACAGCAGGTTCTGCACCAGCAGTTGGATGGCCAGCATCGGCAGGAACGGCAGCCAGACGCTCGCCACGAGCACGCTGAACACGTTGCCGAAGTTCGAGCTGGCCGCCATCTTCAGGTACTTGATGGTGTTCACGAACGTCTGCCGCCCCAGCCGCACGCCGCCTTCGAGCACCAGCAGGCTCTTTTCGAGCAGGATGATGTCGGCCGCCTCGCGGGCCACGTCGGCGGCCGTGTCCACCGAGATGCCGACGTCGGCCTGGCGGAGGGCCGGGGCGTCGTTGATGCCGTCGCCGAGGAAGCCGACCGTGTGACCCACCTTCTGCAAGGCGGTGACGATGCGGGCTTTCTGCGGCGGGGTCAGGCGGGCGAAGAGAACCGCCCCCTCCGCCTGCGTCGCGAGGGCGGCGTCAGACAGGGCGTCGATCTGCGTGCCGCTGAGCGTGACCGGGTCGCCCAGCCCGACCTCGCGGCACACCTTGCGGGCCACCCGCTCGTTGTCCCCGGTGAGCACCTTCACCCGAATGCCGCTCGCCGCGAGCGCCGCCAGCGCCGGTCCGGCCGACTCCTTCGGCGGGTCGAGGAACGCCACGAACCCGACCAGCGTCAGGTCGCACTCATCGGCCACGGTGTAGTGCCCGGTCGGGTGGTCGGGCACGCTCTTGGTCGCCACCGCGATCACCCGCAACCCGTCCTCGTTCAGGTCGCCCACCAAGTCCCGAACACCCGCGCGCACCGACTCGTCCAGCGGCTTCTCCCCGCCGTTCGCCCGCACCGTCCGGCACACGCCCAGCACCTCTTCCACCGCCCCCTTGCAGATCAGCAGGTCGTGCCCGGTGTCCGGGTCGGCCACCACCACCGACAGCCGCCGCCGCTGGAAGTCGAACGGGATCTCGTCCCGCTTGGCGTGAGCCGCCACCCACGGCCGCTCGCGGTCGTCCGGCTCGGCGTCGAGTACCGCCCGGTCGAGCAGGCTCTTCAGCCCGGTCTGGTGGTAGCTGTTCAGGACGGCCAGGTCGAGCACCTCGGCCGACTCGTTCCCCTCGACGTCGATGTGCTTGATGAGGGCGACGCGGTCTTGCGTCAGCGTGCCGGTCTTGTCGGTACACAGCACGTCCATCGCGCCGAAGTTCTGGATGGCCTGGAGCCGCTTCACGATCACCTTGCGGCGGGACATGGCGACGGCCCCGCGGGCGAGGTTGGCGGTCACGATCATCGGCAGCATCTCCGGCGTCAGCCCGACCGCCACCGACACGCCGAACAGCGCCGCCTGCACCCAGTCACCCTTGGTGAACCCGTTGACGAGCACGATCACCGGCACCATCACCAGCATGAACTTGATGAGCAGCCAACTGGCCGCCGACACGCCCTTGTCGAACGCCGTGGCCGCCCGCCGGCCGACCAGGTGTTTGGCCACCGTACCCAGGTACGTGCGCGGGCCGGTGCTCGTCACCACCGCCCGCCCCGACCCGCTCACCACCGACGACCCGAGCAGACAGACGGCCGGGTTGTCCGGGCCGGGCGGCCGGTCGTCCGCGTCGGACGGGGCTTTCTCCACCGGCAGGGATTCGCCCGTGAGTGCGGCCTGGGTGACGAACAAATCCGTCGCCCGGATCACCCGCACGTCGGCCGGCACCAGATCGCCCGCCGAGAGCAGCACCACGTCCCCCACCACCACCTCCCGCACCGGCACCTCGGCCCGCCCGCCCGGGAGTTCGGGTCGGGCCACGGTGGCGGTGGTGCGGACCATCGCCCGCAGCTTCTCGGCCGCCTGCCCGGAGCGGTGTTCCTGCACGAACCGCAGCAGGCTGCTGAGCAGCACCATGCCGCCGATGACCACGGCCGCCCGCACGTCGTCGGTGAGCACCGAGACGACGGCCAGCACGGCGAGCAGGTAGTTGAACGGGGTGTGGAAGGCCCACAGCAAGCGGACGTACCACCGCGGCGGGCGTTCGGACGCGATCTCGTTCGGCCCGTCACGACGGAGGCGGGTTTCGGCTTCGGCCGCGGACAGACCGGGTTCTATGGACATCCGACTGGTTCCCCCGATTCGGAACAGGCCTTGCTCACCCCCGCCTTGATTCTTCCTCTCCCGCCTTCTACTATTCGGCATCTTCACCCGCCGCTCCCCGCGTCCGCCCCCGGCCGTCGCCCCCTCTCCCGTGGCCGGGACGCCCTCCAACCCCGCCTCCGCCCCACGGCGTCGGCCCTGTTGGTCCGGCCGGCCGGCGGGCATAGGATGACAAGTAGGCCAACGCACCCCGTTCGGCTGTAGCACCCGATCGGAGACGGTTCGCAATGTACGAACGATTTACCGACCGCGCGCGGAAGGTGATGCAACTCGCCAACCAGGAGGCGCAGCGGTTCAACCACGAGTACATCGGCACCGAACACATCCTGCTCGGGCTGGTGAAGGAAGGGTCCGGGGTCGCGGCCAACGTGCTGAAGAACCTGGACGTGGACCTGCGGAAGATCCGCCTGGAAGTGGAACGCATCGTGCAGCACGGGCAGGGGGGCGACCAGGTGGTGATGGGCCGGCTGCCGCACACCCCCCGCGCCAAGAAGGTGATCGAGTACAGCATCGAGGAAGCGCGGAACCTGAACCACAGCTACGTCGGCACCGAGCACCTGCTGCTCGGCCTGCTGCGGGAGCAGGAGGGTGTGGCCGCCCAGGTGCTCATGAACCTGGG
>CAYMHO010000186.1:0-13531 GCA_964390195.1 uncultured Fimbriiglobus sp. | reverse complement strand
CGGTCGGGGGGGGCTTCTTCGGGGGTGGGGGTGGGGGTGGGGGGGGGGCCCCCCCCCCCCCCCGCCCCCCCGGATCTGACCCAGGCCGGCGCCATCCTCGGCACCCCCGGCTATATGGCCCCGGAGCAGGCCCGCGGCGAACCAGTCGACGCCCGCGCCGACGTGTTCGCCCTTGGCGCCACCCTGGCGGCCATCCTGACCGGCCAGCCGGCGTTCGTCGGCAGCACCGCCGTCGAGACGATTCAGAAGGCGGCCGCCGCCGACCTGTCCGACGTGCTCACCCGTCTGGGTGTGTGCGGGGCGGATGCCGACCTGATCGCCGTCGCCAAACGCTGTCTGTCCGCCGACCGCGACTCCCGCCCCGCCGACGGCCGAGCGGTGGCGACCGAAGTCGCCGCCTACCGCGCCGGCGTGGAAGCAAGGCTGCGGCAAGCCGAGACGGAACGGGCCGAAGCGGTCGTGCGAGAAGGCGAGCAGCACAAACGACGACGGCTGTTCAACCTCGCCGCCGGGGTGGTGGCGGGGGTGCTCACCCTCGGCGTCATCGGCACGGGCATCGGGTTTCTGGTGGCTGTGGACCGGGCGGGAAGGGAGGAGAAGGCCAAACTGGCCGAGGGGAGAGCAAAGGCGGCGGCGATCGACGACCGTGACAAACAGAAGAAGGCGTACTCGAAGACGGCCGAAGTGCTGGAGGCCATGGTGTCGGAGGTCACCGGGGATTCCCTGACCACCCAGAAGGAGATCACGCCGGAGCAGCGGAAATTCCTGGCCGAAGTGTTGACCTACTACCAGGAGTTCGCTGAGAGCGGAGAAAACGATGTGGAGGGCCGGCGGCGTGCTGCGATGGCCTCCCTCCACGTCGGGATCATCCAGTCCCGGCTCGGTCAGACCGCCCGTGCGGTGGCCGCGTTTCAACAGGCGAGTGCCGCGTTCGCCGACCTCGCCGTGACCGATCCGAGTGAGCCGTCGCACATTCAGAACCTGTCGGCAACACATACCAACTTGGGCCGCCTGTTCCTCGACCTGCGGCGGTTGACGGATGCCGAAACGGAGTGTTCGGCGGCGATCGAGATCGACCGCCGTCTCGTGGCTGAATTCCCGACCCGCGCCCCCTTCCGAGCACAACTCGCGGCCGGGTTGTTGAACATGGGGCTGGTGCAGAAAGATCTGGGACGACCGACCGAGGCGTTGGCACGGTGGCGTGAAACGGCAGATATTGAGACCGCACTCGTGACGGATTTCCCACGGGTTGTTTCGTATCGGGAAGGCCTGTCAAAAACTCGAAACAACCTTGGTGGGCTCCTGGCGGGGTTGAACAGATTCCAAGAAGCCACACGGGAATTCGACCTCGCGCTCTCCCTCCGAGAAGAGTTGGTGCGTCAGCACCCGGACAACCCCGAGTACCGTTCCGGTCTGGCGAAGAGTCACTCGAACCTCGGGCGTCTCCTCGATGACACGAAGGACGGTGGGGGCGCCGAAAAACACTACCAGCAGGCAGCCGCACAACTCCGCCGGTTGGTGGCCGAATACCCGGTCGCCCCGAAGTACCGCCAGCAGTTGGGGGTTTGTCTCAACGCACTGGCTCAGGTCTTGCGCCGGCGGGAGAACCGTGCGGAGGCGGCCGAACTGTATCGGCAGGCAGCGGCAGTGCAGGAAAAACTGGTTGCCGACCACCCACTCGTCCCGGACTACCGGCACGAACTCGCCATGACGCACCACAACTTGGGCAAACTGGCCGAGGGCTCGGGCAAATCGGCGGAGGCGGAGGAGTGGTACGCCAAGGCGATAGCACTCCAGGAGAAACTGATCGCCGAGGCACCGACGGTTCCCGACTACCTGCGACAACTCACGGTGAGTTACTTTTCCCTCGGGTCTCTGTACGCCACCGACCGGCCTGCGGATGCCGAGCGGATCTTCCGCCGGGCCGAACCGCACCTCGAGAAGATGGCGACGGCCACGCCGCCAGATGGTGGCAGTGCGGAGCGACTGACCAAGTGCAGGCGCTCGCTCGGCGAGGCTCTGCTCGACAGGAACAAGCCGGTCGAAGCCGAAAAGGTGCTCCGCGGCGCGCTGATCGCCAGTGAACAGATCCCCCCGGATGTTTCGTCGGGCTCCGAACTCCGATACGAATCGGCCTACATCCGCCTCCTCCTCGGAAAAGCGTGCGAAGCGAACAAGGACCTGCCGCGTGCGGCGACCGAGTACTCGACCGCAGCAACGACCCTGGAGAAGTTGGTTGGAGAGGTTCCAAAGTCGTTGAAATACCGCCGGAACTTGTGCGTTTCCCTGTCCAGTTTGGCATACGTCGAGAGCACGCTCAAGCGGTGGCCGGAGGCCGAAACCCATTATCGCAGCACGATCCGGTTGATGGCACAACTGGCGGCGGACATGCCGGACGAGGTGACGCTCCGGGTCTCACACGGCGGCGCGTACTGCGACCTGGGGAACATGTTGCGCCGACAGGGCAAACCGTCCGACAGTTTGGAGGCATTCCGGACGGCGATTGAAATCCTCGATCGCGTGGTGAGCGCGAAACCCAAAGATGGTGAGGCAAGACAGTTCCTCCGGAACAGCTACTGGGGCCGTGCCCGCGCCTATCACCGGCTGAAGCGGTATGCCGACGCCGTGGCCGACTGGGACGTGGCGATCAAGCTCACCCCGCCGGGTGAGCGGTCGGACCTGCGAGCCGAACGGGTCGTCTCCTTGCTGTTCGGCGGCCGGGGAGTCGAAGCGGTCGGCGAGGTGGACGTGTTACGAAAGGAGTCCGAGTGGGACGCCGAGGACTGGTACAACTTCGCGTGTGTTTATTCGGTCGCTGCGGCGCAGTCGGGGGCGAAGAACAAGCCGTACGCGGACGACGCGATGGACATGCTGCGGAACTCCGTGAAGGCCGGGTACAAAAACGTTGCCAACGTGAAGAATGACAAAGACCTCGACCCCATCCGCGAGCGGGACGACTTCAAGAAACTGCTCGCCGAGTTGGAGCAGAAGTTCCCGCCGATGTTGGAAGTGCTGCCGCCGCCGCGGGCGGAGAAGTAGCCCACACGACTTCGCGGCGAGCGCGAGCGAGTCTGGGCGACCACCCAGGCTCGCTCGCGCTCGCCGCGACGGGTGCTCGTCACTTCCCCTTGAGTTGGTCGGCCACCTCGCCCTTCGGCAGGTTCGGGGTCGCCTTCAGCAGGGTCATCATGTTCTTCTTGTACGCCTCCACCCCCGGCTGCCCGTAGGGGTTGGTGCCCATCAGCCGCCCTTCCACCACCGTCGCCAGCATGAGCATCTGCATCAACTGGCCGATGACGTGCTCGTTGATGCCCGGCAGGATCAGGTCGGCCGTCGGGCGGGCGGCCTCGGCGTACGCCTGGTTCGTCCCCTTGAACGCCGCGTCCAGAACGTCCGGCAGGGCCTTGCGGCTGAACTGGTTCAGTTCGTCCTCGTTCCGGTCGGACATGCCCAGCACGATCGGCTGGTGCTTCGCCTGCCGCACGACCAGGTTGTTGATCACCTTGTCCCGCGTGCCCTCCTGGTGCTGCTGCCCGCGGCTGTGCAGGTCGCGGGTGTACACGCTGGTGATGGGCGTCGCCCCGCGGTTGTTCTTCCCCAGGCTCTCGCTCAGCAGCTGGTCGTACCAGAAGCCGACGCTCTCCAGCTTGCGGCTCCACACGGCCATCACGCGGCCGGTCTTGCCCAACTCTTCCGTCATCAGGTGGTTGACGGCGGCGTACTGGAGGACCGGGTTGCGGTCGAACGGCTCCTCCAGAAACCGCTTGGTCATGGCGGCGGCGCCGATGAGCAGCGCCCGCACGTCCAGGCCCATGATGGCGGCCGGCAGCAGGCCGACGGGGGTGAACACGCTGTACCGCCCGCCCACGTCGTCCGGGATGGTGAGGATGTCGTCGTCCGGCAGGCCTTCGGCGCGGGCCAGGTCGCGGAGCTTCCCCTTCGGCCCGGTGACGGGCACGAGCAGTTGCTTCAGCCAGTCCGATTTCGGCCCGTAGAACTTGGTCATCTCCGCCCGCACCGCCCGGTACGCGGCGGCCGTCTCCATCGTCCCGCCGGATTTGCTGATGACCACCGCCCCCCACCGCTCTTCGGGCAGTTCGGGGTCGACGCACGCGTTCTCGAACAACTCCAGCAACTCCGCCAGGGCGTCGTTGTCGACGTTGTTCCCCTCGAAGTACACCCGCGGCTTGCCCATCCGCATCTTGGCCGGCAGCTCGTTGTGGTAGGCGTGGCAGAGGGCGTCGAAGAGGGCCTTCGCCCCGAGGTAGCTGCCGCCGATGCCCAGCACCACCACCCGGTCGGTGTTCTCCTTCAGCCGCTGCGACAGCCGCAGCACCTTGCCCAGTTCGCTCGCGTCCCCCTTGCGGCGGTAGCTGTCGAGCGTCTGCTGGGGCAGGTTGATGAACCCGGCCTGCAGCGGCTGCAACCGCGGCGGCGGGTTCTGCAACTCCCGCTCGGCGGCCACCTGCCCGCGGACGGTGTTCAGCTTGGCCTTCATCGCCTCGACGCGGTCGTCGGACAGCAGGTGTTTGGCCTGCAGTTCGGCGAGAGGGGTCCAGCTCTCCGCCGGCGGGGCGATCAGCCGAGCGTACTGGTACTCGATAGTCTCGTCGGGCAGTTGCATGGGTGCCTCAAAGCGTGCCGCGGGCCGCCCGCCCCCCCCAGGCGAGACGCCCACCACCGAAATAGCTACTGTGGACTACTCTACGTCATCAATTCCCCCGCGGAAGACGAATCTCATGAACACTCACGACTTGATCCGAGAGTTGCGCGAAGAGTCGAAGAGCAAGATCGTTCTGATGGTCGCCGACGGGCTGGGCGGGCTGCCGCTCGCCGCCGGCGGGAAGACCGAACTGGAGGCCGCCAACACCCCCAACCTGGACGAACTGGCCCGCGTCGGCACCTGCGGGCTGAGCACCCCCGTGCTCCCCGGTATCACCCCCGGCAGCGGGCCGGGGCACCTCGGCCTGTTCGGGTACGACCCGCTCGAGTACCGCATCGGGCGGGGCATCCTCGAAGCCCTGGGCATCAACTTTCCGGTCACGTCAAAGGACGTGTGCATCCGCGGCAACTTCTGCACCCTGGGGGCGGACGGCAAGATCACCGACCGCCGGGCCGGCCGGCCGACGACCGAGCGGTGCAAGGAGATCGTGGCCAAGCTGCGTACGGTGAAGGTGAGCGGGGCGGAGGTGTTCGTCGAGCCGGTGAAAGAGCACCGTTTCGTACTCGTGTTCCGGGGTGACGGGCTGGGCGACCGGGTGAACGACACCGACCCACAGGCGGTGGGGGTGGCCCCGCTGAAGGCGGAAGGGGCGGACGCGGCGAGCCAGAAGACCGCCGCCGTGGTGAACGAGTTCATCGCCAAGGCGAACGAGGTGCTGAAGGGCGACGCGCCGACGAACGGGGCCACCCTCCGCGGGTTCGCCAAGCAGCCGGCCATCCCGACGATGCACGACGTGTACGGGCTGAAGGCCGCCGCGATCGCCGTCTACCCGATGTACAAGGGGCTGGCCAGGCTGGTCGGCATGGACATCCTCGACGCCGGCGACACCCTGGACACGCAGGCCGAGCGGCTGAAGGCGGCGTGGGCCGACTACGACTTCTTCTTCCTCCACTACAAGTACACCGACAGCACGGGTGAAGACGGCAACTTCCCCGAGAAGGTGAAGAAGACGGAGGCCTTCGACGCCGTCATCCCAAAAGTGCGGGCCTTGAACCCGGACGTGCTGATCGTGACCGGCGACCACAGCACGCCGAGCAAGATGAAAAGCCACAGCTGGCACCCCGTGCCGACGGTCATCGCCGGCCCGCTCGCGCGATCGGACGGGTTCAGCAAGTTCGGCGAGGCGGAGTGCCGCGGCGGCGGCCTGGGCCAGTTCCCGGCCAAGCACCTGATGCTGTGGGCGATGGCGCACGCCGGCCGACTGGGCAAGTACGGGGCGTGAGCGATGAGCCACGACGAGGCAGAGCAGGATCAGAAGCCGTTCGTCCCACTGCCTGCACCGCGGGTAGTGGATCGGTCCGATTTGCCTTTGGATCTCATCGCGTTCTACGCCCAGAACGAGGGAGTGGGGTTGGCGACGGATTGTGACAGATCCGTTCGGCTCTGCCGGTTGGACGAGATCCGAGCCATCAACGGCTGGCAAGACCTGCGACGTCCGAGCGATTGCCCACCCAGGTGGGAGCAGTTCCGGGCCGTGTACATTGGAATTAGCCAGTTCTGCGGCGACATGATCCTGTACGTCCTGAACGCCCCCTCCTGTCCGGCCGGTTCCATCCTCGCCCTCGGAAGGGACATCTCCGGCCCTGGAGGGGAAGGCCCCGACGTCTTGGAAACGACGGTGGTACTAGGACGAACCTTCACCGAGTGGTTGGTGCATCTGGAACAGGTGGACTGGGTCGAACTCGGGCTGACGCCAGGATGTCTTGCCAACCTATCAGATGCACAACAGCAAAAGGAACGGCGGTATTACCTGTCGCTAAACCCTGGTCTCGGCTGGGCAGGACTGGGCGATAGGTGAGCGCGAAGGTTCGTTGTCAGCTCCGATAGGTTTGAGTGTTGCGGGGGTGAACCATGACTGACTTCGTTCCGGGATTGAATGACCCCTCGCCGGTGTCGCGGGTGATCGTGTTCGGCTACTACGACGGGGCAACCGACGGGGTGATGGAACTGGCTGACGGGCTGGTGTATCGGTTCGACTTGGCGGACGAAACACACAACCCGGAGGGGTGCGACGAACGCCAGTTCGACCTACGTCCCTTACCGCCGGGTTCACTCGACCGACTCGCGGCGATCATTGGAGAGCACATCACCCCCGCCTGGCCGGTGTGGGCACCGATCTGGAACTTCTCGACCGACGTGTTGAAGGTGGAGGTGGAACGACGGGTGGACGCGATCCTGGATTTGGCCAGTGAACCACAGTGGCGAATCACCACGAGTGATACGACGTCTTTCGGCACGCTGACGGCCTTGCCACTCCGATCGGCGGTTCGGGCCGTATAGGCGATGCCGGTGGCGGAGGTCGCCCTGCTGGGGTACACTGCCGGGCGTGTTCCACGCGGGGTCGCCCATGTTCGATGTCGCGTTCAGCCGGCGGGATTGTCTGCGGCTCGGCGGGTTGGCTGTCGGCGGGCTGACGCTGGCCGACCTGTTCCGCTCGTCGGCACGGGCGGACAGCCCGGCGGCCCCGCACAAGTCGGTCATCATGGTGTACCTGCCGGGTGGCCCAAGCCACATCGACATGTACGACCTGAAGCCGGACGCCCCCGCCGAGTACCGCGGGGAGTTCAGCCCGATTCGCACGAACGTGCCCGGCGTCCACATCAGCGAGTTGATGCCCCGACAGGCGAAGTTGGCCGACAAGTTCGCCGTCGTCCGCGGGCTGGTGACGCACGGCAACCACGACCCGACCGAACTGCTCACCGGCATTCACGCCGAGGCGAGCGGGCGGATCGGGTCGGTGCGGCGGCCGGCGTTCGGGTGCGTGGTGAGCAAGCTCCGTGGCTCGGACGGCCCGGTCCCGCCCTACGTCAGCACCTCCAGCCACAAGCTGCTCGGCAGCTACGACGACCCGGAGGAGCCGGCCTACCTCGGCCCGGCCCACCGCCCGTTCAGCGCCATCGGCCCGGTGGTGCAGGACGCCGCCCGCCACCCGCAGATCAGCCCGCAGAAGTTCGACGACCGCCGCGAACTGCTCGCCGCCTTCGACCGCCTCCCCCGACAGCTTGAACACGCCAATGCCTTCGCCAGTGTGGACGCGGCCAACGCCCGTGCCCTGGAAATGCTTACGAGCACCGCAGTGCGGGACGCCCTCGACCTCGACCGCGAACAGCCGCGGGTGAAGGACCGCTTCGGCCCGGCCGGGCTGGACTTCCTCCGCGCCCGCCGTCTGGTGGAGGCCGGCGTGGGGGTGGTGTCGGTCGGGGCGAGGTTCCCGGTGAAGATCCCCGAGGCGAACGACCCCGGCGGGTGGGACACGCACGCACACAACTTCAAGTTCCTGAAGGCCAAGCTGCCCATTTACGATCAGGCGGTGGCGGCACTGCTCGAAGACCTGCACGCCCGCGGGCTGCTCGACCGTACAGCCGTGGTCATCTGGGGCGAGTTCGGGCGGCAGCCGAAGATCGGCGACGTGACGCCCGACGGCCGCGGGCACTGGGGGCAAGCCGGGTTCGCGTTCGTGGCCGGCGGCGGGCTGAAGGGCGGGCAAATGGTGGGCGAGACGGACGCCCGCGGGGAACGCCCGCGGTCCAAGCCGTACCGCCCGACGCACGTCCTCTCGACCCTGTACCACCTGCTCGGGGTGAAGCCGGGCGAAGTGACGTTCCCCGACCACACCGGCCGCCCGCAGTTCCTGCTCGACCACCCCGACCCCATCCCCGAACTGCTCGGCTGATGTGAACCGTTGGACGGTTTGCCGCGAGACGGAGGCGAGCGCGCCAGCGTGGCTCGCTCGCCTCCGTCTCGCGGCAAGCCGCCTCACCTCTCCGCCTTCGCCACCACCAGCACCTTCACCCTCTGTTTCCCCAGCTTGAAGACCAGGCCGGTCTGGTTGGCCAGGTTCTGGAGCACCTTCGCCGGGTCGCGGTCGGCGGCACGGGTCTTGTCCGTCTCCGGGCACTGCACGTGGAAGGTCATCTTCACCGGCACCGCGTTCATGCTCAGGTCGGATTCGTCGATCACCGGCCGGCCGACGAACTTGGCCAACTCGGCGGGCAGCCCGCGGCTGGAGTCCATCAGGCTGTTCGCCGTCTCCACCTTGTCCGTGGCGTAGAAGTGGACGACCGACGCCTGCCCGAACACCCGGCCATCATCCGATTCCTTCGGCGGCGGGTTCAGCATGTGCTTGCCGCTGATGACCACCACCTCCCGCTCCGCCTCCTCGAACTTGAGCGACAGCTTCACCCCCCACTTGGCCGAAAGCTCCTTCTCCAACCCGGCGAGCAGGTCGGCCGGGTCGGCCCCCTTCTTCAGCACCAGGTCGGCGTCGAGGATGACGGATTCGAGCAGCCAGTTCGGGTCGGCCACCTTCGCCATGTCGGTCCGCAGGGCGTGTTGAACGAACAGCGTGAGCGGCTTGCCTGCGGTTTCCGCTCCGGGCGTTTTGCGGTCGGTGAAGGCGTTCGCCGACACCGGCTTGCCGTCCTTTACCGTCACCGCCATCAGCCGGGTGTCGTGCGGCGGGGTCGGCTTGATCCCGCCCGCGGCGTCGAGTTGGGTGTAAATCTCCTCCCGTCCGTACGCGAACGGGGCCGGGATGAGCTTCAGCACCTCGCCGTCTTTCAGCGAGTAACCCTTGTCCGCCTCGTCCTTCTTCTCGTCCTTCACGCGGGTGAGTTCGATGAGGATGACGTGCCCCTTGCCGGGCGGGCTGTCCTTCGCGTTGAACCCCTTCGGTCGGCCGGGGGTAAGAAAGTACATGGCCACCTTCAGCCTATCGCCATCCAACTCGTACACGCACTCCATGTCCCCGCTCGTCAGTTCCTTCGGGCTGGTCGTCTGGTCCAGTTTGAACGGCTTCGTCTGCGTCGAGCGGTTTTTGGGATCGTCCAGGGTGAACGACACCCAGGTGAGGTCGGTGCCGGTGAACGTCAGTTCGTGGTTCGCCGGGAAGAACTTCGCCCCCGGCTCGACGGCCGGCGGCGGATCCCACGCGACCGCTTTCGGCACCCACTTACCCTGGAGCAATTTGACGTCGTCGGGCTTCTTGTCCGCCGGCTTCCCCATGTCGTCGGGTTTCGTCGGAACGGGGGCCTTCACCTTCGGTTCGTCGGCCGCGAGCGCGTTCGCCGTCAGGCCGACGCCGATGCTACAAGCCAGGAACACGCTCACCACCGCCACCGCCTTCAGCTTGTTCCAGAGCAACATCTTGGACACCTCGGACGCCAGTTGTGTGACCGCCGCCGGCGGGCCGTCGATGGCGGCGCGGAGGGCGGCTTCGGCCAGTGTGTCGGGCACGGCGGACGCCTGGTTCGCCAGCACCGCCGTCACCCCCGCCGCGGCGAACCCCTTCGCCGTCAACCGCTTGGCCAACATGCGGTGGGCGGTGGCCAGCCGGCTGCTGACCGTCCCCTCGGGGATGCCCAGGCGGGCGGCGGCGACCTTGCGGGACACGCCTTCCAGTTCGCACAGCACCACGGGTTCGCGGTACTTGTCCGGCAGCTTCGCCAACTCTTCGTCCACCGCGCGGGACAGTTCGCTGCTGTCGGGTTGGTCCGGCCGGGTCGCCTTCGCCTCTTTCGCCCGCCGTTTGGTGGCCATCGCACGAGCCTTCAGAGCGGTGTGGATCGCGACCCCGTACAGGAAGTTGCCGACGCAGGATCGATCGGTGAGAGACCCGGTCTTCCGCACCAGCACCACGAATGCCGCCTGGAAGGCGTCGTCGGCGTCGGCCGCGTTGCCCAGCACCCGCCGGCAGGTGCCGAGCACCATCGGCCCGTGCCGGCGGACGACCAGCGCGAACGCCTGTTCGTCCCGCGTGGCCAGGAAGCGGGCGAGCAGGTCGCCATCGGGGGTGGGGTCGGGGTCGGGGTCCGGGGCGAGGCGGGCGGCCGCCCGCCGCAGGCCGGTGCCGAGTGTCGTCGTCATGCGTGGCTCGCCGGTGCGGGGTCAAACTGATGTTCCCGGACGCGGGCCGATTCGTCGGCGGAAAAATGGCGGGTGGGCGAAAATGTGACGGAATCGGCCGGACCCAGGAGCGGCCGGGTTCACCCCGGCCGCTCCTGGGTCGCGGGGTCAGATGTGGGTGCCGTCGGGGATGACGCCGCTGCGCGGGACGCAGATGATGCCGTCGCGGATGTACCACTGGCCGTTCGGCCCGTCCGCCTCCTGCACCTTCTTCTCGTTCACCAACTTGCACCCCTTCCCGATGCGGCACCCCTTGTCCAGGATGGCCCGGACGATGCGGGTGCCGTCCCCGACGCCCCACGCGGGGCGGCCGAGGCGGGCGTTCTCCGCCTGGTCTTCCGGCGTCTCGAACCCGTCCGACCCGATGACCACCGTCTCGCTCAGCCGGCAGTCGGCCCCGATGCGGGACCGCACCCCGATCAGGCAGCGGTCGATGGTGCTGCCGGCCCCGATGCGGCAGCCGTCGCTCACCAGGCTGTGGATGAGGGTGGCCCCGTCGAACTTGCTGGCCGGCAGGTTCCGCATGCGGGTGTAGATGGCCTCGTCCGGGGTGAAGAAGTCGAACGGCGGGGTGGCGTCGCCCAGGGCGATGCTGATCTCGTGGTAGCTCTTGATCGTCCCCAGGTCCTCCCAGAAGCCGTCGAACAGGTGGGCCTGGATGTGGATCCTACCCACGTAGTGCGGGAACACGTTGTGCCCGAAGTCGTGGGGGGGGCGCATCTGGTTGTGCAGGGTGTCGAGCACCGGGGTGTTCAGCATCTCGATCAGCTTGGGCGTGTTGAACAGGTAGATGCCCATGTTCGCCAGGTAGTTCCGCCCGTTGCTCGGGATGCCCTTGGCGTCGATCCACGCCCCGTCGACGAAGCACGGTTGGCGGGCCTCGGCCGTCTTCGGCTTCTCCACGAACCGCCCCACCTTCCCCTCGTCGTCCACCACCATCAGTCCGAACCCGCTCGTCTGCGACTCGTGCACCGGGATGGCCGCGATGGTCACGTCCGCCCCGCTCCGGCGGTGGGTGTCGATCATCGCCCGGTAATCCATGCGGTACAGTTGGTCCCCGCTCAGGATGAGGATCTCGTCCGACTCCTCACGCTCGATGTACGACAGGTTCTGCCGCACCGCGTCGGCGGTGCCCTGGTACCAGCCGATGTGCTCGTCGTTCGCCTGCTGGGCGGCCAGGATCTCGACGAACCCGTTGCCGAACATGTCGAACTTGTACGCGTTGGCGATGTGCCGGTGCAGGCTGACGCTCAGGAACTGCGTGAGCACGTAGATGCTCCGCAGCCCGCTGTTGATGCAGTTGGAGATGGGGATGTCGATCAGCCGGTACTTACCGGCCACCGGCACGGCCGGCTTCGCCCGGCTCTTGGTGAGCGGGAACAGGCGGCTGCCTTTGCCGCCGCCGAGGATGAGACACAACACCGAGCGGTCTTGCGTGGACATGGGCGGGTCTCGCGGGGGGAGGGCATGCCTGCCGCTCTGTTATCTCTCACGGGCGTATGGAAGGCAAGGGATGTGCCATTCCCCTTCGCGCCGTTCCCCCGCTTTGCTATCCTCCATCCGTACTTGTTCACTTGTTCACCACCGGATCCCCGCCGATGGCCGACCCCGCCAAGTTCGCCCACCTGCACCTGCACACCCACTACAGCCTGCTCGACGGGTTCAACCGCATCCCCACGCTGGTGGAGCAGACGAAGAAGCTGGGCATGAACGCGGTCGCCATCACCGACCACGGCAACCTGTACGGGGCGATCGAGTTCTACGAGGCGTGCAAGAAGGGCGGCATCAACCCGATCATCGGGTACGAGGCGTACCTGGCGCCGAACCACCGCGCGGAGAAGACGAAATCGGCCGGCGGGAGCGGCGAAGCGTCCACGCACCTCACCCTGTTGGCGAAGAACCGCACCGGCTTTTACAACCTGATCAAACTGAGCAGCATCGCCTTCCTGGAGGGGTTCTACTACAAGCCGCGGATCGACCGCGAGGTGCTGGAGAAGCACAGCGAGGGGCTGATCTGCCTGAGCGGGTGCCTGGCCGGGCAGTTCAACCAGTACATCCTGGCCGACCGCGTGGCCGACGCCGAGAAGCTGGCCAAGTACTTCGCCAGGCTGTTCAAGAAGGACTTCTACATCGAGATCCAGGCGAACGGGTTGAGCCTGCAGGAGCAGTGTACCCCCGTGGCGGCGGACATCGCCGAGAAGATCGGGGTGCCGCTGGTGGCCACCGCCGACGCCCACTACCTCTGTGCCGACGACGCCATCGCCCACGACATCTACTTCTGCATCAACACCAAGCGGCTGCACGACCCGCGGAAGAAGACGTACCCCGAAGAGAAGATGCCCAACCCGTACTACGTCCGCAGCCCGCAGGACATGTACAAGCTGTTCCCCGACTACGCCGACGCCGTCGCCCGCACGCAAGAGATCGCCAACGGGGTGGACATTCAGCTCAGCTTCGGCCGCAACTTCCCGGTGTTCCAGAGTCCCCGCGGCCTGACCGCCGACGAGTACCTCCGCGAACTGGTGCTGCAAGGCATCAAGGAACGCTACGGCGACAGCCCGCCGAAGGCGGTGTTCGACCGCATGGAGATCGAGCTGGGCGTCATCGCGCACATGGGTTACTCGGCGTACTTCCTGATCGTGTGGGACTTCGTGAAGTACGCGCGGGACAAAGGCATCCGCAGCACCGCACGGGGGTCGGGCGTCGGGGCGATCGTGGCGTACACACTGTACATCAGTCACGTTTGCCCGCTCGAGTACGACCTGCTGTTCGAACGGTTCCTCGACAAGAGCCGCAAGGAGCCGCCGGACATCGACATCGACTTCGACCAGGAGCGGCGGGAAGAGGTCATCCAGTACGTGAAGGAGAAGTACGGGCACAAGAGCGTGGCCCAGATCGGCACGT
>CAYMHO010000185.1:11711-13750 GCA_964390195.1 uncultured Fimbriiglobus sp. | reverse complement strand
AGCGGAAGGGGGGGGATTCGAACCCCCGAACGGTTTGACCCGTTGACCGCTTTCAAGGCGGTTGCGATCGACCACTCTGCCACCCTTCCGAGAAGGGATTGTACCGGCGGGAGGGCGGGCGTCGAACGTCAAGGGGCGAGCGTGCCAGTCGGGGCGGGGCGGTGTCGGGAAACACGGCCGCGGTGGCACGGTTGGGGCGTGGTCGGCGGGCGGCTGGCGGCTGGCGGTGCATACACTCACCCGCCCGCCCCACGATGCCCGGAGTTCGTGATGACTGAACAGCCGCACGTCACCATCGAGTTCGTCGGCGGGCCGTTCTGCGGGGCGGTGGTGGACAGCCGGGAGCACTCGCTCCGGGCGGGGGTGGTCCGGCGACTGTTGGCCGCCGCCCGGAGTGAGCGGTCGGCCGAACTGCGGTTGCGGAAGGTGTGTGCCCGTCGGGTGCGGGTGGCGGTGGGTCGCGGGTCTGGGGTGAACGTCGGGCGGGAGAAGTTCCACCGCTATCGGTTGCTGGTGGATTTGGGGTTCGGTGCTCGCGTGCTGTTCCGGGCGGATTACGCGGGTGTGGTGACAACGTGACGAGGGCCGGCAGGGCGTCGTTCGAAGCGGATCAAGAAGATCAAGGGGATCAAGAGTATCACGACTTTCACACATCCCCCTGCCGGGTGGAGAAGCGAACCGACTGCCATAACCGACGACTCGACTGGAAGATACGGCAGGCAAACGGCCTCCGAGTCGATTTCGGTCACTCGGATTTGACTCGGGCGAATCGACCGCCTCGACCACTCGACAGGTCGTTCCGCAACGGCATGTCAGCTCTTCCCCAGCAGCAGATCGACCACCCAGCACCCGCGGACGTGCGGGCCGTCGCCACGGCAGTGGGCGAGGATGTCGGCGTTGTCACACCCGGCCTCTTCGAGCGCGTCGGCCAGAATCGACATCCGGTCGAACGCTCGCTCGGTGTCGATGCCGGCGGCAAGAGCGAGCACTGTCCCTGAACGCCACCGTGGGTCAAGTTCGGGAGGGGGCGGGCCGGCGACCGCCGCGTCCGCCAGATACCGAACAGCGCACTCGCGTATGACCCGCTCCACCTCGTCGTATGGCATGTAGCTTGCCGCCGGCCACGACCCGTAATCTCCTTCCAGTTCATACCCGGTGTACTCACCGTCCCGGAAGAACCCCGGGCATGGACCACTTCGCAGTTCGGAAGGATCGAGGTCCGCGTTGGTACAGAGGGTGAAGCTCCACGCATCGCCTCGTGCGCGGAAGTACAGCGGGTGCCCGGCTAGGCGTCCATCAACCTGCACCGGGGCCTGCCCCCAGATGTGCAACTCCAAGTCGAGGACAGCATCCCGGACGTGTCGTTCCGGCTCACAGGTCCAACTCACTTGTTACGCCTCTGACTGAGTGCCACAGGTCGGGCTGCGCCCGAAGGCGGTTTGGCGTCGGGCACGGCCCGACCTACCGCTTCGTCGTCGTGTGTCGCAGGTTGCCCCATCGCACGTCGTCCCTCGAGGGGAAGTCGCTGCGGAAGTGCGTCCCGCGGGATTCGTCGCGCTCGATCGCCCCGGCGATCATCAGCCTCGCCACCGTCAGCAGGTTTTGCAACTCCCAACCGGCGCGGTCGCGGAACTCGCGGGCCAGCACGTACCGGCACCAGAAGTCCACGTCCCGCAGAGCCTCGTCCATCCGCGTGCGGTCGCGGACGATGCCGAGCTTCCGGACCATCAGCGCCCGCAAGCTGTTGGTCACGTCGGCCACGTCGAGCGGTTCGGTCAGCGGGTCGCCGACGGTGTGCTTCAGCGGCAACGCCGCCAGGGTGGTCGGCATCTTCGCCGCCGCCTCGGCCGCACCGTGCCCGCACCGTGCCCCGAACACCAGCCCTTCGATCAGGCTGTTCGACGCCAGCCGGTTCGCCCCGTGCAACCCACTGCTCGTCACCTCGCCGGCCGCCCACAGGTTCGGCAATGTCGTCCGCCCGTGGTCGTCGGTCGTCACCCCGCCGATGGTGTAGTGGGCGCCCGGACGCACCGGAATGC
>CAYMHO010000185.1:0-11701 GCA_964390195.1 uncultured Fimbriiglobus sp. | reverse complement strand
CCGAACCCGCGGCACACCTTGTTGATGCCTGGGAAGCGGGTCAGCACGGTTTCCCGCGGCAGGTGCGACAGGTCGAGGTACACGTTCGGGTGCTGGGTCCGCTCCATCGTGCGGAAAATGGCCCGGGCCACCACATCGCGGGGAGCGAGTTCGTGCCGCGGGTCGTCCTTCAGCATGAACCGCTCGCCGTTCACGTCCCGCAGGTAAGCCCCTTCCCCGCGGGCGGCTTCGGAGATGAGGAAGCGGGCCGACCCGGCGACGTAGAGCACGGTCGGGTGGAACTGCATGAACTCCATGTCCCGCAGTTCGGCCCCGGCACGGTACGCCGCCGCCATGCCGTCGCCGGTGGCGACTGGTGGGTTGGTCGTCTCGCGGTACACCATGCCGCACCCGCCGCTCGCCAAGATGACTTGCTTCGCCCAGATGAGCTCCTTCGTAATTCCAGGCCGCCAGCACACCGCCCCCACGCACGCCCCCTCGTGGGTGAGCAGATCGAGGGTGAAGGTCTCGTCCCACAGGGTGATGTTCTCGGCCGCTTTCGCCTTGGCGATGATCGCCCGCATCACCTCGTGCCCGGTGCCGTCGCCGAGGGCGTGAACGATCCGCCGGTGGCTGTGCCCGCCCTCGCGGGTGAGCGCCAGGGTGCCGTTCTCCAGGTCGAACTGGGTGCCCCACCCGACCAGTTTTTCGATCTCGTCCGGGGCTTCCCGCACCACCAAGTCCACGATGTCCGGGTGGCACAGGCCGTCCCCGGCGACGAGGGTGTCTTCGACGTGGTTCTCGAAGGTGTCGTCCTTCGCCAATACGCTGGCGATGCCCCCCTGGGCGTAGCTGCTGTTGCTCTCGGTGATCTTGTCCTTGGTCGTCACCAGCACGTCCAGGTGCGGGGGCACGGCCAGCGCCGCCCGCAGGCCGGCGATGCCGCCGCCGATGACCAGCACGTCGGTGAACCGGTGGACGGCGGTGCGGGCGTCGAACGAGACGAGGTAGCGGGGGGTGGACATGAGCAGGGGGAACCGGGGGCGGGTTCCCTCAGTGTAGGCCGTTCGGCGGGGCGTCGAGCACCGCCCGCACCTTGGCCGCCAGGGCGAGCGGGGTGAACGGCTTCTGCAGGAAGTGGTCGGCCGCGGTCAGGATGCCGTTCCGCACCACCGCGTCGTCGGTGTACCCGCTCATGTACAGCACCCGCAGGTGGGGCGACACGCCGCGGACGGCGGCCACCAGTTGGCGGCCGTTCATCTCGGGCATCACCACGTCGGTCAGCAGCAGGTGGATGGGGCCGTGGTGTTCGCCCAGCAGCCGCAGGGCGGCCGTCCCGTTCTCGGCCGCCAGCACCGTGTACCCGAACATCTCCAGGATCCGCCGGGTGATGTCCCGCACCCCCGCCTCGTCCTCCACCAGCAGGACGGTTTCGGTCCCGCCGCTCGGCCGCTCGGCCGCCGCCGCCGCCGCCTCGGTCGCCGCGCCCACCAGCGGGAAGAGCAGGTGGAAGGTGGTGCCCACCCCCACCTCGCTGTACACCGTCACCTGCCCGCCCGCCTGGCGGACGATGCCGTACACCGTGGCCAGCCCCAGCCCGGTCCCCTTCCCCTGCTCCTTGGTGGTGAAGAACGGCTCGAAGATGCGGCCCTTCACCTCGTCCGTCATGCCGTGCCCGGTGTCGGTCACGCTCACCCGCACGTACCGCCCGGCCGGCAGGTCGGGGTGGCCGGTCGGGTCGTCCGGGGCGAGGGTGCGGTTGGCCGTCTCGACGGTCAGCCACCCGCCGCCGGGCATGGCGTCGCGGGCGTTCACCGCCAGGTTGATGAGCACCTGCTCGGCCTGCACCGGGTCGATGCGGACGGCCGCCGGGTGGGCGTTCAGGGCGGTGGCGATGTGCACGTCGGCCGGGATGAGCCGGCGGAGCAGCCCCTCCAGGCGGGCGACGGCCGCGTTCAGGTCGAGCACCACCGGCTCGACCACCTGCTTGCGGCTGAAGGTGAGCAGTTGGCGGGTGAGGGCGGCCCCCCGCTCGCCGGCGTCGCGGACGGCCAGCAGGGCGGGGCGGTGCGGGTGGTCGGCCGGCAGGTCGGCGAGCACCAACTCGGAGAACCCGCCGACCACGGTGAGCAGGTTGTTGAAGTCGTGCGCCACCCCGCCGGCCAACTGCCCGATCGCCTCCATCTTGGCCGACTGCCGCAGTTTCTCCTCCGTCCGCCGCTCCCGCTCGCGGGAGGTCTCCCGGTCGGTCACGTCCCGCAGGTTGATGACGATCGCCCCAACCGCCGGGTCGTCCGTCCAGTCCGTCACCGTGCTGTCGATCCACCGGAACGAGCCGTCGGCGTGCCGCATGCGGTGGGTGATCCGCACCGCCCGACCGGGGTGGGCCTCGGCCTCCCGGATCACCTGCCACACCCGGTCCAGGTCGTCCGGGTGGTGCATCCGCTCGGGGGCGAGGCGGTCGAACTCGGCGGTCGGGTAGCCGAGGATGGCGGACACGGCCGGGCTGCTGAAGGTGGCCCCCACCCCGCGGGCGGCCAGCACCAGCCCGTCGGTGCTGTGCTCCACCACCGCCCGGTACAGCCGCTCGCTGTCCCGCAGCCGCTCCTCCGCCCGCTTGCGGGCGGTGATGTCGAAGTTCACCCCGAACATGTGCGGGGGCAGGCCGGCCGCCGGGTCGCGGATCACCCGCCCGCTGCCCCCCAGCCACCGCTCCTCCCCGGCCGGGGTGACCACCCGGAACTCGGCGTGGAACTGGCCGCTGTCCAGGGCCGCAGCGATCGCCCCCTGGAGTGATCCCCGGTCGTCCGGGTGGACAAGCTGGAAGAACAGGTCGGCGTCCACCGGGTCATCCTGCGGGGGCAGGCCGAGCAGTTCGAACTCCTTGTGGTTCCACACCGCCCGGTTCTGCCCCAGTTCCCATGCCCACGCCCCCATCCCGCCGGCCTCCAGGACGGCGGCCAGCCGCCGCTCGCTCTGCCGCAGTCTCTCCTGGGCGTCCAGTTGGGCGGTCACGTCGTGAGCGAGGACCAGCCGGGCCGGGCGGCCGTTGAAGGCGAGCGGGTGGCTGGTGACCCGCACGCGGATCTCGGCCCCGTCTTTCCGCCGATGCCGCCACGGGCCGGTGTCGTGCAGCCCCCCGGCGGCGGCCGACGCGCTCGCCCGCACCGCCCCAATCTCGTCCGGCGGGCGGATGTCCAGAATGGTCATCGCCAGGAACTCGTCCGGCGTCCACCCGTACTTGGCCACCGCCGCCGCGTTCACCGCCAGGAAGCGGAACGTGCCGGTGTCGTACACCCACATGGGCAGGGGGTTGGCGTCGAAGAGCGGGCGATAGGGGTCGTCGGCGTGAGTCACCAGCGGGTCCGGTCGTGGCGGGCGAACGCGGGCGGCGGGCGAAGTTTCGTCTATGGACTGGGTGAATGTATTGGTCTCACGAGCGGGCGGAAAGTCCGGGTTTCTCCTGACAGGACGGTTGTGGGTGGAGAAATTCCCACAGGAGGACCGCGTCGCGGGTGCCGCCCACGTCGTGAACCCGCAGGACGTGGGCGGCACCCGCGGCCACGGCGTAGCAGTTGATCGCCAGTGTACCGGCCGCCCGCTCCGCCCGCGGGCGGCCGGTCACCTGGCCGATGAACCCTTTGCGAGACACCCCCAGGCAAACGGGCCGGCCGTGCCGGGCGTGAACGGCCAGGTCGGCCAACTGCTGCCGGGTGTGATCGAGCGTCTTACCGAACCCGATGCCGGGGTCGAAGCACACGCACCTCGGGTCGATGCCGGCGGCGGTCAGGGTGGCCAACCGCTCCGCGAAGAGGGCGTCCACCTCGGCGACCACGTCGGCGTACTCCGGGTTCTGCTGCATGGTGGTCGGGTCGCCCCGCATGTGCATCACCACCAGCCCGGCCCCGGTGCGGGCGGCCAGGGCGACCATCTCCGGGTCGCGGAACCCGCTCACGTCGTTCAGGATACTCGCCCCGGCGTCCAGGCATCGCTCGCCCACCACCGCCTTCATGGTGTCGATGGAAACGGGCACCGGGGTCCGCTTCGCCAGTTCCGCCACGACCGGCAGCACGCGACGGAGTTCCTCGTGCACGTCCACCGGCTCGGCACCGGGGCGGGTGGACTCGCCGCCCACGTCCAGGACGTCGGCCCCTTCGTGCACCAACTTCAACCCGTGTTCGACCGCCCTCGCCGGGTCGAAGAAGGTGCCGCCGTCGGAGAAACTGTCCGGGGTGACGTTGACGATGCCCATGACCAGCGGGCGGGGGACGGGGTGGAGCACACGCCCGCGGCAGTGCCAGACGAAATCGCTCATCCCGTTGTGGTACGGGGCGAAGCCGGGAACGCCCCCGCGGCGGGCGATACGATACCCTCACCGGCGGTCGCGAACCCCGCCCGCCCCGCCCGCGTACTGACCGGACGACTTCCCCCGCGGGTGGACCCCCATGGCAGACGCTCCGAAGCTGAACAGCGCGACCGACGCCACCGCCGCCCGGTACGCCCCGCTGTCGTGGGCGGCGGTGGCCTCGCTGGCGACGGCCGTGGTGTTCGTGCTCACCCTCCTCGCCCTCGGGTGGAACGCCTACTCGAACGGCCAGCCGCTGTTCATGCCCCTGCTGTTCGTCCTCCCGGCGCAGGGCATCTTCCTGGCCTTCCTCGCCCGCCGGCACATCCGCAACTCGGAGGGCGCCCGCACCGGCGAGGGGTACGCGAACGTCGGCTGGTGGACGTGCGTGGTGGTCGGGGCGTGCTACTTCGCCTACCTGATCGCCAACGACCTGAGCGTCCGCACCGAGGCGGAGGCGCAGATGGCCGACTGGGCGTACGACCTGGGCAAGGGGAACCCGGCCGACCCGAGCGACCCGCACGTGTGGCGGGCGTACGAGGGGACGCTCGACCCGGGCGCGCCGATGCTGGTCAACCCGCGGGACAAGAAGCGGGCCGACACCCCCCCCCTGCCCGCCCCGACGGCCGCCCACTCGCCGCAGGGGGCCATCCCGTACAGCCAGTTCCGCGACTCCCCGCTCCTGCTCGTGTGGGCGCGGAACCGGGACGCCGCCAAGTTCACCCCGAACGGGCTGCGGAACTGGGAGCTCAGCCCGGACGGCAAGCTGGGGTGCGAGGTGGCCGGCACCCTCAGTTGCCCGGAGGGGGAGTTCCCGCTGGTGGTGCCCATGGTGGCCACCACCGCCCCGAAGACGAAGAAGCGGTCGTGGCAGGTGATGCCCGGCCAGCGGTACCAGTACGCCGAACTGGACCGGGCCTCCCGCACCAAGTACGGCTGGCTGATCGCCGCCCTCGAGCGGGGGGCGTTCGTCACCGCCGACCAGTGCGTCGACCTGCTGCACATGCCGCCCCCGTTCGGCCCGGCGGCGGCGGTCGACCGGTTCGTCGCCGGCCGCCGCGACCCGGAGTACACCGAGGCGGTCAAGCGGGGGGTGGTCGGCCGGCAGATGCTCGTCGGCTCGCCCGCCCTGTGGGTGGGCGCGACCGACCCGCTGAAGGCGACCGCCACCGACCGCCCGGCGGCCTTCTTCACCCGCGCGAACGGCCAGCCGCTGACCGACGACGCGTACGCCCGCCCGGACGGCAGCCGGGTGACCAACGGGCTGACCGACCTGCGGGAGGCGTGGGAGTGGCCGTCCTTCTCGCGCCTGCAGGTGGCGTCGGCCAACCGGCCCAACCTGCCCTACTTCCGCGCCCCGGAGTTGGCCCCCAAGTTCGGCCTCGTCGACACCTCCGACCCGGCCCGCGTGGTCGTCAAGGTGCCGGTCGATTTCCAACCGCGGCGGGACGAGTTCATCCGCTCCCGCGGCACCTTCTCCACCGGCCACCTGGTGCTGGTGTGCGACGACCCGGCCGTCCTGCAAGAGTTGGCCCAGGCCCGGCAGGAGGCGAAGGACGGCAAGGACAAGCCGAAGAAGGAGCCGCCCCCGGGCACCGTCGAACGCACCTTCCGCTTCCGCGTCGTCCGTCTGGAATCCGACCTGCTGCCGGTGCTCTCGCCCGAATCCATGCAGGGCGCCCCCGGCGGGCCGGGCGGCGGCCCGCCGGGCGGCTGACGCCCGCCGGCCCGGGCCGCGTATCATGAGGGCATGAGCACCCCCTTCTGCCCGATCGACGACGCCCTGGCCGACCTGCGGGCCGGCAAGATGGTGGTGCTGGTGGACGACCAGCACCGCGAGAACGAGGGCGACCTGGTCATGGCGGCCGAGTCGGCCACCGTCGAGAACGTCAACTTCTTCATCCGCAAGGCGTGCGGCCGGCTGTGCGTGGTGTTCGGCAAACCGGAAGCCGACCGCCTGGGCATGGAACTGCTGCCGGGCTTGCAACTCGACCCGTCGGCCACCCCGTTCACCCGCAACTTCGACGCCCGCGCCGGCGTCACCACCGGCATCAGCGCGGCCGACCGCTGCCGCACCATCCGCGTGTGCGCCGACCCGCAGAGCGGCCCGCACGACCTGGTGCGAGACAAGGGGCACATGGACGGCCTCGTCGCCCGACACGGCGGGGTGCTGGTGCGGGCCGGGCACACCGAAGGGGTGGCCGACCTGTGCCGGCTGGCGGGGTTCCGCGAGGTCGGGGTGCTGTCCGAAATCCTGAACGACGACGGCACCATGGCCCGCCTGCCGGACTTGCAAGAGTTCTGCCGCGTCCACCACCTGAAACTGTGCAGCATCGCCGACCTGATCGAGTACCGCCGCCGCACCGAGAAGCTGGTCAAACGCGAGATCGCCGTCCCGCTGCCGACCGAGTTCGGCCTGTTCCACCTGGTGGCGTACACGTCGGTGGTGGACGCCGAGCCGCACCTGGCGCTGACGATGGGCGGGGTGGGCGAAGAGTCGCACGGCGTCACCCCCATCCAGGAGGAACCGGTGCTGGTGCGGATGCACTCCGAGTGCCTGACCGGCGACGCCCTGCACAGCGCCAAGTGCGACTGCGGCCCGCAACTGCAGTACGCCATGACGCAGGTGGCCGCGGCCGGCCGCGGGGTGATCGTCTACATGCGGCAGGAGGGCCGGGGCATCGGCCTGCTGAACAAGTTGCGGGCGTACAAGCTGCAAGCCGACGAGGGCCTGGACACGGTGGAGGCGAACCAGCGGCTCGGGTTCGCCGCCGACCTGCGGCACTTCGGCATCGGCGCGCAGATCCTGCACGACCTGGGGGTGCGGCAGATCCGGCTGCTGACGAACAACCCGCGGAAGGTGGTCGGGCTGGACGGGTACGGGCTGAAGATCGTCGAGCGGGTGCCCATTCAGATGCCCATCGGCGAACACAACCGCGACTACCTGTCGGCGAAGAAGGACAAACTCGGCCACATGCTCGACGGGGAGTAGTTCCCCGGTTCGCCGCGAGGCGGAGGCGAGCGTGACCCGCCCGGAGGTGCCGTCATGCCGTTGCCGCTGGTCGCACTCCTCGCCGCGTCCCTCGCCCCCGCCGCCCCGGTGCCGGTGGACAAGGCCGCCGAGCGGCAGCAACTCGAGCGCCTGTGGAAAGACCTGGAGACGTACGACCCGGTTGTCCGCACGCGGGCCGTGTTCGCCCTGCTCGACCACCCGCGGGCGGTCGAGTTCCTCGCCGACAAGATGCCACCTCTCGACGCCTCGGCCGACCAACTGAGGGCGTGGCTGTCGGACCTGAACGGCGACGACGAGAAGGTGTGGAAGCCCGCCTTCGACAAACTCCGGTATCACGACCCGCGGACCGGCCTGCCCCTGAAAGGTCAGATCGAACAGGTCACCAGCCTGGACGGCCGGCGTCGGCTGCTGGACCTGTGGAACTTCTCCCCCGGCCTGTTCCCGGCGGGCACTTACCAGATCGACATCACGACGCCCCGAATCGGTCGCGGGGTGACGGTGGTGTGCCTGTTCAAGACGAACCGGGGCGGCGAAGGGGTGACGAGTATCGGGTGGCAAGTGGCGCGGGTGGACGCGCTCGAACCGACCGAGTGGCGTCAGGCCGCGATCGCCGCACACGTCCTTCGGCGCCTGGACACCAAAGCCAGCCGGGCCGTCCTCGACCGCCTCGCCGGCGGTCACAAGGACGCCCTGCCCACCCGCACCGCCGTCGGGCTGCTGAAGGCGACGGCCGCCCCGGTGTCGTCCGACGCGGAGTTCAAGAAGGGCTGGGACGGGTTACTCAGCGGGGAGCCAATCCAGGCGACCGGGTGGGCGTTGTCGCTCCGCGATCGCCCCGACGACGTGAAGCGGCTGGCCGAGGTGCTGCCGGCCATCGAAGCGGCACCCGACGACGTGAAGGGGTGGCTGAAGGCGCTCAACGACGACGACCCGAAGGTGTGGAAGCCGGCGTTCGAGCGGTTGCTGTACTTCCGCCCCCTGCTGGCCGTACCGATCCAGACGCAGTGCGAGCTGATGACCACCGACCACGGGCGGGCGGCGCTGTTCCACCTGACCCGCTTCGCCCCCGGCGTGCCGGGCAAGGTCGACGTGCGGGAGGGCAGTTCGCTCGGGGTGCGGGACGGGCGGGTGGAACTCAGTTCCTTCGCGGGCGGGCGGGTCGAGGTGGAATCGACGGCCGTCCAGACGCTGGGAGAGTTGACCCCGATCCACTGGCAGCGGGCGCGGCTGGCGGTCGTCGTGCTGGAGCGGGTGAAGACGGACGAGGCGAAGGCGGTGCTGAAGCAACTGGCCGACGGGCACCCGGACATCCTGCCGACGAAGGAGGCGAAGGCGGCCCTCGAACGGATGAAGTGAGGGCGGGCGGCCTTCGGGGTCGGGCGGCCCATCACTCCCACAGCCAGCCGTACCCCTCCGCCTTCAGCCCGGCCAGCAGTTCATCCAGGTGGGCGTAGTACCCGCGGCCGCCATTTTCTGCCGCACACACGCCTAGCACCTTCCCGTCCGCCACCAGCGGCCCGCCCGACCGCCCTGCCGTCGGCGGTTGCTCCGTCTCCCAGAAGAACGCCCGCTCGCCCCCCTCGCGTTTACCGAACCGCCGACCACTCACCGTCTCGTTCCCCCCGGTCGGGGCGTCGCCATTGCTGCACCCGATGCTGATCGCAGCGAACGGCACCTTCCGCGGGCGGGGGGGCGGGGCGGACAGCTTCAGCACCGGCACGGGCGTGTCCCCGGTCGGCACTTTCAGCAGCGCGAAATCGGGCTGGCGGAAGGCCTTCACCACCTCGCACTTCGTCAGCGTGCGGGCCGGCTCCGGGTACGACCGGAGGGTGAAGAACTGCACCTGACTCGGTGGGCCGTCGGCGACCGCGTGATGGGCCGTCAGCAGGTAGGCGAACCCATCCTTCTGGCCGATGACGACCGCACTAGCGGTCGAGCGAACGTCGCCCCGGATGACCAACCGTGGGCAGGCTTCGACCAGTTCCCACGGGGCGGACGGATCGGGCACGGCGAGAGGGGCGAGCGCGAGCAGGAGCGAAGGGAACATCTCGGTCGGGCGGCTCCGGGACTCGATGAAATCTTCGCGTTTCTTTCCGTTTCGCCCACCATCCCCCGGCAAATCCGATCAACTCCACTCGCCGCCGGTGTCGATAACGGGCGGTGTGTGCTGTCCTGCGAGGTGTCGTCATGCGGTGGCGTGTGCTCCTGCTGGTGGGCGGTTTGGCACCACTGGCGGGGTGTCACCTGGCCGAAACGGCCGTTCACAACGCGGTGAACGAGCCGACCACGTACCTGGACGAGAAGCACGTGACGCACCAGTGCCGGGCGGAAGGGCAGCGGGTAGCGAAGGAGCTGGGGGTGAAGCAGGCGAGGAGCGAGGACTACGAGGACGGGTTCGTGGACGGGTACGCCGACGCCCTGGAGCGGGGGGGCGAGCCGCTGCCGCCGGCGGTGCCGCCGACCAAGTACCGCCGCGGGCGGTTCTTGAACGCCGACGGGCACGCCCGCATCCACGACTACTTCGCCGGCTTCCAGCACGGGGCGGAGTGCGCGACGGCCAGCGGCAAGCGGCAGTTCCTGACCGTGCCGATCATGCTGCCGGACAAGCCGGCCGAACAGCAGCCGACGGTGCAGCAGGTGCCGAAGGAGCAGTGCGGCCCGACCGCGGGCGGGAACTGCCCGCCCGCGCCGGTGCCGGCCCCGTCGCCGAACGTGTCGTCGTTGCCCGCGTCACCCGAGCCGAAGCCGACCCCGACCGACACCGAGCTGGTGCCGCCGAAGCGGCCGCTCGTCAGCACCCCGCTGGTGCCGCCCCCGCCGCCCGGCCCGGACGCCCCGCTTCCCGCCCTTCCGGTGGCGACGACCGCCCCGCCGCCCCCGGCCGCCGCGGTCGCCCCCGGCCGACTGGTGGTGCCGCCCACCCACGAGCCGCGACTGGTGGTGCCGCCACCACCGCGGAAGTGACCGCCCCCTTGTGGAGAGGCCGGTCCGGACCGGCCTCACAGAGGCCGGCTACAACCTGTCGGGAGTCGTCCATGCGGTTGCTCGTCGCCATTCTGGTCGCCTGTTCGGCCGCGTTCGGCGTCGGGTGTGCGGCCGTCACCAACCCGGTGGCCGACGGCATCCCGGTGCGGCGGCTGCCGGCCGAGGTGCTCGGCCGCCCGCGGTCCGACCTGAAGCCGATCCCGCTCACCGTGTTGCGGCAGCGGGAGATCGAGACGTACACGTTCGACAAGGGGGACGTGCTGGCGGTGGTGGCCGACAACGTCATCGCCCCGCCCGGCACCCCCGCCCCGGTCAAACTGCCCGACGCCACCTCCGACACCGCCGCCACCGGCTTCCCCGTGCCGGTGGCCGACAACGGCACCATCACCCTGCCGCAACTGCCGCCCATCAAGGTGAAGGGGAAGACGGCCGCCGAGGTGGAGCAGCTCATCAAGGACACGGCGAGCGGGAAGAACGGCGGGCCGGAACTGGTGAACCCGAAGAACGCCCGGGTGACGGTGCAACTGCTGAAGAAGCGGGAGTACACGGTGACGGTGGTACGGGAGGACTTGCAGCCGACGACGACGGTGGGGGTGGGCGGGACGGTCATCGGCACCACCCGCCGCGGGAACGGGTTCACCCTCAAGCTGCCGGCCGGGCAGAACGACGTGCTGCACGCGCTCAACCAGACGGGCGGGCTGCCCGGCCTGGAGGCGAAGGACGAGGTGATCATCGAGCGGGCGGCGTCCGCCACCGACCCGGCCCGCGGGCGGATCAAGATCCCCCTGCGGGTCTACCCCGAGAACCCGCTGGCGGTGTGCGAGGACGACATCACCCTGCGGGACGGGGACGTGCTCAAGATCGAGACGCGGGACACGTCGCAGGACGTGTTCTACGTGGCCGGGGTGGCCGGCAGCCGGCCGTTCCAGTTGCCGCGGGACTACGACCTGGACGTGATCCAGGCGCTGAACACCGCCGGGGCGCCGCTGGCGAACGGCGGGTTCACCCAGAACGCGTTCGTGCCGCAGGCGGTCAACTCCGGCCTCGGCGCGCCGTCGCCGGCGCTGCTGACCGTGCTACGGCAGGTGGGGTACGGCCGACAGATCCCCATCCGGGTGGATTTGAACCTGGCCCTCCGGGACCCCCGCGAGCGGATCCGGGTGCAGGCCGGCGACATCCTCGTGCTGCAGGAACGCCCCGGCGACTCGGTGGCCCGGTACTTCACCCAGACGTTCCGCTTCAACACCGCCGCCAACGTCGTCCGCTCGCCGGACTTCACCGAGACGATCACCGGCATCAACCCGTAACGGCGGGACGGAAAGCGGGATCCGCGACCGGTCGGACGAGCCGCGACCGCGAGGGAGCGGGTGTTCACCCAC
>CAYMHO010000184.1:0-13845 GCA_964390195.1 uncultured Fimbriiglobus sp. | reverse complement strand
GCCGGGATGTTCTCGGTGTGGCAGCAGGCCAACTCCTGGATGTTCATCAGGAAGCTGCCGTCCCCGTCGATGTCGATGCTCAGGTGGTCCGGGTGGGCCACCTTCGCCCCCATCGCCGCCGGCAGGCCGAACCCCATCGTGCCCAGCCCGCCGCTCGTCACCCACTTGCGGGGGTGGTTGAGCGGGAAGTACTGGGCCGCCCACATCTGGTGCTGGCCGACCCCCGTGCTGACGATCGTCTTGTCCAGCATGCCGCGGTCCTTCAGCAGGGTGTGCAGGCGGCTGATGGCGTACTGCGGAATGATGGTGTTCGCCGCGTGCGGCGGGACCGCCATCGGGAACTCGCTCCGCCAGGCGTCGATCTGACGCAGCCAGTCGGTGTACCGGCCGGGGCCGGTCAGGTCGGCGTACTGGTCCTCCTTGAGCATCACGTTCAGGTCGGCCAGGGCCACCTTCAGGTCGCCGTGGACGGGCACGTGGGCGTACTTGTTCTTGTGGATCTCGCTCGCGTCCAGGTCGACGTGGACGATCTTCCCGTGCTTGCAGAACTCACTCAGCTTGCCGGTCACCCGGTCGTCGAACCGCACCCCGAACGCCAGCAGCAGGTCGGCCTCGTTCACCGCGTAGTTGCTGTACACGGTGCCGTGCATGCCCAGCATGTGCAGGCTGAGGTAGTGGTCCGCCGGGAACGCGCCCAAGCCGTGCAGGGTCATGGCGACCGGGATGCCGAGCGCGGTGGCGAACGCCCGCAGGTCGTCCGCCGCCCCGCTGTGGATGGCCCCGCCGCCGACGTACAGGACAGGCTTCTTGCTCCCCCGCACCGCCCGCAACACCGCCTCCAACTCCGCCCGCGGGGCGCGGCGGAACGGGCGGTAGCCGGGCAAGTCCATCGCGCAGTCCCAGTCCGGCACCACCTTCTTCATCTGCACGTCTTTGCACACGTCGATGATGATCGGCCCCGGCCGGCCGGTGGTGGCGATGTGGAACGCCTCCTTCATGATCCGCGCGACGTCCTCCGTCCGCGTCACCAGGTAGTGGTGTTTGGTGATCCCCCGGCAGATCTCCACCATCGGCGTCTCTTGGAAGGCGTCGTTCCCCAGCACGCCGGTGGCCACCTGCCCGGTGATGGCGATGACCGGCACGCTGTCCATCTTGGCGTCGGCCAGGATGGTCACGAAATTGGTCGCCCCCGGCCCGGAGGTGCTCATGCACACCCCCACCTTGCCGGTGGTGCGGGCGTACCCGTGGGCCATGAACCCGCCACCCTGCTCGTGCCGCGGCAGGATGGTGCGGAGCTTGTCCGTCACCTTGGTGAGCGACTGGTGAATCGGCATGCTCGCCCCGCCGGGGTAGGCGAAGACGGTGTCAACCCCGTGGCGGATCAGGCTGTGGACGAGGATGTCGGCCCCGCTCATCTCGGCGGGGGTGGCGGTCGTTTCACCCATGACGGACTCGGACCTCGGGGGGCGGCTCGGGGAGTAGCTTGCGCGCGAGACAACACCTCGCGGGGAAATGATACGGCACGCCGGGGGTCGGCGACAGACACTTTCCGGTGAAGATTCGCGGGTGCGGGGCGGGCTGATTCGTCTGGCTTACGTGTCCGGCGGCGGGTAGACTTTTTTCACCGTCGGCCGCCCCCTCGCATGGTGGCCACACCGACACCCGCTCACCCCCCGGGCGGCCTCTCCTCATCGTCGTCGGAGTCCCGTCATGCCCCCTCCTTCGGTCCGCCGGTCGGCGTTCACGCTGATCGAGCTGCTGGTGGTGATCGCCATCATCGCCATCCTCATCGGCCTCCTCCTCCCCGCCGTGCAGCAGGTGCGTGCCGCGGCCGCCCGCATGAGCTGCAGCAACAACCTGAAGCAGATCGGCCTCGCCTTCCACAACTACCACAGCGCGCACGGCCAGTTCCCCGCCTACGGGTTCGACTTCCCGACCAACCCGCGGCCGGCCAACCCGTACGGCAACCAGCGGCAGGGGCACACCGCCCTGGTGATGGCCGTCGAGTACTTGGAGCAGGACAACCTGGCCCGCCTGACCAACCGCACCATCTCCGCCCTCGACCCGCTCAACCTGCCCCCGCCCGCCCCCCTCTCGACCAACCCGGCCGCCAGCATCCCGGTGAAGGTGTTCACCTGCCCGTCCACCCCGAACGGTCAGCAGAACGCCAACTACGACCTGATCATGGGCGGGTATCCTGGCTTCCCGCCGACCGGGCACTCGTACTCGCGGACCGACTACTGGCCGTTCCGCGGGGTGGACGCCAGTGTCATCACCAACTGCGGGGCCACCCAGACGCCGACCGCCGGGTCGAACGACTCCGGCGCGCTCGCCCCGAAGGGGACGGAACCGGGCAAGGGGAACCGGCTGGAGACCTTCTCCGACGGCACCAGCCAGACGCTGATGATCACCGAGATCGCCGGCCGTGGGCTGGCCATCTACGTGCAGGGGCGGCAGGTGGCGACGATCGGCTCCACCCTGCCCAGCCCGCTCCCGACCACCACCTCGCCCGACATGTACGTCCGCGGGGCGTGGGCCGACCAGAACGGGGTGCCGCGGATGCTCGGGTACAACGTGGTCAGCCCGACGGCCATCACCCCGAACGGGTGCAACGTGATCAACGTGTCCAACCACATGGCCCCGTACTCGTTCCACAGCGGCGGGGTGAACGCCCTGCGATGCGACGGGTCGGTGCAGTTCGTTCGCCAGTCGGTCTCCACCCCGCTGCTGGTGGCGTTCATCACCCGCACCGGCGGTGAGGCGCTCTCGATCGACAACTGACCCCCACCCAGCGGGCGGCGGAACACCTCCGAACCGCCGCCCGCGGCCCGCTCACTTCAGCACTTCCTTCGCCGGCTTGTAGTTGACCGTCTCGAGCGTCGTGATCGACTTCAGCACCTCGCGGTCCCGTTCCGGGTTGTATTCACACTGCAGGTGCTTGAGCGGGCACCCCTTGAGTGGGGACAGGTCGGTCACCTTCGTGTCGCTGATGGCGAGCGATTCGAGCGGCAGCCCACGGACCACAGAGATGTCAGTGACTTTCGTCCCGCGCAAGTCGAGCGCGGTGATCGGCAGCCCGCGGAGGCCGGTGATGTCACTCACATCCGGCCCGACCCATGCGAGCATTCCCAGTTTTGGAAACTCCTTCAATTGCGACAGGTCCTTCATCTTACCGGTGCCTTGCAACTGCTGGAGTGGCTGACCGCGGAGCGAGGAGAGGTCGGTCACTGCCGTGTCGCGGATGTCGAGCAACGAGAGCGTGGCCCCTTTCAGTGGCGTGAGATCGGTCACCCGCGTGCCTATGAGGCTGACCCACCCGAGCGGCATTCCGGAGAGCGGGGAAAGGTCTGTGAGCGGACCGAATTCCGCTGTGAACTGTTCCAGGAGCATCCCGCGAAGGGGGGACAGGTCGGTCACTTTGGAAGCAGACAGTTTTAGGTGAGTGAGCTTCAACCCGCGGAGCGGGGAAAGGTCACTCAGCGGGATCGGCTCATTCTGAGCCGAAAGCTCTTTGGTCCGGTGGACCGTCAACTGTTTCAGCCCGGTCAACACCCGGAGTGGGGAGATGTCCTCAATAAACCCGTTGAGCGTCAAGTCGATCACCACCCCGCCGTCTACCCGGTGGGTGTGTTTCCCCTCGTACTGCGGGTTTCGCTTCTTCAACTCGCCCACCACCGCCTTCAGTTGCTCGTCTGCCGGCATCGCGGCCACCGCTTTCACCCAGTCCGGGTCGAGCGGGGCGAAGCCCGTCGATTTCGGCAGGCTGGGTGCCATCTCCGCCGGGGTCTTGACCGCCAACTTCCCGGACTTCTCCTCGACGATGTAGCGGTAGAAGTTGTCGGCGTTCGCCGACTTCTCCAGCACCTCACCCGCCGGGCTGAGGGTGACGAACTCGCCGTTCGGCAGCAGCGCCAGCCGCTGCTCCACCGCCTTCGTCTCCACGTTCCAGTACGTCAGCGTGGAGCCTTCCAGCGCGATCAGGTGCTTGCCGTCAGGTGCCACCGCCAACTCGCCGCTCACCTTCCCGAAGGGGGTGACCTTCTTCGTGGTCAGGTCGAACAGGTAAGTGTCCGACCACTGAGCGACTCGTCCGACCAGCACGTTGCCGACCGCCGGCCCGACCCACTCCACCCAGGTTAGGTCGATCCCGTCCGGCTTGACCTCTTCGGCCAGCTTGCCGTCGAGCGAACGGATCTGGATACTCCGTGCCTCTCCCAGGCGGGTGACGACGAGGTGCTTGCCGTCCGGGTGCCACACCAGCGACGGGCCGGGGTGCTGGATCTGCTGGATGTACTCCTTCGTACCGGCCGTGTCGCGGTCCTTCAGGTCGGACGACAGGAGTGAGGCCGAAAAGAAGTCGTTCCCGTGCCACGCGCCACCGGCCTGGAGTGCGAGCACCCGCTTCCCGTCCGGGCTAGGGACGAGTTTGCCCAGACCGGCGAACTTCTGGAGCGGCTCCTTCTCCACCTTCCACCGCCACAGCGCCGCGGCGTCCGGGTGGGCAATGAGCAGGTGGTCCGGGTTGGCTGGCGAGAAGATCGCACTTCCGATGGCGCGCGAGCACGGTACGCTCGTGGTCGCCTCCGCCATGCCGGTGTCGGTGTCGTACACCGTGACGGTGACGGCCCCAGTGGTCACGGCCAGTCGCTTGCCGTCCGGGTGCCACTGGAGGTCGTGCACGGCGTCGGCCAGTGTGGCACCGGACTTCGCGGGGCCGCTCAGTGTCCGGAGGGGCTTCCCGGTCGGCTCGCAGATGAGCAGGTGGCCGATGTCGTTGGCGACCGCGAAACGGTCCCCCTTCGGCGAGAACGCGGCCCGGTTCACCCCGTTCACCCCGACCCCGCCGCCCAGGCGGACCACTTTGGCCGGGTCGCGGGCGTCGTACAGCGACACCCCGTTCTGCTCCACGACAGCCAGTCGCTTGCCGTCGGCGCTCCACCACGGTATCCCGTCGCGGGTTTGCAGAACCTTCCAGCCGATGTCTCGGGCGGCACCGTCCTTCCACTCGTTGATGACGATCTCGCCCCGCTTGGCCAGGGCGACGTTCATCTGGTCCGGGCTCACGACCGCGAACATGTTCAACCCGTTCGTCAGGTTGGTGAACGACGGGTTGCCGACCGCCGGCCAGAACTTGCCGGGTGTGAAGTACCCCTTGCCGTCCTTCGCCCACACGAAGCCGGGCGTGCTGTCTTTCGTGTCGGCGGTGCCTTCGCCCTTCCCGTCCGGGGTCCAGAAGTGTCGTTTGCCCTCGGCGTCGGACACGGCGAGCAGTTTGCCATCCGGCTTCCAGTGCAGGCCGAGCACCGCCTTCTCGTGCTTGCCGGTCTTCGCCCCGGCCGTGCCGTCGGCCTTCCAGAAGCCGATTTCGTTCGCGCCGGTCAGGGCCGCGATCGTCTTCCCGTCCGCGCTCCACGCGGGCGGTGCGATCGGATCCACCTCGCCGGCCAACTTCGCCCCCGGCTTGCCGTCGCGGCCGAACAGTTGGGCCGTCTTGTCCTCGCGGACGACGAGCAGCGTCTCCCCGTCCGGACTCCAGGCGCCACGCCCCTTCGCACCGATCTTCGCGTCAAACTCGATCGGGTTCACCTGGGTCGGGTCGAAGATCTGAACGCGGTCCTGCCCGTGGACGGCACACGCGAACACGGCGTACTTCGGGTTCCAGCCGAAGTCGACGCCGGCGTGAGCAACCGGAGGGACGGGACTCGGGGTGCCGTCGAGGGCGAAGACCACCACGAACCGCAATCCGGGCGGGGCCGGCACGCCGCACAGAACCCATTTGGAATCCGCACTCCACCGCGGCTCCGTCCAGTGGTTCGGAGGGGTGCCATGTCGCGCGAGACCGATCAGCGCCCCAGTGGTCGTGTCGTACACGCGGAGGTGGTCGGCGTCGGTGGTGGCGACCCACTTCCCGTCCGGGCTGAACGCCAAGCTGCCGACCGCCACCGTCGGAACGATCTGCCAGCGGGCGACGCCATCGAGGATGGCGGGACGTGTGACCAGGCCCGGCAGGATGTTGTCCGCCGGGCCGGGCTTCCACGAGGCCGCTTTGAGGGCGAGCGGCGTGCCAGGCGCAGCCGGGTTGACGACATCCGGGGGGGTCGGCTTCACCGGGTCGGGCTTCTTCGGGTCCACCGCGGCGACGTCCTTCGGGCCGGTCGCCGTCACCTTCACGAACGCCTTCCCGTTCCGCTCGATCTCGAACCTCTCGGTGTCCAGCTTCACCCCGTCGGCACCGACCACCTTCACCGTGTACTTGCCCGGCGGCAGGCCCTTGTTCTTCTCGCTCGGCTCCAAGGTGTACAGCTTCTTCCCGGCCTCGTCGTACACCTCCAGCTTGCCGTTCTTGAACCGCACGTCGGCCACGTCGTCCACCTCCACCACCAGCGTGCCGTCCTTCGTGCCGAACACGAACTGGTACACGGCCGCCGCCCCTCCGGCGAGGAGCAGGAACAGCCCGGCCGCCACCGCCAGCGGTACCAGGGGGAACTTGCGAGCGGCCTTCGGCTGGGTGTTCGGCGGGCGACGGGGCGGAGTCAGCGGGCTGAAGTCGAGTTCGGTGCGATCCTCGCTCGGCTGGGTGGCCAGCCGGTCGAGCGCCTCACGCACCACCGTCGCCGACGCCGGGCGGTTCTGCGGCTCCTTCTCCAGCAGCCGCATCACCAGGTCGGACAACTCGGAGGGGACGTCGAAGTTGACCACGTTCGGGGCGGCGGGGGTGTCGAGGGCCAGGCTAGAAATGATGGAGACGGCGTCGGTGCCGGTGAACGGCCGCCTGCCGGTCAGCATCTGGTACAGGACCACGCCCAGGCTGAACAGGTCGGCGCGGGCGTCCACTCCCCGCCCGCGGGCCTGTTCGGGGGCCATGTACGCCGGCGTGCCGACGATCATCCCGCTGACCGTCAGGTGCGAGTCGTCCGTCTCGTACCGGGCGAGGCCGAAGTCGAGCACCCGCACCCGCCGGCCGTCGGCGTCCACCCACACGTTGCTCGGCTTGATGTCGCGGTGGATCAGCCCGGCGTCGTGTGCGGCCGCCAGCCCGCCGGCGATCTGGGCGGCGATGCGGATCACCTCGGCCGGCGGCAGTCGCCCGCCGTTGGCCTTCAGGTGCGCGTCCAGCCCCTGCCCCTTCAGCACCGGCATGGCCAGGAACGGGATGCCGCCCGCCTCGCCGACGTAGTAAATGGGGACGATACTCTCGTGTTCGAGTGCCGCCGCCACCCGCGCCTCCCGCAGGAACCGCTCCTTCGCCGACGCCTTCCTCGCCAGATCCGCCCGCAGCGTCTTGATCGCCACCGGACGGTTCAGCCGGGTGTCACGGGCCAGATACACCATCCCCATGCCCCCGCGGCCGATCTCCTTCTCCACCCGGAAGTATTCCAGATCCGTCGGCATCGACTCGGCCGCCTCCCCCGTCTCTGGGTAGGCGGCGGTCGTCTCCTCGCTCTCCGACTTCAGACGCTCGACCAGCCGGCCGGCCAACTTGTCCGATTCGGCATCCACGGCGGTGGTCGCCTGCTTCACACCGGCCATCAGCGTGTCGTCGGCCAGTTTCTCCGCCGCCGGCGTCACCTGACTGTTGTCGAGCATCTCGTTCGCTAGCCGGTCTGCCTCTTCGGGCGGCAGTTGGCCGAGCAGCAAGCTGGTCAGTTTCTCGTCGTCGGGCGGGGGCTTCTGTGCGGACACGGCGACACCTGTGTGGGGAATGGTGTGCAACCGAGTAGGGCCGCCGCGCAGAAAACCTGTCGCGAAAAAGTGTCACACCCCGTCGAGTCCGGCCAACTCCGCCCGCAGTCGGGCGAGCACCCGCCCGCGAGCCAGATACACCGCGTTCGGCGTAACCCCAAACTCCTCGGCCACTTGCACCCCGCTGAGGCCGTCCACAGCAAGCCGCCAGAACACCCGCCACGTTTGGTCGGGGAAGTCTCGTTGCACCAGCCGCAGCGCACGGTCGATGAGCAGTCGGCGGTATTCGGCCTCGCTGGCTTCTGGAAATCCGTCGGGAGTCACGAGTGATTCCAACTGCACAGCGGTGGCGGTGGGCAGTCGGCCGGTCCGCTGGTGACGGGCAAGCAACTCGCGGCGGAACACCGTCCAGAGCCACGCCCGGAAACTGCCCTCCGGGTCACGTTGAAACCGCGGCAAGCGGCGGAACAGTAGCACGAACACTTCCTGAAGTGCGTCTTCGATGTCGGTCGGCGGCACGCCGAACCGCCGCGCCCACCGGGAGAGGAGCGGGGTGAATAGCAGGACGAACCGCTCCCAGTCACCCGGCCGTGGTTGGCGGCACAGGCGTTCTAGGAGGGTGACGGGCGTCGCGTGAACCATGAGGTGAGGTTAGTCGTCCGGTCGTCCGGTGGCGAGGCGGTATCTGATGGTTCCGACGGCTTCCCCCCGCCCCCATCGGCACCATTTCCCGCGGTCACAACGTCCCATGCCCGCCAAGCACTTACGGCGAAGTCGCGTCCCGGATTTGCCAACGCGATCGTCCCGATTCTCGTAAGCCGCCACCCACTTGCGGCGAATAATGAGGAGTACGGCCCGGCATCCGCCGAGTCGCGGGAGGTTATGCCCATGCTCAACAACTGGAGGATCGGCCGTCCGTTCGGCATCGACCTGTACATCAGCAGTTGGTTCTGGTTGCTGCCGATCATCGTGTTCGTGACCTCGTTCGCCAACGGCGGGTTCGCTGCCGCCGCCACTGATACCGCCTTCGCCCTGGCCGTGTTCGGGTGCGTCGCCCTGCACGAACTCGGCCACGCCCTGGCCGCCCGCGGGTACGGCATCCGCACCCGCGACATCACCCTGTACCCCATCGGCGGGGTCGCCCGGCTGGAGCGAATGCCAGAGAAACCGTTGGGTGAGATCGTCATCGCCCTCGCGGGACCGGCGGTGAACGTCGTCCTCGCGTTGCTGCTCGGAGGGGTGTGGTTGGCAGGTCACTCCGCCGTTGAATCGATGGGCACGGCCGCCACCTGGGGTAACGACTTCGTCGGCCGGTTGGCGTTGGCCAACGTCGTGCTGGCGGTGTTCAACATGATCCCGGCGTTCCCGATGGACGGCGGGCGGGTGCTGCGGGCGTTCCTGTGCTGGTTCACCAATCGGGTGACGGCCACCACCATCGCCGGGGTGGTCGGGGCCGTGTGCGCGGTGCTGATCGGCCTGTTCGGGTTGGGTTTGTTCGGCGGTTCGTTCAACCCGCTCCTGGTGTTCCTGGCGGTGTCGGTGTTCCTGATGGGCCAACAGGAAGTGCGGATGGTGCGGGTGCAAGCGGAGGAGGAACGCCGACGACGGGAGTGGGAGGAAGGACAAGCCGGGTGGGACGACTACGACCCGCGGCGGGATCGCAGCGGTCGGGCGGGTGGTGACGGTTGGGTGTACGACGCCCGCACCGGCGAATGGATCGAGTACCGCGACGGCTGGCCGACCGGACGTTTCCGCCGGTACTAACGAACACTCCGGTGGCGACGGCGACGGTAGCCGTCGCCCCCGGTTTGATTTCACCTCTTCAGATTTCCGACCACCTCGCGGTACGATGGGAGTTGATGCCCGTCGGTGTGGTCTGCTCGCTCCGCGAGCGGATCGAAACCCGCTCGCGGAGCGAGCAGACCACTTACATCCCCCGACCAGGACGGTCCGCGGTGCCCCCTGATGTCGCCGAGACTGTGCCGCTGACGCCAGCGGACCCGCCGGCCCCCGTCGCACCTCCGGTGGTGTCGGCGTGGGCGGTCGTGCGGACCCGTCTCACCGACTTCATTGCCGGGGTCGGCGACTGGGCGATCTTCTCGACGAGAGCGATCACGGGAGTGTTCACCCGCCATCTGAAGCGGAGCGAACTCATCCGCACCTGTTTCGAATTCGGCTACCAGAGTGTCGGCGTGGTGGCGCTCACCGGGGCGTTCATCGGCATGGTGCTGGCGGTGCAGGCCTACGCCCAGTTCAACGCCCTCGGGTTGGAAACCAGCATCGGCTCGGTCATCCACACGTCGGTGCTGAAGGAGTTGGGGCCGGTGCTGGCGGCGGTCATGCTGGCCGGGCGGATCGGCACGGCGATGGCCGCCCAACTGGGCACCATGCGGGTGACCGAGCAGATCGACGCGATGGCCTGCCTGGGGGTCGATCCGGTGCGGTTCCTGGCCGGCCCGCGGTTCCTGGCCAGCGTGCTCATGATCCCGCTGCTCACCGCCATCGCCGACCTGATGGGCATCGCCGGCAGCACCGCCATCTGCCTGCACGTGTTCCAAATCGAGCCGCACCACTTCTGGGAGCACACCACCCGGTACGTGACGCGGTTCGACCTGTTCAGCGGGCTACTGAAGTCGATGGTGTTCGGCGGTGTGCTCAGCCTCATCTGCTGCCACCGCGGCTTCCACAGCAAGGCCGGGGCGGAGGGCGTCGGGCGGGCGGCGACGGAGGGGTTCGTGCTGTCGTTCGTGGCGATCCTGTTTCTGGACTTCATCCTGGCCCTGTTCACCAACAGCGTGTCGAACATGCTGTGGCCGCGGTCCGGCGCGAAACTGGCGTGAGTGGAGAAAGCCTCACCCCCGGCCCCTCTCCATGTCATGGAGAGGGGTGTTCAACCTGCGGGGGTGAATGAGCGTCCGCCGTCGGTGCGGACGGGTATCCGCCTTGAACACCCCTCTCCATGACATGGAGAGGGGCCGGGGGTGAGGTTCTGTGACGACGCCGCTGATCCAACTGCGTGGCGTGTCGGTGCGGTTCGGCCGCCAGCGGGTGCTGTCGAACATCCACCTCGACGTGTTCGCCAACGAGACTCTCGCCCTCATCGGCGAGAGCGGGTGTGGCAAGTCGGTCACCCTCAAGCTGATCGTCGGGCTGTTGCAACCGACCGAGGGGGAGGTGCTGTTCAACGGGCGGCGGGTGGCGGAGATGCCGGAGAAGGAGCTGACCGCCATGCGGCTGCGGGTCGGCTTCCTGTTCCAGGGGGCGGCCCTGTTCGACAGCCTGACGGTGTTCGACAACGTGGCGTTCGGGGTGCGGGCGAAGGGCGGGGTGGGCGAAGCGGACGTGGCGAAGATCGTGAAGGAGCGGTTGCTGGAAGTCGGGTTACCCGAGGCGGTCCAGGCGAAGATGCCGGCGGAGTTGTCGGGCGGGATGCGGAAACGAGTGGGGCTGGCGCGGGCGATGGCCCTCGACCCGGCGGTCATGCTGTACGACGAACCGACCACCGGCCTCGACCCGATCATGACGGACGTGATCAACGAGCTGATCGTCCGCACCCGCAGCCGCCGGCCGATCACCAGCGTGGTGGTGACGCACGAGATGCGGACGGTCCAGCGGGTGGCGGACCGGGTGGTCATGCTTTACCCGCTCGCCCGCCTGAACCCCGGAGAGCCGCAGGTGGTGTACGATGGCCCGACCACCGGGCTGGACACCACCCTCGACGCCCGCGTGCGGCAGTTCGTGGCTGGGCACGCCGGCGACCGGATTACGGAGTTGCGGTGCGAGATCTCAGAGCCGTGAGCGATGAGCCGTCAGCCGCGAGCCGAGTCGTGATTTGCTCACAGCTCACAGCCCGAAGCGAGGTGAAATCATGGCCGAACGGAACATGCGGGTACGGCTGGGGCTGTTCGTGGCGGCGGCGGTCGTCAGCGTCACCGGTCTGGTGGTGACGTTCGGCGGGCGACCGGACCTGTTCAGCACCCGCACCAGATACTCGGTCTTCTTCCCCGAGACGCCCGGCCTGTCGGTCGGCACGCCGGTGCGGAAGTCGGGCGTGCGGATCGGCGAGGTGACGGCGATCGAGTTGGACGAGGCGACCAATCGGGTGCGGGTGCGGATTGCGGTCGAAGGGGAGAAGAAGCCGCGGCTGAGCGAACAGGCCTACATCACCCGCGGGCTTCTGAGCGGAGACACCACCCTCGATTTCATCCCGTTGACCGACGCCCGCGGAGCGCCGGTGCCGATCGGCGAGCAGTACGCGGCCGACGCCGAGATCGAGGGCGTGCCCCCGCCGAACACCCAGCGGCTACTGTTCCAGGCGCAGCAGGCGGTGCCGAACGCGAACGAGGCGCTCACCCGCATCACCGCCACCGTGTCCAAGTTCGAGCAGGTGGGACCGAAGGCGGAGAAGAGCCTGGACGAGATCACCGCCTTCATGAAGAGCGCCCGCGAGGTGGTGCCCGAGCTGCGGGAGACGAACAAACAGGTGCAGGAGTTCATCGGCGGGCAGGCGAAGGCGGACCCGAACAACCCCGACCAGCCGGCCAACCTGAAGACGCTCACCAAAGAGGTGCAGGAGTTCGTGAAGGCGATGAAGCCGCTGCTGGACAACCTGAACACGCTGGTGAAGGACAACCAGGGGGAGGTGACGCAGGTGCTCGGCGGGCTGCGGCTGCTCCTCAAGAACTTCAACGAGGTGCTCACCGACGAGAACAAGAAGGCCATCGCCAACACCCTCAAGAACCTGGAGACCGGGAGCAAGGAACTGCTGAGCGAGGACAACCGCAAGCTGGTCGCCGAGATCCTGAAGAATCTGAACGCGGCCAGCGCCGACATCAAGGTGGCGAGCGGCGACATCCGCACCACGTTCGCGTCGGCGAAGCTGCTGGTGACGTCCGTCGAGAAGACGCTCAAGGAGATCGACGCGGCGGTGAAAGCCGGCGGGGAGGCGTTGAAGGGGGCCGCGCCTGCCGTGAAGGCGCTGAACGAACGGCTCGACCAGGTGAAGAAGATTCTGGATTACGCCGAGAAGGCGGCCAAGCCGATCGCCGAGAACGCCGAGCCGGTACTGAAGAACGTCGCCACGGCGGCCGACGAGCTGGCGAAGACGGTCGCCGAGGCCCGCGGCCTGATCAAACAGCTCCAGCAGCCGGACGGCACCTTCGGCAAGGTGCTGAACGACCCGCAGTTGTACAACCAGTTGGTGGAGAGCGCCGCCGCCCTCACCCGCACCCTCACGCGGGCCGAGAAGATCGCCAAGGATCTGGAAGTGTTCGCCGACAAGGTGGCCCGCAAGCCGGAGACCATCGGCATCGGCGGGGCCATCCGCCCGAACACCGGGTTGAAGGAGTCGCCGTTCGCCCCGGTCGCGCCGTTCGCCCCGTTCCCGACCCCCTCGCCCGGGTTGCCGGGGGGCAGCCTGCGGCCGATCCCGCCGACCCCCGGCGGCGGGGTGGAGGTGATCCCGCCCAGTTCGTCATTCAAGGTGGACCCGACCGGCCCGGCGGCGACCATCCAGCCGGGCCCGCGGGTGCAGCCCATCCAGCCCATCCGCGGGCCGGTGGGGGAAGAGAAGTGATGTAGCCGCGAGCCGGAGGCGAGCGCGTCGGGCGCGACGCGCTCGCCTCCGGCTCGCGGCTACCGATTTCAGAAGTCCGGGATGACCATCCCGTCGTCGGCCTGGATGAGCAACTTCATCAGGCTGTCGAAGTCCTTCACCTGGTCCGGGCGGACGGCCCGCACCGACCCGTCGCCCATGAGCATCAGCAGGTCGCCGAACGGCTTGCTCAGGTCGGGCAGGGCCTTCTTCGGGTCGAACTCGAAGTCGTCCGGCTTGGTCCACGGCACCGCCTCGCCGGCCGCCACCACCAGCACCGTGTTCGACAGCCCGTCGGTGATCTGGGCGAACTTCTTCCCGAGGATCGGGTCGAACGCCGCCCCGCCGCCGACGAACACCTTGTAGTGCGTGTGGGTCGCCTTGCTGGTGTCCGCCCGCGGGTCCACGAACGCCTTGACGGCCACCTCGCCGAGCGGCTTGTTGTGCTCGCTGTCCCACGGCTCGTCCAGCTTGAACTGCTTGTACAGGTTGTCCTGCTCGATGAACGGCAGGATGGCCACCCGCCAACTGAGCAGCTTTTTCCCCTTCTTGTCGCAGATGGCGGCCGG
>CAYMHO010000183.1:0-13858 GCA_964390195.1 uncultured Fimbriiglobus sp. | reverse complement strand
CGCGAGCAGCCGGCCGACGACGGCGGCCCGCGGCGGCACCGCGAGCAGCCGGCCGACGACGGCGGCCCGCGGGAGATGACCAGCTTCCTGCCTCCCGAGCCGCTGCCCGAAGGGGCGACCGTCGTCGAGAACGGGTTCAGCGAAGACATTTCCGAAGAGATGGCCGAGGTGGGCGGGTTCGTGGACGGGCTGGACGACACCCCGCCCGCCCCGCCGCCCGTCCGCCGCATGCCCATCCAGGTGACGAACGTCGCCCCGCCGCTTGCCGCCGTCCGCGGGCCGGAACCCGAGCGGCCGACCAAGCTGGGCACCACCACCCCGCCGCCACTCCCGCGAGTCGCGGACGTCGACGACGACGAGGAAGACGGGTTCGCCGCCGGGCTGGACGAGGAGCCGCAACCGACCGCCGCGCGGACGCAGCCGAAGGCCGACGAGGAGGAGGCCGAACCGTTCTTCGACCCGGTGGCCGACACCGAGGGCGACACCCCCGACCCGGAGCCGGAGGCCGAAACCGAGGCGGAGGCGGCGGGCGACGCGGAAGGGGCGCCGAAGAAGAAGCCCCGCACCGGCACCAGGAAGCCCGGCACCGGCACCGGCTCCAAGAAGTCCGGTGGCAAGGCGAAAGCGGACGACAAGGGCAAGCCGGCGAAGGGGAAGAAGCCGACCCGCAAGAAGGAAGACGGCGACGCCCCGAAGTCGAAGCCGATGGACTCGGCCGAGCGGCGGACGGACGACGACGAGCCGGAGATCCGCCCGTTCTTCGAGGACGACGCCGGCGGGTTCGACGTGGACGCCCCGAACGACCGCTTCGCCGGCTCCACCCCGCCGGCCGAAGAAGAAGGTGACGACGAAGGGTTCGCGGCGGGCGGGGGGGAAGAGGCCGAGGTGGTGGAACCGGCGACCGAGAGCGGCGGGTTCAGTGACGCCGACTTCGCCGAACTGGATGCCGCGACGGAACGCCGCTTCCGCGAGAACGAGAACGACCGCGGCGGGCGGGGTGGCCGTGGGGACCGCGGGGATCGTGGCGGGCGGGGCGGCCGCGACCGGGATCGTGACCGCGGCCCTCGGGGCGATCGCGGGCCGGACCGTGGGCCGGACCGCGGCCCGGATCGTGGCCCGGATCGCGGCCCGCGGGGTGGTGGTGGGTTCGGCGGTGGCGACCGCGGCGGCCCGCGGGGCGGTCCGATGCCGGGCAAGGCGCACACCCGCCACAAGGGCCTGCCCATCCCGCCGATCCAGGACATCTTCAAACGCGGCCAGGAGGTGATCGTCCAGGTCATCAAGGAAGGGATCGGCACGAAGGGGCCGACCCTGAGCACGTTCGTCAGCATCGCCGGGCGGTACCTGGTGCTCATGCCCAGCCTGACCCGCGTGGGCGTGTCCAAGAAGATCGAGGACCGCGACACCCGCCGCCGCCTGCGGGACATCATGGACACCCTGAACCCGCCGGAGGGGGTCGGGTTCATCGTCCGCACGGCGGCGGTGGACCGCGACGAGACCGAACTGCGGAACGACCTGGTGTACCTGCTGCGGCTGTGGCAGGTGGTGGTGCGGCGGATCAAGCGGCCGGGGCCGGTGGAGGTGTACCGCGAGTCGGACATGATCACCCGCACCATCCGCGACATCTTCACCGCCGACATCGACACCATCTACGTGGACGAGGAGAAGGCGTTCGCCCACGCCAGCGAGTTCCTGCAGATCGTCATGCCCAAGTACGCCGGGCGGATCCGCTACCACGGCGAGACGGAACCGCTCTTCCACCGCTTCCGCATCGACGAGGAGATCGCCCGCATCAACCAGAAGCGGGTGGAGATGCCCGGCGGCGGGTCGCTCATCATCGAGCAGACGGAAGCGCTCGTGTCCATCGACGTGAACAGCGGCAACTTCCGGGCGGAGGGGAACGCCGAGGAGACGGCCTTCCAGATGAACCTGAAGGCGGCGAAGGAGATCGCGCGGCAGTTGCGGCTCCGCGACCTGGGCGGGGTGATCGTCAACGACTTCATCGACATGCGGGCCGAACACCACCGCCGCACGGTGGAGGACACTCTGAAGAACGCCCTGCGGCGGGACAAGGCGCGGACGAAAACCCTCCGCGTGTCCGAGTTCGGCATCATCGAGATGACCCGCCAGCGGATGCAGCCGTCGCTCAAGAAGCGGATCTACAACGACTGCCCGCACTGCACCGGCACCGGGTACGTGAAGACGAACGAGACGATGGGCATCGAGGTCATGCGGGCGCTCCAACTGGCCGCCCACCGCTGCCCCGGCGGCAGCACCCTCACCGTCACCGTCAGCTCGGAGGTGGCGTTCTACCTGCTCAACCGCAAGCGGAAGGACATCACCGCGCTGGAAGCGCGGGCGAGCATGGAGGTGACGATCGACGGCAAGTTCGGCGTGTCGCCCGACCTGTGCGAGCTGCGGTGCATCGACTCGAACGGCATGGAGGTGCGGTTGCAGCAAGGGCCGGGCAGCCGCGGCGGGCGGTTCGGCCCGCCGCCGGCCGGTCCGGCCGCCACCCACGGGGGCGGTGGCGGGCACCACGGGCACGGCGGCAACGGCGGCGGCCGGCGGTATCAGGACTGAACCGCCGTCGGTGAGCCGGGCGGCGTGAGCCGCCGGTTCAACGACAGGGCGGAAAGGGAGGATTGTTGGAAGAAACGACCCGAAGGGGCGGGGGTGGCAGGACGTTTCCCGTTTCGGGCAACCGATCCACCTGCCGGAGTGAAACCCCGAGCAGGGCGGAAAAGGAGGATTGTGTTTGCGGAAAAAACCGCCCCTACCTAAGTGTTAGGGGCGTTTCTTCCAACAAAACACCCGACCGGTTATGTTGGAAGAAATGGTCCGATGGGGCGGGGGGGGCAGACGATTTCTCCTTTCCGCCAAACCTTCTTCTCCCGCCCGTCTGACTCTCGGGCGGAGAAAGGGACGATTGCCGGAAACGGGAAATGGCTCCTCCCCCCCGCCCCTTCGGGTCATTTCTTCCAACAAGGCGTCCGCTTGCTTTGTTGGAAGAAACTCCCCTAACTCTTGGAAAGGGGCGTTATTTCTTTCATCCATCATCTCCGCCCTCGGCTGGGTGTCATTTCACCGCCCCCGCCACCAGCCGGTGGAAGGCGTACCCGGCCGCTTCCCGCTTCACGCTGAACCGCCCGGTGCGGTAGCTGCGGCTGTTCAGGCCGCGTTGCACCTGCTCGCAGATCAACACGTCCTCCGCCTGCACCTGTTCGGCCACGTCCACGCTCTGCCGTTTGAACTCGTCGGTCGCGTCGGGGGAGAAGTAGAAATCGAAGACCACCCGGCAGCGGTCCACGCCGAGCGGCAGCACCAGGTTGGTGTCCATCACCCCGTCGGAGACGTTCACCATGAAGTTCGGCCAGAGCCACCAGTAGGCGGCGGTGCCGCTGCGGGTGGCGGCCACGTCGCCCGACCCGCCGGCGAGCGGGCTGGTCTGCACGCTGCACCGGTCGAACACGTGCGTGCGGTACTGCTGGTAGTCGATCGCCCCGGCGAGCGCCGGATGCACCGTGTGGACGTGGTACCCGCCGTCCAGGTAGTTGTCGACGTACACCTTCCAGTTGCAGGCGAGGTCGTAGGTGCGGCGGGCGTGCCAGGCCAAATCGGTTAGCCGCGAGCCAGCGGCGAGCGCGCTCGCCGCTGGCTCGCGGCTAACCGGGGGAACAATTGGAAACGGCCCGAACTCCTTCGCCACGCCCCGCACCGGCTTCACGACGCTCACCCACACCCACCGCCCGAACTCGGCCACCGCCCCGACCGGCACCAAGCCGTTGTCGTGCTTCTCGAAGTCGCACACGCCGTCCCACTCGGGCGTGCCCTTCAGCCGTCCGGCGAGGTCGTAGGTCCAGCCGTGGTAGCGGCAGCGGAGCTTGCCCACGCACCCGGCGTCGTCGTTCAGGATGGGTGCGGCCCGATGCCGGCAGACGTTGAAGAACGCCCGTAGTTCGCCGTCATCGCCCCGCACTACGATGACCGGTTCGCCGGCGACGTCGGCCGTCAGGTACTCGCCCGGCTTCGCCACCTGCTCGGCCCGCCCGACGCACTGCCAACTGCGGGCGAACACCGCCGCCCGCTCGGCTGCCAGCACCGCCGGGTCGGTGTACCAACTGGAGGGTAGGGTGTGCGCCCGCTCCAACGGCAGGGTCGGGTCGAACGGGGCGAGGGGTGGTAGCGTCATGCCGACAGTTTACTTCGCCTTCAGCAACCGCTCCACCTCCCACACCTTCACCGCGTCCCGACCGACGGTGAGCAGCTTCTTGCCGTCCGGGGAGAACGCCACGCTGAACACGGTTTCCTTGTGCTCCCTTGCCGCCGCCACCGCTTTGCCGGTGGTGGCGTCGAACACCCGCACCTCGCCGTCCGAACAGGCGGCCGCCAGGTGTTTGCCGTCGGGCGAGAACGCCAGCCCGTTGATGGACACCTTCTCCGGCACGGCGGCGGCCAGCTTGTGAACCTCCTTGCCCGTGAACAGCACGAGTGCCTGCCCGCCCTGGACCGCGTCACCGCCGAACGCCAGGTTCACCCCGTCCGCGGAGGCGATCGCGGAGCGGACGCTCAGCCCCAGATCGCCGACCACGTGCAACGTCTGACCCGTCTTGCCCTTGAGGGCCACCCACTCGCCGGTGCCGGTGCCGACGGCCAGCGTGCCGTCCGCCGGGTTGAACGCGAGGGCGGCCAGCGGCCCCCGCTTCCCGCCACCCAGGTTGCACCGCCAGAGGGCTTTCCCCGTCGGGGTGTCCAACAGGTCCACCGTGCGGCCGGCGACGACCGCCAACTGCTTGCCGTCGGGCGAGAGGGCGATCGGGTCGGCGGTCGGGTCGGCGGAAATTGCCACCTCGGGGGCGTCGTCCGTGCTCGCGTCCTTCCACGTGACCAGCCCGCGGGCCGCTTCCCCCTTCCCGCTGGGGCCGTACACCGACCCGGACGCGTACACCGTCTTGCCGTCCGGCGACACCGCCAGCGACTGCGGCAGGAAAATCTGGTCCAGCTTGCCGTTCGGCTTGAACGCCAGCCGCTTCGTCACCTTGCCGGTGGCGGCGTCGCGGACGTCCACCCCGCCGAAGTCGACCTTCTCATTCTGCTCGACGACGGTCGGCGACGGCACCAGCACGCTTTTGCCGTCCGGCGTCCACGCGCCGGCCAGCCGCTCGGCCCGACTCGCCTGCCAGTCCGCCTTGATCGACTCCGACCACACCACCGGCGACGCCTTCTCCTTCGGCACCGGGGCCTTGATCAGTTGCGGCTCGGGCAACAGCACCTCGAGCGTGCCGGTGGCGAGGAAATCGAGCGGCAGCAGCTTGTCGAAGTAGCCCCGGAGCATCACATCGCTGCCGACGTTATCCATGTGGAAGCGATACGTGCCGGCCGGCAGGTCGACGTGCGATCCCGGAGGCGTCTTGTCGTCCTCCGGCGAGTGTCGCACCTGAACCTGCCACCGGACGAACTCCACACCGGGCGCGAGCGTGTGGACCTGCGGTTGGGGTGGGATGCCGTTGACGTAGACACCCCAGGAAAGTCTCACCTCCCCGTCCTTGTTCTCGCCCAGGACGAAAACACCCTGCTGTTGGGCGGTGAATGTCACCTCGATCGGCTTCCGGCTCACGTTCCGGACCACCACTTGGAGTTCGGCCGTCTGGCCCGATTCGACAACCGCCCCGCCCGGCATCCGGAGTCCGGCCTGAAGTCCGTCGATCGGCTCACCCCACGCCTCGACGGGGCGGGGCTTCAGCGCCTTCGGCACCGGGGCGGCGGTCGCAGCCGGTCCGTTGTGCGGGAGGAACCCGAATCCGCTGCCGACTCCGCCCGCCACCAGCACTGCCACCAAACCCAGCGCGACGAACCGACGGGTCATGTGTGTCCCTCCCGACAGGAGTTGTTCGACGGCCGGCGGAACAAGTCCCCCGGAAAGGGTGACGGCCGCCTCCACCGCACGGGCGGGCGGGCCGCTGAAGACCGCGAGTGCCACCGCCGGAAGGGTCAGCCCGCGGGCGTCGAGCCGGGCACGGAGTTTCGCCCGCGATCGTTCCAGCCGCCCCTTCACCGATCCGACGGTGCAGCCGAGCCGGACCGCGACCTCGTCCAGTGAGTGATGCTCCAGCCCGCACAGCACCAGCACCGACCGCTCGGCGTCGGACAGTTTGGCCATCTCGTCGTCCACGGCGGCCAGCAGTTCACGCGCGGAGAGGGTGTCGAGCGGGTCCGCTGACACCGGGATGTCAGTGGGAAGCGGGGCGGCGGGGCGGTCGCGGCGGGCGGCCTTGACCGCCAGCCGGTGGGCGGTGCGGTGCAGCCAGCCGGGCAGGGCGGCCTCCGAGCGGATGGAACTTGCTTTGCGGGCCAGCACCACGAACGTGGCCTGAAACACCTCTTCGGCAGTCGATTCGGTCCGACACCGCGTGCGGGCCACCCGCCACACCAGTCGGGCGTACCGGCGGACGACGGCGGCGAACGCGGCCTCATCAGCCGATGACGCGAACCGTGCCAGCAACTCGCCGTCGGGTTCGACCGAGGGCGCATTCGCCCCGAGCGCGACGAGCACCGACGGCAGCGGGAGTGTGGCCATGCCAGGAGAGAGGCGGGGGGAGAAGAAACGGCACGGGCAAAAAGGCGAGCGGGTGGGGGTGGCTACTTCAACGTCACATTCAGGACGCCGGTGGCGAGCCGGTCGAGGGCGGTCGGCTTCGAGTTCAGGTGGTCTTCCAGTTCGCCACAAACGCTTCGCATCTCGAACTGATAGGTGCCCGCGGGCACCTCCTCCCGCTTCCACTCCTTGCCGACCGCCGTGTGGAGTGTCGTCGGTGAGACGGTCCACCTCCAGCGCACCAGTTCTTCACCGGGTTGCAAGGGGACCTCCCGCGGGGTTGCCGTCGGGTCCGGGGGCGAGTCCACGTAGACGACTTCAACACGGACCTCGTCGCCGGCGCGAACGCCGATGACGTACAGGGCCTCGGACTGGGGGTCGTACTTGACCGCGATCGGCTTCCGGCTGACGTTCCGCACGACGACCTGCAACTCCGCCTCCCCGCCGGCCTTCGCGGTGGTGCCGCCCGGCATTCGCAGCCCGGCCTGGAGGCCGTCCACTTCCTCACCCCACACCTCCGGAGGTTTCCGCAACGACGCCGGAGCCGCGGCCGCGGTGGCGACGAGGGCGAACACGAGGGTGATGCGGGTCACGGAGGGGCTCCGGAACGGTCCACCGAGTTTACCCGGCCAGGCGGCCCAACGGCAGCCGGAACACGAACGTCGCCCCGGGGTCGGTGTCGGGTTGCACGAACAGGTCGCCGCCGTGTTCGCGGAAGGTCTTGCGGGCGGACGGCAGCCCCAGGCCGGTGCCGCGGCTGCCCTTCGTACTGACGAACGGCTTGAAGATCTCCTCCCGCTTGTCCGCCGGCACGCCGGGGCCGTTGTCCCTCACCCGGATTTCAGCGAACCCGTCCCGCACCTCGACGGCCACCGCCACCTGGGGGTTGTCCACGTCGGCCACGGCTTCCACCGCGTTCCCGACCACGTTCAGCAGTGCCCGGTGGATCGCCTCCCCGTCGCACGCCACCGGCGGCAGGTCGCCGGCCGACAGGGTGAGTGACACCCCGTTGTCACCCGCCCGCCCGCGGACCACGTCCAGCACGTCGGCGACGATCCCCCTCAGGTCGGCCGGCTCCAGGATCGGCTCGCGGTCCTTCGAGTAGCTGAGCATGTCCAGGATGAGCTCGTCGATCCGCCGCTGGTTCTTCTCCACCAGTCGCCACCCGCGGGCGAGCAGGTCCTTGTCGTCGCCGTCCATGCCGGCCTTCACCATGTCGGACCCGAACCGCACCCCCTGCATGATGTTCTTGATGTGGTGCGACAGGTCGGCGATGGTCTGGCCGACGGCCGCCAGCCGCTCGGCCTGGATCAGCCCGCCGTAGTACCGCGTCTCCTCGATGGCGATGGCCGCCTGGTGGGCGACGGCGGCGGCCAGCTTCAGGTGGTCGTCGGTGAACCGCGGGGCGGCCGCTTCGGTGTCGCCGAAGGTGTCCAGGAACAGCACGCCGACCGTCTCGTGCCGCCCCTTCAGCGGCACGCAGATGACCTCCCGCAGGCGGTGTTGCATGACACTCGCCCCACCGCGGAACCGCTCGTCCGCCCCCGCGTCGGCGGTCCGCACCCCCTGGCTTTGTTGGAGGACGTGATCCACCACCGTGCGACTGACCACCAGTTCACCCCCGCCGGCCCGCGATCGTGCCGCCTTCGGCAGCAGCGCCTTCGTGTCCGGGTCGAGGACCATCGCGCACCCGTGGTCGGCGTCGGTCGTCCGCACCACCAGTTCGACGATCCGCCCGAGCAGTTCGTCCAGATCGACGATGCTGCTGACGGCGGCGGTGGTCTCGTACAGGACGGCCAGGTTGGCCAGCCGCGACCGCAGCCAGTCGGACGTGTTCGCTTGCGGGGTGGCCAGGATTTGGCTGCCGGCCTCGGCCGACAGCCGGCCGACCACGGCCGACGGCAACTCCGGCTGGCTCCTCACCACGATGCGGGTGTGATCGACGGCGGGGGTGTCGGCCTCGAACCGCAGGGTGGTGTCGGCGAGCAGGATCAGGTCGCCGTTCCGCAACTCGGCCGACTGCACCGCCACCCCGTTCAGCCGGGTGCCGTTCCCGCTGCCCAGGTCGTGCAGTTCGGCCCCGGAGAGGGTGAGTTTGATCTCGCAGTGCCGGCGGGAGGTGCGGGGGTCGGACAGGCAGACCGGGTTGGTGGACAGCCGGCCGACGACCGCGTCGGCGGTGAGCGGGAACACCCGGCCGAGGTCCGGACCGGCGATGACGACGAGTTGGGGCACAACGGGGGACCGCGAGGGGCGTGCGGGAATTGTAGCCGCGAGGCGGAGGCGAGCGCGTCGGAGGTCGGACGTACTCGCCTCCGCCTCGCGGCTACCTCCGCGTCGGGATGAACTGGTTCAACTCCAGGCCGTTCGGGCCGAGGACGTCGTCGAGCACCTCGATCCGCCCCTTCTCCTTCACCCCGGCCAGGATTTTGCCCACCTCCTCCCGCCAGATGGCAGCCAGGATGTCCGGGTTCGACTGGCGGAGCTTCTGGTAACTGGTGAGCCGTTTGGTGAAGGCGTCGGCGTCCGCTTTCGCCAGCGTCTCGCGTTCGGTGGCGTAGGCCTTCGCCTCCGACAGCAGCCGCTGGCTCAGCGAGTTCGCCTCGCTCGTCCGCCGCTGGGCGTCCTGTTCGGCCTGGTTCACCCGCGTGCGGATGCCAGTTTGCGCCTGGTTCACCGCGTCGAACGAGTCCTTCACCTCGTCCGGTGCGGCCAGGTGTTCGACGCTCACCCGCTGCACCACCACCCCGAGCCGGTGCGGGGCGATCCGCGTCGGCAGGCGGTCGGACACCTGTTGGGCGATCGCCGCCCGGCCGGACAACACCTCGTCCACCGTGCGGGCAGCCGCCCACTCGCTGGCCACCGCCTCCGCCTCGCGGGTGAGCACGGCGTCCACGCGGTCGCGGTGGGCGGCGTAGTTGTCCAACTCGCCGTCGCGGGTGTCGATGGCGTAGGCCACCACCAGCCGCAGGTTCACCAGGTTCTGGTCGCCCGTCACGAGCTGGCCGGCCGGGATGCCGGGCGAGTCGGCCACCTCGTCCGGGTTGTACCCGACGGTCAGTTGCACCGTCCGCACCTTGAACTTGTCCACCCGGTCGATGCCCCACGGCAGGCCGACCCGGAGGCCGGGGCCGGGGCGTTCGATCACCCGCCCGAACCGCCGCACCACCGCCCGCTCGTCCGGCTCCACCTGCGAGACGCCGGTGAGCAGGTAGAGGACGACTAGGATCGGCAGGATGTAGATCAGGCGGCGGCGCATGGGGGACTCCGTAGCCGCGAGTCGCAGGCGAGCGCGTCAGGCCGTCCACGCGCTCGTCTGCGGCTCGCGGCTACTTGTTCGGCTGCTTCGGGGCTTCCTTCAACAGCCGGAACAGCTCGTGGTTCAGGGACAGTAGCAGCACGTCCCGCGAGTCGGCCAGCACCGCCTGCATCGCCTTCAGCCGCTGGAGGAAGGCGTAGAACTCCGGGTCTTTGGCGTGCGCCTCGTTCCTCAACTGGTCGGCCAACACGTCCGCCGCGCCCTCGATCCGCTGCTTCTCCGCGCGGGCGGTCGCCTCGGTCTGCCGGCGGGTTTGGTCGGCCTCGGTGCGGATGCGGGACGCTTCACGCATGCCCTCGTTCTCGTACTCCTCCGCCTTGATCTTCCGCTCGGCCCGGATCCGCTCGTAGATGCTCGTCCGCACCGCCTCGGGGAAAGTCAGCCGCCGCAGCCGCAGGGTGATCACCTCCACCCCGTACTGCTCCCGCACCTTCTGCACGAACCCGTCGGCCAGCAATTTCTCGTGGAACACCTCCGCCCGCCGGTCGGCCAGGCTCTGCCGCTCGGCCGGGGCGTCCGCCTTCGGCACCGACGCCAGTTCGTCGAGCGACATGCCGCCGACCACCGCCGCCAGCCGCCCGCTGATCTGCGGGGCGAGCAGCTTCTTCACCTGGTCCGGCGTGCCGACTGCACGCACGAATTGGTCCGCGGCGGCCGCGTCTGGCACCCGCCAGGTGACGAACGCGTCCACCGTCACGGTGGTGTCGATGGTGTTCCGCTTCGGGTCGCGGGTGAGGGCTTCGACGGCCGGCAGGTCGAACGCCTGCACCCGGCGGTCGATGCGGGCGACCGAGTCGATCGGCCACGGCAGTTTGAAGTGCAACCCGGCGTCGGTCTCGCCGTCGAGCACCGCCACCGGCTGGCCGAACCGGGTGACGTAGGCGTACTCGGCGTAGTCCACCGGGTACAGGGCTGTGATGCCCCACCCGAGGAGGACGAGGGCGAGCAGGATGAGGAGGGCGCGTTTCATGGGGTGTGTCGGGTTGCTGTAGCCGGCCTCTGTGAGGCTGGTCCGGACCGGCCTCACAGAGGCCGGCTACAAAAGGCGGGTCACGGCGGGTCTCGCTGGTCCGCCGGGCCGCCACCACGGGGGGCGAGCAGCGGGGCCTTTGGCATCAGGTCGGGGTCGAGCAGGAACAGCTTGCGGGTGCCGGGCAGCTTGTCGGCGTCGATCAGGATCTTGTCGCGGCCCTTCAGGGCCGCCACGCTCGCATCGAGCGACAGCCGCAGTTCGGTCAGGTAGCGTTTCACCGCCAGCAACTGTTCGCGTTTGGCGGAATCGCCGCTCGCCCACTTCTCTTCGGCCGGGGTGAGGGTGGTCCGGGCGGTGTGCCACTTCAGGAACACGTCGCGGGTGGCGGTCGCCGCTTTCTCCTTCTTGAACGCGTCGGCCGTCGCCACCGCGATCACCCGCGCCTTCTCGTCGGCCGCCCGCGACACCACCCGCGAGGCGTCGGCGGTCGCCTCGTAGATCGCCCGGTCGCGTTTTTGCGCCGCTTCGGCGACGGCGTGGTACGACGCCACCACGTCCTGCGGCGGGTGCAGGTCGTGGACGGTCACGCCCTCCAGCTTCACCCCGAGGCTGTTGGTGGAGGACTGTTGAACGCGCTCGTTCAGCTTGGCGAACGCCAGCCGCTCGACGCCCGGCCGTCCGAGGCCGAGTAACTCCTCGAACGACCGCGAGGCGGCCAACTCCCGCAGCACCGACAGGGTGGCCGACCGCAGGACGGGGGACACGTCTTGCGTGCCGAGCACATACGCCTTCGGGTCGGCGACGGTGTACCGCACCGTCGCCAGCACCTCGACCAGGTTCTTGTCCCCGGTGAGCAGCAGCGACTCGTCCGTCAATCGGCTGCCGCCCTCGGCGTGCGAACTGGCCCAACTGAGCGAGCCGTCGCCCGGCCGCCGCAACCGTTGCTGTTCGGCCTTCGCTTGTTCCAGTCGCTTCGCCTGCTCGGGGTCCACCAGCCGGAAGCCGACTTCGACCGTCTTCACCTCGGCCGGCTTCACGCGGGTCACTTTGTCGATCGGCCACGGCAGGCGGTAGTGCAGGCCCGGCGACAGGAGTGGTTCGACAGCCCCGAACCGCTGGCACACGCCCACCTCGTCGGCGGCGATCGCGGTGAACCCGGACAGCAACCAGGCGACGAGAGCAACAACCAGGGCACTCAGGCCGAGCACCTTCCACCGCTTCGCCAGCCAGTGGAACAGGTCGTGGGCGTGAACGGTGTTCACCCAGCGGTCGAACCGCCCGAGGCGGGTCCGCACCCGCCCGACCCAGGTGTTCCCGCCGGTCCGCTCGAACGCCAGCAGCCGCATCGAGTTCGCCAGCACCAGCAGCGACCCGAGTTGGTGGTAGATGACGCCGGCGAGCGGGGCCTTGTCAAGCCAGTCGGCTTTGGCGAACAGCGGCCACAGGAAGCCGGTGAATAGCACGCCGACTCCGTTCACCCCGAACCCGAACCAGATGACGTTCTGGCGGATCACCCGCACCATCTCGCGGGACAGCCGCAGGAGCAGCGGCAGCGGGCGGAGCGGGTCGCCCATCATCACCACATCACCGGCGGCGGCGGCGACGTCGGTGCCGCTGCCGATGGCGATTCCGACGGCGGCGGTGGCGAGGGCCGGGGCGTCGTTCACGCCGTCGCCGACGAACGCGGTCGCCGCGTTGACCGCCCCGGCCTTGTCGGCGGGGAGTAGCTCCGCCCGTGTGTCGGTGAGTGGGAGTGAAGAAGCGACCGCGTTCGCCACGCTCGCCCGGTCGCCGGTGAGCAGTGACAGCCGGCCGACGCCGAGCGATTGGAGTTCGCTCAGTACGCCGGCGGCCTCGGGGCGGAGGCGGTCGCGGGCGCCGACGGCTCCCAGCAGTTGGCCGTTGCGGGCGACCAGCAGCGACGTTTGGCCTGTCTGGTCGAGTTGGGTCAGCAGCGCGTCGGCCGCGTCGGGCACTGACACCCCGCTGTCAGTCATCAGCCGGCGGTTGCCGACCAGGATGACGTTCCCGTCCGCCACCGCCCGCACCCCACCGCCGGGGGTCGACGCGAATTCGGTCACATCAGGTAGCGGGGGCGTGACGGCGGCGGTGACGACGCGGGCGATCGGGTGTTCGCTTCTCGCTTCCGCGATGGCGGCGGTGCGGAGCAACTCATCGGAAGTGCCGGTGAGGGGTAGTACGTCGCCGAGTACGAGTTTGCCCTCGGTGAGTGTTCCCGTCTTGTCGAAGGCGAACGCGGTGACGCCGGCCAGTCGTTCCAGGGCCGCCCCGCTCTTCACCAGCACGCCGGTGCCGGCCAACCGCCCCAACGCCGCGATGACCGCGGCGGGCGTGGCCAGCACCAGCGGGCACGGGCAGGCCACCACCAGCACCGCGAGCGTGGGGTAGAGGGCCATGCGACTGGCGGCGGCGAGGCTGATTTTCTTCGCCTCGGTGCTGCCAGAGAGGGCGATGCCGACGTTCACCACGAACGCGAGCAGGGCCAGCCCGAGCACGACCGGCAGGAAGTAGCGGGCGAGTTTGTCGGCCAGTCGTTCGCCGGCCGACTTCTCCCTCAGCGCCCGGCCGGTCAGGTCGATCACCCGCCCGGCGACCGTCTCGCTGCTCACCCGCTTCGTGTCCACCGTCAGCGATCCGTTCTGCACCACGCACCCGGCCAGCACCGTGTCACCGGGGGCTTTCTCGACGGGCACGCTCTCGCCGGTAAGGGCACTCGTGTCCACCGCCGAGCGGCCGTCCGTCACCACGCCGTCCACCGGAATTCTGCCACCCGGTTTGACGACCACCCTGTCGCCGACCACCACTTCCGCCGTCAGCACCCGCGTTTCGACGCCATCGCGCAGCACCCAACACCGTTGCGGGAACAGCTCGCTCAGCTTGCCGAGCGCCTTCTGCGTGCGGTCGAAGGTGATCGCCTCCAGGCACTCGCCTGCCAGCCCGATGAAGACGA
>CAYMHO010000182.1:0-13908 GCA_964390195.1 uncultured Fimbriiglobus sp. | reverse complement strand
GGCGTGACAGCCGCAAGGCGAAGCACGGCCAGCACCTGAAGGTGGGCATCTGCGGGGAGCACGGCGGCGACCCGGACAGCGTGGTGTTCTGCCACGAGATCGGCCTGGACTACGTGAGCTGCTCGCCGTTCCGCGTGCCCATCGCCCGCCTCGCCGCCGCCCAGGCCGCCCTCGGCGGGGCCGGCAAGCGGGACAAGTGAGGTCTGACGAGCTGCGACCGCGAGGGAGCGGATACTGGAACCGCGGGGCGAACCCCCGCGGTTCCTTTTTGCGCGGCGGTGTGGTATCACGGTGGCGGAGGTGAAGCCATGAGTCCGTCGTCAGCGCCCCCCGGCCCCCCGCCGATCCAGACAGCACTGGCCCAGATGGCAACGTTCCGCCGTTTCACCGTCGCCGAGTATCACGAACTAATCCGTATCGGAGTGCTCACCACCGAGGACCGGGTCGAACTGATCGACGGCTATCTGGTGAACAAGATGCCCCAGAACGATCCGCATGCTTCCACGGTCATGCGTCTCGCGGAAGACCTGTTCCGGAATGTCCCGGTCGGGTGGCAGGCGAGGAGCCAACTGCCGATCACCCTGGCGAACGGCGAGCCTGAGCCAGATGGGGCGGTGGTGCGAGGCGGCCGACGCACCTACGACACCCGGAAACCGACCGGGACAGATTTCGGTATCGTCATCGAAGTGTCGGACTCCACGCTCGCCTTCGACCGGCGGTTCAAGATGGCCGAGTACGCCGGTGCCGGCATCCCGGTCTACTGGATCGTGAACCTGATCGATGAGCGTGTCGAGGTGTACACCTCCCCGGACCCGACCGCCGACCCGCCCGCTTACCGCACCCGCACCGACCACGCCCACGGTCAGTCCGTCCCGCTTGTCCTCGACGGCACGACCGTCGCCAGCATCCCCGTCGCCGACCTCCTCCCCTGAGTCGTCACCATGCGTCGCCTGCTGCTGTGGGTGGGCCCTACCCTGCTGGTGATCGGGGTCATCGCCGGGGTCGTCTGGCTGCGGAACCAGTCGGCCGGCCCGCCGCCGCTCGACACCGGCAGCTTCGCCTTCAACGGCGCCTCCGACCAACTGAAGTCCACCCAGATCGTCCCCACCCTCGACACGCCGACCGAGCCGGGAAAGAACGTTGTCTGGTGTTCGTCGTTCGCCCTGGCCTGGAAGCAACTCCAGAAGAACGTCACGCACGGGCCGGTCGCACTCGCCGGCAACCCGCCCGCGGCCGATCGGCTGAACGCTGATTCGTCCGCCGAGAGCGACTTGCCGTCGGGGGCGGTGTTCGCTGACGCGGGGGTCGCCGAGGATGGCATCCGCGAGCGCATCCGGGCGGGCATGACCGAACGTTTTCCGGGTCGGTCTGTGCCGGAGTTTGACGTGCCACCCGGCGGGCTGGTCGCCTTCTGCCACTTGGAAGTGTCATCCAATTTCAAGTACCCGTACTTCGAGTACGACGAACCGCAGACGTTCACCGCGTCCGACGGCACGCCGCACAAAGTGCGGACGTTCGGCATCCGCTCGCAGGAGGCGTTTCGGGGCGGGGACGTGCCGAACCTCAGGAGCCAGGTCGCCGTGCTTTTCCAGTCCGGGGAGACAGGCCGCCCGTGGCAGACGACGGCGTTCGCCCTCGACCTGAACGCGAACGACAGCCGAGACCAGATCATCGTGGCGGTGCTCGAGCGAAAACCGACCCTGGCCGAACAACTGGCCGACCTGAACGAGAGGATGGCGAACCGCAAGCGCGCCGCAGGGTCCGTGAAGGGCCTGATGGACAACGACACCGTGCTGGTGCCGAGCATCGGCTTCCGCGTTACCCACCATTTCCGCGAACTGGAAGCGGACCCGATCGCCGCGGCGTTTCAGATGACACAGTTCCGGTTGAACCGGAGTGGGGCGGAATTGAAGTCGGAGGCCGGAATCCTGGTTAAACCAATCCCGATGCACTACCACTGCGATCGGCCGTTCCTGGTGGTGATGAAACGCCGCGACCGCGAACGGCCGTACTTCGTCGCCTGGATCGACAACGCCGAGTTGCTGGAGAAATAGCAAACCCGCCTACTGCTCCCGCAGGGTCATCTCGAACCGGGTGACTTTCTCCTCCGGGCGGTCCTCGGCCCGCGGTCGCACCCGCACCCGTACGGTGCCCTTCGACTCGCCGTGTCGGTACAGGAACACCAGCGTCCGCTCGCCGTAGGCTTCCGTCGTCCACCAGTCCACCGCCACCCCACCTTGCGCCTCGACGAACGTCACCAACTTCTTGCGGACGGCGGTGAGCACGCCGGAGTAATCCGACGCGGGGATGAGGTACGGCTCCCCGCCCGAGGTGCGGGCGGTCACGTCGATCACCACCCGGTCTTCGAACCACCCCTCACTCACCTGCGAGGCGAGGACGCCCGTCGTCTCGGCGTTCACCACCGTGCCCGTCCACCCGTCGCGGTCGAGCGACTTGCTGACGAACCCGGCGATCTTATCGCGGATGGGCAACCGCAGTTCCGACTCGGACGGGGTGACGTACACCCCCCCGGTGCTGCTGACGCAGCCGGCGAGGAGGACGAGGATCGGCACGAACGGGAGCCACCGCATGGCGGTGGGATAACGTCCGCCTCAGGTGGCGTCGAGGCGAGATGTCGGTTCACCACCACCACCAACCTCGCAGACGTTCCCAGAATCCGTCGCCGTACTTCGCCGCCAGGATGCCGCACACCACCGCCGCCGCCGCCATCACCGTCACGCTCCAGTACCAGAATTTCCAGTCGATGATGAAGAACGCGGTCGCACCCACCACCGCCCCGAAGATGGTCCCGAAGGTGAACCGCACGGCGGCGGCCACCCACTCGGGCGGGTCTTCGGGGCGCGGGGCGGGCGGGGGTGGCATACGGGCGACTCGGGCGGCCGGTGCATCGTATCACGTTTCCAGGTCTGCTTCAGCCGTGTGAAAAGACGCAAGCCCCGCCGGGACACCATTGGGTGTGGTGCTCCCGGCGGGGCTTGCGGTAGGGCGAACCGGCGACTCACGCCGTCCGGCTCGCCGACATCACTTCCCGTTCGGCTTGCCGTCAGCCGGCATGGCCCGCTTCGGGTACTCCGGCCGCTTGTGCTCCGGCTTCGGGTTCTTCTTCAGTGCGTCTACCGCCAACTCGATCGCCTTCTCCAGTTGCGGGTCCTTGCCGGCGTTCACCAGCTTGGGCAGCATCTCCACGTCATAGTCCGGGGCGACCCCTTCGTTCTCCACGATGAACCCCTTCTCCGGGTCCCAGATGGCGAAGCTCGGCGCGGTCACGGTGCCGCCGTCCATCAGCGTCGGGTAGCCGCTGATGCCGACCAGCCCGCCCCAGGTCCGCTTACCCACCACCGGCCCGACCTTGAACTTCTTGAACATGTAGGGCAGCATGTCGCCGCCGCTGCCGGCGCCCTCGTCGGCAATCATCACCTTCGGCCCGAACACGGCCGCGCTGGGCGACCGCCACTCGGTGCCGTACCGCGGCGCCCAGTAGCTGGCGAACGGGCGGGTGAGGGCTTCGATGTAGTAGTCGGCGATCTGCCCGCCGCTGTTGAACCGCTCGTCGATGATGAGGGCGTCCTTGTCCACCTGCGGGTAGAAGTACCGCTTGAAGTACGCCACCCCCTGGCCGGCGGTGTCCGGGACGTACACGTAGCCCACCTTCCCGTCGGTCGCCTTCTCCACCTTCCGCAGGTTCCCCTCGATCCACTCGCGGTTCCGCAGGGCCAGCTCGTTCGCCAGCGGTTCGACCGTCACCACCCGGCTGCCCTTGCCGTCGGCCGTCGGCCCGACGGTCAGCTCGATGGTCTTGCCGGCGGTGTTCTCGAACAGGCTGTAGATCTCCATGCCGGCCTTCAGGTCCACGCCCTTCACGGCCAGAAGGAACTCGCCCTCCTTCACGTTCACGCCGGGGGCCGTGAGCGGACTCCGGAGGCTCTCGGTGTAGTTCAGCCCGCTGTAGATCTTCTTGAAGAAGTACCGCCCGTCCTTCACCCCGTAGTCGGCCCCGAGCAGCCCGCCGCCGACCGCCTTCTTCTCGTTCACCCGCTCGCCTGGGGTGGTGTAGCTGTGCCCGACGGCCAACTCGCTGAGCATCCAGCGGATCACCTTGTACAGGTCGCCGCCGTTGTGCACGTGCTCCAGGAACGGCTCGTACTTCTTCTTCATCGCCGGCCAGTCGGCCCCGTGCATGTTCGGGTCGTAGAAGAAGTCGCGGTTGATCCGCCACGCCTCCTCGAAGATCTGCTTCCACTCCACCCGGGGGTCGACCCGCACCTCGACGGCGTCCAGGTTCAGCTTCTTCCCGCCGCCACCGCCGCCGGTCGCTGCACCGGGGACGCTCAGGCCGGGGGGCAGGCCGCCACCGCCGCCGGAGGTGCTGCCGACGTACCACTCGCCACCCGAACTGTACAGCATCTTCGTGCCGTCCGGGGTGAGTTCGTACGCCGACACGCCCGACTGCACCGGCGACACCTTGCGGGTAGACACGTCGAACTTGACCAGCGAACTGCCGCCACCGCCGCCCGGCCCGCCGCGGCCGCCCTCGGGGGCATCCGCCCGGCCGAGCATGAACACCGCGTTCGCCGCCCCGGCTTGCAGGTTGTAGTAGTTGCCGCTCGGCACCGGGCAGGCGATGATCCGCTGGTCGACACCGTCGAAGTCGATGCTGAACTTCGGCGCCGGCTTCGGCTCGACCTTCGGCTCCTCCTTCGGGTCGGCGGCCTTCTTCGGATCCTTCGGCTCGTCCGGCTTCTTCTCGTCGTCCACGCCGCCCTTCTTCGGCTCGTCCTTCTTCGGCTCGTCCTTCTTGCCGGGGTCGGTCGGCTTCTCCCGCGGGTCGGACGGCGGCACCGGCCGGCCGGGGAACGGCGAGGTGGCTTGCGGCCCCTTCTCCTCGTCGCTCTCCTTCAGGAACGGCGAGGGGGTGTCCTTCTTCAGGATGGCCATGTACAGGCCGAACCGCGGCTGGCGGGTTTCGGACGCGCTCTGGCTGAACCCGTGCTTGCTCATGCCGGTGCTGTCGGACGACAGGAAGTACAGGTACTTGCCGCCGGCGTCGAACGCCGGCTCGGTCGCCTCGCTCTTCCCGTCCGTCACCGGGAACGACTTGTTCTGCTCCAGGCTGTACACGAACACCCGGCTGATCTTGGCCGGCGTCTCCATCGCGTAGGTGATCCAGTTGTTGTCCGGGCTCCAACTGGACGTCTTGAACCCGCCGAACCGCCCTTCCATGTTGGTGACGATCTTGGTGATCTTCTCGGTGGCCACGTCCATCCAGTAGATGGTCTGCGAGTTGTCGCCGATCAGAATCTTCTTGCTGTCGCGGCTCCAGACCAGGGTGTAGTAGAACCCGCTGCCGCCCAGCTTCACCTTCTTCGCCTCACCCTTGCCCGTCTGCGGGGCCAGCACCAGCTGGTACTCCCCGCCCGCGTCGCTGAAGTACGCGATCGTCTTCCCGTCCGGGCTCCACGCCGGGCTCCGCTCGTGGACGCCGGGGGAGTTCGTCAGGTTCCGCGGGTCGCCCTTCTCGGCCGGGACGGTCACGATCTCGCCGCGGAACTCGACCGCCACCCGCGCCCCGCTCGGCGACACGCCGGCGTCGCGGACGTACTTGTTCCCTTTCACGAACCGGGCGCGGGCCTCCGGCGAGTCGGTGTTGATGCTGATTTTCAGTCGGTCCGGGGTCTGGCCGATCTTGCCCACGTGCAGCCACCCGGCCTGCTCGAAGACGAGCGTGTCCTTGCCGTCGTTGGCGATGTCCAGCACCGGGAAGTCTTTGAACTCGGTGACGGCCTTCACGTCGGCCACCACCGGCTTCTTCCCGTTCGGCTTGAACGAGTGCACGTTGTACTCGCCACCGCGGTCGGAACGGAAGTAGATGGTGTCGCCCACCCAGTTCGGGTCGTGGTCGTTGCACCGCCCGTCGGGTTGCGGGATCTCGACCACGTCGTAGGTCTTCGTGTCCATAATCCATATGCGGCCGTTGGTGCCCCCGCGGTAGTTCTTCCACTGGGCGGTGGCGTCCCGCACCGGGGTGTAGGCGATGTACTTGCCGTCCGGGCTGAAGCTGGCCTCGAACCCCCACGGGATGGGCAGTTGCTCGGGCATCCCGCCCTTCACGTCCACCGTCCACAGTTGCGCGTGGCGGTTGCTGAACACCGTGCGGGCGGACATGAACAGGATCTTGCCGTCCGGGGTGAACCCTCGGCACACGTCCGCCGCCGGGTGGTGGGTCAGGCGGTTGGGGGTGCCGCCCTCCACCGGGATGGTGTAGATGTCGGTGTTCCCGTCGTAGGCGGCGCTGAACGCGATCAGCTTGCCGTCCTTGCTGAACGCCGGGTTCGATTCGACGCCCAGGTCGGTGGTCAGCCGCTTCGGGTTCTTGCCGTCGCGGTCGGCGACCCACAGGTCTTCGCCGTACACGAACGCGATCTTGTCCGGTCCGATGGCGGGCGACGACAGCAGTCGCACGTCGTCGCCGGCGACGGCCGGCAGCCCGATCGCGGCGACCGCGAACAGGGCGAGTGTGAACTTCCTCATCGGGGGCAGCACTCCGTGAAGGAAAAAAGGGCGGGCGATGAAGGGGATGATAGGCAGAACGGGGCCGTCATGTAGGGGCACCCCTCGTGGGTGCCCTGGTGGTCGGGCACCCACGAGAGGTACCCCTACACCGACAGGTGCCCCAGCGCCAGCAGGCCGTAGTACGTGTACTCCACGTCGAGCGTGTCATCGCTCCACGTCCCGTGGAACCCGCCCTGGCTGGTCCACAGGGTGTCGATGAAGTCGAGGCACGGCTCGCGGATGGGGTCCAGGTTCACGTGCAACCCGGCGAGGGCGTGAAGTGCGGTGGCGGTGGACAGCAAGTCCGGCATCGGGGCGAGCGGGGTGGCGAAGAAGCCCCCGTCTTTGGCGTGCCGCGACAACAGCCATTCTCCGGTGCCGTCCGGGATCGGCTGATGGTACTGCCGCAGCAGAGTCACGGCGGCGGCGGTGGACGGGGTGAGGCCGAGCGGCACATCGAGCTGGTTCGCGTACCCCCCGTCGTCGGCCCGCAGACGGTTCACGCAGTTCAACACGCCGGGCACGTCCGGCAGGTCGCGGCCCAAATCCTGATAGGCCCCGAGCGCGAGGAAGCAGCCGTAGATGGTGCCGTCGGCTTCGCCCGGCTCCTGGGCGTACCCGCCGTCGGCGGAGCGGAACGATTCGACTTTGCTCAGGATAGCTTCGGCGGGGATGTGCTTGTGTTCGTCCTTCGGCATGCCTGCCCAGCAGCGGCAGAGACAACTGAGGTGAACGAAATCCAACTGCTCGCCGGCCCCCTGACTCTTCAGGTAGCCCAACACCTGCGGGATGGGCAGATCGGCCCGGAGGGCGAACAGCCCCTCCAGGCCGAACACGGTATAATACAGATCAGGATTCCCCGCCCGGTCGGCGAACCCGCCGGCGGGGGTGAGTTGACTCCGCAGGTAGTCGCGGACCAAGTCGGCGCTGTCACCCAACAGCTTCGGCGACAGCCGCGCCACCTGCAGCATTTCGAGCCTCGAACTCACTGCACCACCCCTTCACCTCGACGCCGAAGATCTTGCTCACCACCCGCCGCAGCAACCCCTTCAGGCTCGGGTTGTCCACGGCTTCGAGCGTCCGCACGGCCTGCTCTTTGTACGACTCCATCATCTGCCGCGACCGCTCGGTGGCACCCAGCCGGTCCACCACCTCTTTCGCCTCGACCGCGCTGAACCCGGCGGCCCGCCGCCACACGCCTTCGAGTAATTCGTGGTCCGGGCCCTTCGCCCGTTCGTAGGCCACGGCGAGCGGGAAGGCGGGGCGGGCGGCGGTGATGTCGTCCCCGTCGCCGTTGGTCAGGTCGTCGATGTCGTCGCGGATTTGGTAGGCGATGCCAAGCGCTTCGCTGTACTCGGTGAGCGTCTTGTGCAGCCCGGCGTCGGCACCGGCGAATGCCGCCCCGAGGCGCAACGCGACTTCAAAGGCCGGGGCCGTCTTGCGGCGGTGGATCTCGGCGACTTCTTCCGGCTTGAGCGGCCGCGGGTTGTTCGTCCACGTCAGTTCGGCCCCTTGGCCGAGGCACAGCGCCCGGTGCCCTTCGGCGGCGATCTTCACCATCAGGGCACGCACGGCGGGTGGGGCTTCGGTCACGGCGATCAGCCGGTAGCCTTCACCCAGCAACAGGTCGCCGACGTTCAGCGCCACGGGCACCCCGTGTTCGGCGTGGACGGTCGCTTCGCCGTACCGGAGGTCGTCGCCGTCTTCAATGTCGTCGTGAATCAGGCTTGCTTTGTGGAAGCACTCGACGGCCACGGCCAGCTTCTTCAGGTCGGTGGGGAACGGCACGTCCTGGTCGTCCTGCAGCGCCTTCCACGCGCACGCCGCCAGGAACGGCCGCCACCGCTTGCCCGATTTGGCCAGCCACGCCCGGCCGATTTTCTCCGTCTCCGACTCCCCCGGCCCCATCAGTTCGGTCAGCGACTCCTCGGTGAACCACTCGTCCACTTCCTGCCGCACGGCGTCTAGGTCCATGCGGTAGGTGCGGTCGTCGCTGCTCAGGTGAATGTACTCCCACACCCACTCGACATCGACGCCGGTGTCCTTGCAGTCGTCGTTCAGCAGCGGGATGGCCACGCCGGGGATGGCGGCCGACTCCATGTACGGGAACGCACGCTCCAGCACCGAGAGGCACGACACACCCAGAATCGCGTCGATCTTGCCGGTCGAAATGATGGCCATCACCAGGGCCGACCCTTCGGCCGTCAGCACCGCGTAGCCGAGCTTCTCGGCCTCGTTCTGCAAATCCTGGATGGTGCAGAGGCCGCACTGCTTGCACAGCAGGCCGAACTCGTCGAACGGAGCGGGGCAGCGGTCCTCCACCCGCAGGCACTTGGGCAGCAGGAGCAACCGCCGCTCGTAGGGCACACTCGCGAGCGCTTCGCGGTTGGCCTCGCCGTTCAGCACCACGCCGACGTAGTTCGTGTACTTCGCGTCCAGCCCGGCCATCGCCACGAGTTTGTTGGCGTGCTTCTGCAACTCGGCGAGCGAAAGGGGGATGACCACCTTCTCGCGGGCGACGTAACGCTGGGCGAGGGTGCGGACCAACTCCCGCTGTTCTTTCGTTTGCGGTACCGAATCCTGCGGCGGCCGGTCCTTCACCATCGGGACCGCACGGGGCAGGGTGAGCAGCGGCAGTTGCATTGTTCGATCCAGGTGGCTTGTTGGAGTTCACGCTTCAGCGTGACGGACCTGTCGGAAGAATCACGCTGAAGCGTGAACTCCAACAACGCATTGCTCAGGTGTAAGCGCCAAACCCGAAGAACCAGTGCTTCTTGGCGAAGCGGTAGGCCCAGTGCTCTTCGGGGATTTCGTTGCCTGGGTTGCTCTGGCTGTTCCGCGGGGTCATCTTCTCCACTTCGGCCATCGCGCTCTTGCGGGCGGTTGTGTCCTTCGCACCGTGCTTGATGACCAACTCTTTGATCAACTGCGGCTTCTCCAGCACGATGCACCCGCGGGTCACTTTCGCACTCTCCTCGCGGAACTCCTTCAGGAACGCCGACTGCGTGAGCAGGTCGTAGATGTTCTTCTTCGAGGTGTTGATGTTCTCGGTGGCGAACTGGATGATCGGGCACGGCTCCACGTCGCCCCACGGGCCGATGTGGTGGCTTACACCGGTCGCCATCGGACAAAGGGCCTGTCCCTGGTCGTCCCAGTACGGGTCCACGATGGCGATGGGCAACTTGGCCCGCATCTGCACCCCGAACCGGCGGACGTGTAGCACCTGTTCCGGGGTGAGTGCCAGATCGGCGTTCGGGTCGGGGCCGACGGCGCGGTAGGTGTGGAACCAGGCGTAATGAACGCCCATTGAAATCAGCTTCTTCAGCCACTCCTCGCTCACCAGGTCGATGTTCGTGCGGCAGATGCTGCTGGCCACGCCGATCACCAGCCCGTTCTTGCGGCAGTTCTCCAGCCCGGCGAGCGTGCGGTTGAGGACGTCACTCCGCCCGCGGCGCTGGTCCGACACCTCCGCCCCGCCTTCGATACTGATCAGCGGGGTGACGTTGCCGGCCTTGTTCAACCGCTTGGCCACCTTGTCCGTAATCAGTTGCCCGTTGGTGAACACCTGGAAGTAGCAATCCGGATGTGCGTCGAACACGTCCAGAATGTGCGGGTGCATGAACGGCTCGCCGCCGAGGATGCCGAAGTAGCTGTTCCCCTTCCGCTTGGCGTCGCGGATCACCCGGTTGAGCGTGTCCTTGTCGATGATGTTCTGCTTGGCCGCCACGTCCACCCAGCAGCCCTGGCACCGCAGGTTGCAACTGTTGATGACGCTGATGAACAGGAACGGCGGGAAGTGGATGCCCTTCTTCAAGCGGCTCTTGAACCGCTCGACCGACACCATACCCTTCAAGCCGAAGTTGAACCCGAGCTTGAACAGGAGGCGGGGGTCCACCTCGGTGAGCATCCGTCTGGCGAAACTGACGATCATGGGGTCTCCGCTGCGTTCGCCGCGAGTGCCGCTTGTGCCTTCGCGTTCGCTTCCGCCGCCTTCCGCTGAATCTCGTCCGGACTGGGCAGGTTGGCGAACACCTCCGCCGGAATGTCCAGTTTCTCGCCGAGTTTCACGAGGCACTTCTGGCGTTCTTCGAGTGCCTTGTCCGAGTCGCGTTCCTTGCTGAACCGGCTCTTGAACTTGGCGTTCCGGTCTCGCAGGGCGGCGTAGATGTCCCCGCCAAGGAGCGAGGAGATATCGACCTTCATGCTCTCACGGCGGACGTCGTCGGCGCTCACCACGTCGCCGTTGATCGGCCCGTGCCGGTACTTCGGGAACAGGATGGCGACTTCCGGGCACACCCGCGAGCAGGCCGGGCAGTCGGTCTTGCACTTGTTGTTGTTCTGGACCTGGATCTTGCCCTCGTTCACCCCGTACACGTCGAACAGGCAGAACGACAGGCACTGCATGCAGTTGGTGCAGCGGTCGTAGTCGATGACCGGGAACCACGGCTTCCACTTGGCCGGCTCCGGGATGTTCGCCGCGGCCCGCACCGCAACCGCCAGTTCCACCGCTTCGGCGGCCGTCTTCCCGGCGACGCTCCGGAAGTAGACTGCCACCCCGTTGTCAGTGGCGGCGTGGTCGGGCTGTTCGTCGGTGAAGTGGCCGAACACCAGCAGCGAACCGGCGACGAGGTTGCCGGCCGACCCGCCCGGGCGGATGACGCTCACCGACAGCCCCTTCGTCAGCAACGCCATCACCAGGGCCGTCCGCTCACCGGGCGGGAACGGGTTCGCCCCAGTGCCCTCGTACACGGCCACGCGGAACGCGGCGGCGGACGCCGGCGGCGGGGCGGAGAGCGGTAGCGGAAGGGGAATACTCATGCTGTAGCCGGCGGTTCCAGGAGTTTGGAGACGATCGCGTCGGCGGTGTCGGTTCGCATGTTCAGCACTTCGGCGGTGTCGGGCAACTTCACCCCCACCGCGTGAAACAGCCACTTGACCGCCCGCGGGTAGCACGCCGCGATTCTCAGGTCGCCGTCAACGGCCAGTTCCGCCAGGCACGGGTCGCGTTTCGCGCTCATCTCGCACAGGTCGGGCACGGCGTCGAACGGGATGTCCGATTCGGTCAGCCGCTTCAGCACCTCCTCCTTCGTCGCCTTCGGCACGACGTTGGCGTAGGTGCAGTGGCAGTACAGCACTCGCAAAGGCTTCATGTTTCGCGCTCGCCGTTGGCTCGCGGCTAACCGTTGGTGTCGCGGTGCGTCGGCACCGGCCTTCCGGGCCGGAACGCCTCAGCGTGTTCGATGTCGCTTTCCAGCCCCAGTCCGGTCGCGGTCGCGGTCAGCACCTTTTCCGTGATCGCCCGCAGGACGTCCGGGTCGGCTTCCGCCCGCAGGTTGATGAGTAGTTCGCCCGACTCGATGTCGTCCTGCAAATCGTGCGACGCTTCCGCTTTTCCGTCGGAGCGGGTCAGGTTCATCACCGCCAGGTCGTTCCCCTCGAACGGGGAGAGCGTCGTTTTCAGGTGGGCGACTTCAACCCCGTGCCCGCTCAGTTCGGCGTGCAGTTCGGACATCAGTTTGCCCACGAACGCGTTCCCGTCGAACAGCCCCGGACCGCTCACGCTGGCGGTCACGTTCACCCACCCGAGCAGCGCCTCGCCGTCGGCGTAGGTGTCGTAATCCACGTCCATCGCCGGGCGGGTGCCCTGTTCGCCGGCGTCGATCAGCCCGGCCCACTCGGCGATCCCGTCTCCGCGCCGGGCACTGGTGCAGACGATCTTCGCCTGTGGGAATTCACCCCGCAACGCTTCCGTCAGGCGTCTCACCCGTTCCTCATCAAGAGTGTCCACTTTGTTCACCACGATCACGTCGGCTTCTTCGAGCTGCTTGCGGTAGATGTACACCACCTTCGGGGAGAAGGACTTCCCGCTCGCCAGCCCGAGAATCCGCTCGGCCCGCACCGGATCGACCAGCACGCTGTACGGGGCGATGCTGAACCGCTCGCCGTAGATCCGCCGCAGCGGGTACGCTACCGTCGCCACCAGGTCGGTACAACTGCCGACCGGCTCGGCCAGGAACACGTCCGGCCGGTCGTCCGCGCTCAGCTTCTCCGCCGCTTCGGTCAAACTGTTGAACCGGCAGCAGAAGCAGCCGCCGGTGATCTCCTCGACCGGGAAGTCGTGATTGGCAAGCATGGCCGTGTCTACCAGCCCGACCGACTGATCGTTCGTAATCAGGCCGACCCGCAACCCCTGCTCGCGGAACCGCTCGCCCAGGCGAAGCAACGCCGTCGTCTTCCCCGCCCCGAGGAACCCGCCGACCATGATGTAGCGAGCTTTGGACATTTCTGAGACCTCACCCCCATCCCCTCTCCCAGTGGAGAGGAGTGTTCAACCTGTGTGGGCTCTTGAGTGTTCACCGAGCCACTTTCACCTTCCCCCTTGAACACCCCCTCTCCGAGCGGAGAGGGGGCCGGGGGTGAGGTCTCCACCCTCACTCCCCCACCTCGTCGGTCGGCGGCGCGTCCATCATCGCCTCCTTACCCTGGATGCGGTCGATCGCCAGGTCCAGCATCTTGGTGTACCCGGCGGCGTCCACCGCCCGCGGGTCGGGCGTACCACGCACCTCGAACAGCCAGCCTTCGTTGTACGGGTCGATATCGAACCGGCGCGGGTCGATTTCCAAAGTCGGGTTGCCCCGCACGAACTGCCCGTCGGCCGGGCTGTAGATGTCCGACGTCGCCTTGAACGCCTCGATCCAGCCGACGATGTCCCCCAACTCGAACGCCTGGTTCTCCTTCACCTCGAACCCGTATTCGACCAAATCTCCGAGCATCCGCTGGGCGAATCGGGTAATGCCCACCCGCCACAAGCCGGGTTCGATTTCCCGCAGCCAGAAGTGGCCGGGGGTGTAAAGGCGGTCGGACGGCAGCTTGGTGCTGAACCGGGAGCGGCGGTAGGAGATGGTGCAAACGGCGTTCGACATCGGCGGCCCGGCAGCGTGGGACGTCACGATCAACGATAGTACCCGACGGGCGGAGTGGCCTTACCGGGAAATTGCTCGCGGTTGTGGTCCGTCGTTCTCAACATGATCAAGATGATCATCCTGGCGCCCTATCCCCAACACCCGCGCCTGGTTCCCGCCTGATACACTCTCCCTACCGACCTCCGGAGCACCTCTCATGCTCGCGTCTGCTCTGCTCGCGGCGATGTTGTCCCCCGCCGCCGATCCGCCCAAGAACCCGTTCGAGTTCGCCGACGGGGATCGCGTCGTGTTCCTCGGCGGCACGCTCATCGAGCGGGAGCAGAAGTACGGGTACTGGGAACTCGCCCTGACACTGAAGAACAAGGACAAGAACGTCACCTTCCGCAACCTCGGCTGGAGCGGGGATACGGTGTGG
>CAYMHO010000181.1:0-14006 GCA_964390195.1 uncultured Fimbriiglobus sp. | reverse complement strand
GCATGCGGATGGTGATGCCCCGCGACCGCTCCAGGTCCATGCTGTCGAGCGTCTGCGCTTTGATGTCCCGCTCGCTCACCGCCCCGGTCTTGAGCAGGAACTGGTCGGCCAGTGTGCTCTTGCCGTGGTCGATGTGGGCGATGATGCAAAAGTTGCGAATGTTCGTCGTCGGCGTCGGCATTGGGGTCGGCGCTCGGGGGTACAGTAACAGAGTAGTTTAGCACCCGGCGGGGGCGGGCATAGGGCGATGGGCGATCCGCTCGTCGGCAGAATGTCTCCTCCCGTCGGCACGCTCAAACTAGATCAAGAGTGCCAAGAGCGCCAAGAGTGCCACACATCCCCCACCCCGGGGAATTGCGTACAAACGTCCACATGGCAAGCGGTTGCGCCTGTCCGCCGGTTTTCCGCCCCTAGCAGGGTGCTGAAAAACGGCGTCGTGGTTGGCGTCGGGCGCTACACTCTCCGGAATCCCGGAGATCTGTCATGCGTGGCCGAGTGGATGAGCAGTCGCCCCTGTTCCACGTGTTCTCGGTCGAGGACCGCATCCGGCCCGACCACCCGCTGCGGGACGTGAAGCGGCGGGTGGACGTCATCCTGGCGGCGATGGGCCCCCGGTTCGAGGGGGCGTACAGTCGCACCGGGCGGCCGAGCGTGCCCCCGGAACGGCTACTCAAGGCCCTCCTGCTGATGGCCCTGTACTCCCTCCGCAGCGAGCGACAGTTGTGCGAGCGGGTCGACACCGACCTGCTGTTCCGCTGGTTCCTCGACCTGCAGCCGAGCGACGAGGCGTTCGACCCCACCACCTTCTGCAAGAACCGCGACCGCCTGGAGGGCCACCGGCTCACCCAGGGGTTCTTCGACGCGGTGGTGGGTCAGGCGATCACGAGCGGCCTGTGCAGCGAGCACTTCTCGGTCGACGTTACCCTCATCGAGAGCTTCGCGGCGGCCAAGAGCTTCCGCCCGAAGGACGAGCCGGACGACGGCGGGGACGGGAACGCCTTCCAGCCGCGGAACCCGGACGTCGACTTCCGCGGGCAGAAGCGGACGAACGACACGCACGCCAGCCGCACCGACCCGGAGGCACGGCTGTACCGCAAGGGCGTTGGGCAGGAGGCGAAGCTGTCGCACATGGGCCACCTGCTGGCGGAGAACCGGCACGGGCTGATCGTCGGGGTGACCGTGTCGGAGGCGAACGGGACGGCCGAGCGGCAGGCGGCGCTGGACCTGCTCACCCGAGCCAAGCGGGTTCACAAGCTGCGGCCGAAGACGCTGGGGGCGGACAAGGGGTACGACGCGGGCGAGTTCTTTCGCAAGCTGGAGCGGCGGAAGGTGACCCCACACGTGCCGATCGTGAAGCCACCGCGGGACCCGAAGGCGGTGCCGCAGAAGGACCAGGTCCCGGACATCCGCGCCCGCCGACGGATGCAGGCCCGCCTGGGCACGGACGGGTATTCGCTGAGTCAGCGGTGCCGGACGAAGATCGAGGAGGGCATCGGCTGGGTGAAGACGGTAGCCGGACTGGCGCGGAGTCGGTGGGTGGGGCGGTGGAAGTTGCGGCAGATGGTGGAGGTGGCGGCCGCGGCGTACAACCTGGTGCGGATGAGGAAGCTGGTCCCGGCGGGGTGAGGGGCACACCCACCCACCAACGACCGTGGTCCTGAACCCACCACTGCCAGAACAACGGGGCCGCGGGGGAACAGGACCACTTTTTCAGCACCCTGCTAGAAAATCTTCTCCCCACTCCCGGACCTCTGCCCATGCCCCGCTTCCGTGCCGTCATCGTCGATTTCGTGTCCGGCGAGCCGACCCTCGAACTCGGCGTGCTCGGCGACATCGCCGACGTGGTCGCACTCAACGAGAACGACGAGGCGAAGCTGGCCGGCCGTGTCGAACACGCCGACACGGTGATGGTCTACAACACCACCCTCCGCACCCCGACGATTCAACGTCTCACGAACTGCCGGGTGATCGTGCGGTGTGCGGTCGGGTTTGACAACATCGACGTGGCGTTCGCCCGCACCCGCGGCATCCCGGTGTGCAACGTGCCCGACTACGGCACCGAAGAAGTCGCCGACACCGCCATCGGGCTGATGCTCGCACTCGTGCGGGGGAACCACTTCCACAACAACCGCCAGCAGCGCGGCGAGGGGCCGTGGGGTTACAAGACGGCGGCCCCGATCTCGCGGCTGCGGGGGAAGGTGTTCGGGGTGGTCGGGCTGGGACGGATCGGCACGGCCGCGGCGGTGCGGGCGAAGGCGTTCGGCATGGACGTGGTGTTCTTCGACCCGTTCAAACCGAACGGGTACGACAAGGCCCTCGGCATCCGCCGGGCGAACACGCTGCCCGAACTGCTCCGGCAGGCGTTCGTGGTGACTGTTCACACGCCGCTGAACGACGGCACACGCAACCTGATCGACGCTGCCGCCATCGCCACCATGCCCCGCGGGTCGATCCTGGTGAACACCGCCCGCGGGGCGTGCGTAGACGCCACCGCCATCCCCGCCGCCATCGAGAGCGGCCAACTCGCCGGGGCGGGGATCGATGTGCTGCCGGTCGAACCGCCGCCGGCCGATCACCCGCTCGTCGCCGCGTGGCGGGATGTGAACCACCCGTGCCACGACCGCGTGATCCTCACCCCGCACTCGGCCTTCTACTCCGAAGAGGGGATTGCGGACATGCGAACCAAAGGGGCGGAGGAGTGCCGGCGGGCGCTGCTCGGCGAGCCGCTGCGGAACGTGGTGAATTAGCCAACGAGCCGCGACCGCGAGGGGGCGGGTGATTCCCGCTCCCTCGCGGTCGCGGCTCGTAAAACATCTCCGCCCACTTCTCCCCGCGGACTCGTCACCGGATGATCTGCCCGGCCTGCGGAACCACGAACGCGATGGGGGCCGACGCCTGCACGCACTGCGGCGGCGACCTGTCGGCGCTCGACCGCCCGCAACCGGGTGACGCGGTCGAGGCGGCCCTCCTCCGCGACACCGTCGCCTCCCTCCGCCCCCGCCCGCCGGTGTGCGTGCCGCCCACCGCCGACCTGGACCGCGCCATGCGGGTGATGACCGCCGAGGGCGTCGGGGCGGTGCTGGTGACGGACGACGACGGCCGACTGGTGGGCATCCTCACCGAACGCGACTTCCTCACCAAGATCGCCGGCAGCGACGCCCTCGCCCTGCTGCCGGTTCTTCAATTCATGACCCGCAACCCGGAGACGGTGCGGCCGGACCACCCGCTGGCGTTCGCCGTCCGCCTGATGGACGTGGGCAGCTACCGCCACCTGCCGGTGGTGGACGACGGCAGGCCGGTCGGCATGATCTCGGTGCGGGACGTACTCCGGCACGTGCTCGACATCTGCCGCCCGCGGGCGAAGGTCGGTCAGCGGTAGCAGAAAGTAGTAGGCACACGCCGTGTGCCGTCATCCAGAACGGCACACGGCGTGTGCCTACTACTTTGTCACGGCCAGTCGGCCAGCACCTTGTACACCGCCACCCGCAAGCGGGGGTGATCCCGCCCCTTGATCGTCGCCCCCGACCCGCCGTACAGGTTCGGAACGGTCTGGCCGCTCAGCGGGTCGAGCCACACCCGGTCGGCCACCAGTTCGAGCTTCATGTCCGGCCGCGGGAAGAAGTCGGTGTCCTGCCACACCCGCTTGCCGGTGATCGCGTCGTACTTCTTGTCGGTGGTGGTGAACGGGCACGGGCGGAAGAACCAGTTGTCGTCCGGCGGGAGGGCCGTCACCAGGTAATCCCCCTTCCGCATGGGGGTGTTCCCGCTCCACGGGTCGAGGTGCTTCATCCCGGCCTTGTCGCAGTACCACTGAAACCCCCAGTGGCCGGTGAACCACACCGTCCGCCCCGGTTCGGGCTTGGCCACCTCCGCCGCCTTCTCCGCCAGCACCTTCTCCGGGTAGGCGTCCCAGCAATCGACCGCCCACACCAGCACGCCCAACCCGACCGCGAACCCGACCACCCATCTGGGCACGACCGACTCGCCGGTTCGCAACCTCGCCGCCAGGTGGAACAACAACACGGCCACCGCCAGGCAGACGCCGATCACCCGCCGGGCGGCCGGGAACGGGGTCATGCCGAACATGCCGACCGTCTCCACGATCACCCAGCCGACCAGGAACAGGGTGTCGGCGTCGGCCAGACGCTTCCACACCGCCCGCCCCAGCCCGAACCCGGCCGTGGCGACCACCGCCAGCCCGCACAGGCCGAACGTGACGAACGCCAGGTCGAACTTCTCCCCGAAGGGGGTCGTCCACGAGTACGGGAGCGTGCAGACGAGGGCGATCAGCACGGCGACGATGGCGGCCGTGGGGATTCGCACCCACCGCGGCCAGCCGACGCCGGCGCTCGCCGCCAGCGACACCCCGCACGCCAGCCCGCCGAACTGGCCGAGCAGCGACGGGGCGTAGGCGAACCGCCCTTGCAACTTCTCCCACAGGCCGTCCCCCCCGCCGGCGTTCCCCTTCAGGTGGAGCAGGAAGTGCGACTGCCCGTGCTGTTGAACCAGCCACCACTCCCACGCGGCGAACAGACCGACGCTCACCGCCACCGCCACAGGGGCCGCCATCAGCGCCCAGATCGAACGCGGCTTGCCCAGGCGGGTGAACGCGTACCCGACGATCACGCACGGCACCGTGAGCATGGTGTACTTCGTCTGCATGGCCAGGGCGGCACACACCCCGGCGAGCAGCACGCACCACCAGTGGCGGGGGTCGCACCCCCTCACGAACAGGGCCACCGCCGCCGCCCCGAGTGCCAGTGCGGGCACGTCCAGCATGGTGCTCATCAGCGGCAGCACGGCCGGCGACAAACAGAAGGCGACGGTGCCGGCGGTTTCGACTCCGGGGGCGAACCGACCCGTCAGCGACCGCACCGAAAGGCACAGTACCCAGGCGAACGGGAACATCCACAACTTGAGCAGGAACAGGTGTTCGCCGAACAGTTTCATCCCAGCGGCCAGCCAGTACGGCACCACCGGCGGGGCGAGGATCTCCATCGCCGGCTCCGGAGACCAGTACCAGAACAACTCGAAGGCGTAGGGGTGGAGCGGGTCGGCCGCGACGTGCCGGGCGAACAGCAGGTAAGCGGTGTCGTCCACCACCGCCGGCTTGGCCGCGTTCAGCAGGGTAATGACGGCGGCCAAAAGGAGCGGCAGACGGTGGGAACGCAGCATGGGAAGCGAGGTCTTCGCCGCGAGCGTGCGAGCGGCCGGCCGTGGCCCGCTCGCACGCTCGCGGCGAAGAGGGGCAGTCGGGGTTCGCCCCGGTGGCCTGTCGGTGGTAAACTACCTACGGATTCCCCGCACACCCGCCACCGGCCGCATGACCGACCCCACCCCAGACTTTGGCGACTCCGTCGAATGGGTGGACCCGTCCGCGCCGCTCACGGTCGATCAACTCACCACCCTCCAACGGCGACTGGTGTACGACGTGTCCGGCTCGCCCGGCTCGGCCGCCGTGTTGTTTTGCGACCACCCGCCGGCCGTCACCGTCGGCCGCGAGGGCAGCCGGGCGGACGTGCGGATGTCCGACGCCGACCTGACCGCCCACAGCCTGCCGCTGCACTTCGTGCCGCGGGGCGGCGGGGCACTGCTCCACATGCCCGGTCAGGTGACGTGCTACCCGGTGCTGCCGATCGCCGAATTCGACATCACCCCCGGCGAGTACGTGCGGCGGCTGGTGCGGGCGGTGGCGACCGTGGCAATGACGTACCCTCTGCCGGTCGAGGCGGACGAGTCGGAATTGAGCGTCCGCATCCGCGGGCGGCGGTTCGCCCACGTCGGGGTGGCGGTGCGGAATGGCGTCACCTTGTTCGGCGTCGTCATCAACGCGACCCCCGACCTGGAGCCGTACCGCCACGTTCACGTGGACGCCGACCCGACGCCGATGACCAGCCTGCAACGCGAGAGCACCCTCCGCATCACTGCTCACGCGGTGCGGCAGAAGTTGCTCAACGCCCTCTGCGACGCCTTCGGACTACGCCGCGCGATCGCCCCGGCCCGCCGGCCGTTCTCCGTCCTCCAACTGTCACGCCATGCGTACGCTAGCCGTTATTGACAAGCCGACCGACCCGGACGCCCTCACCACTCGGCGGCTGCCGACGTGGTTGAAGCGGCCGTTGCCCACCGGCAACGAGAACTTCTACACCCGTGGGGTGATCGACGAGCTGCGGCTCGAAACGGTGTGCGAGAGCGCCCGCTGCCCGAACCGCTCGGAGTGCTGGAGCCGCCGCACCGCCACGTTCATGATCCTGGGGAACATGTGTACCCGCCCGTGCGGGTTCTGCTCGGTGCCGAAGCTGGGCACCCCCGACGTGGTGGAAGCCGACGAGCCGGAGCGGTTGGCGGAGGCGTCGGCCCGGCTCGGGTTGAAGCACGTGGTCATCACGTCCGTGACGCGGGACGACCTGCCCGACGGCGGGGCCGACCACTTCGTGAAGTGCATTCACGCGGTGCGGGCGCGGACCGGGGCGGCGGTGGAGGTGCTGACGCCCGACTTCCTCGGTGACGGGGCCGCCATCGACGCCGTGACCGACGCGAAGCCCGAGGTGTTCAACCACAACCTCGAAACCGTGCCGCGGCTGTACCGCGTGGCCCGCGGGCGGGCCGACTACCGGCGGAGCCTGGATCTGCTGGAGCGGGTGAAGAAGCGTGACCCGAAGATCGTGACCAAAGCCGGGCTGATGCTCGGCCTGGGCGAAACGATCGACGAGCTGTTCGACGTGCTGGCCGACCTACGGGCGATCAACTGCGACGTGCTGACGATGGGCCAGTACCTCGCCCCGACGCTGAAGCACATCCCCATCGCCCGGTTCGTGCCGCCGGCCGAGTTCGACGACCTGGCCGCGAAAGCCCGGCTGCTCGGCTTCTCGCAGGTGGTCGCCGGCCCGTTCGTCCGCAGCAGCTACCACGCCGCCGACATGGTGCCGCACTGAGCCATTTGTGTAGGTCGCGGTCGAACAGTCCCCACAGGGGACGAGAGGCCCGACGGCAAGCGAAATCAAGAGGCCACACCGATGGATTGGGACAGTGTGTTCGACACGACACAGAAGGAACCCGGCGCATCACAAACTGTCTTGGATCGGTTCGTTGCCGAAGTAGGCTTGCCGATTACGGGCGAAGAGGTGGAGACGATCAACCGAAGTCAGCAGAACCCGTTCCCACCGACTGACCCATTGTATGCGGCCTACCGTCCATTCGACCCGTCCGCGTGGGTGATCCCGAACCGCCCGCTGCCTGCCTCGTATCTTTCTTTGCTCCGCTGGTCGGACGGCGGGTGCGGCCGAACCGGTGAGCGTGAGTTCGGCTTTTTTTCGGCCCTCTGCCCGAGCGGTGGAGTCCGTGCGATGCTGCTGGCCTACCAACTCCCGCAGTACATGCCGAATACGTTGCCCATCGCTTTCAACGGTGGCGGGTTCTTCTACTTGTTCGACATGCGACTTCCGGCGGTGAAGGGGGAGTACCCAATCGTGGCTGCTTCGGCCGGATACCTGAGTTGGAACAGTGAGGCGTGGCGGATTGTCGCGGAGACATTTCCCGACGCTTGTCGTGGGACGACCAACATTGAAGAGATGTGGGCGTAGTCCGCCGTCGGGCCTCGCGGTCCTTCGGACCTGCTCGACCGCGACCTACAACAAGGTGCCGCAATGGGCTGGGTGAATGACGCCCGTGCCGAACTGCTCGCCGGGCGGACGGTGCAGGGGCGGCCGGTCGGCGGGTCGATGCGAGGGCGGATCGAGAGCGGGCAGTTGGTCACGCTCGTGCCAGCCACGTTAGAGTCCATCAAACACCTCCCGCGCCCGTGCCGCCACCCGCGGCCAGTCGAACCGCCCTTCCACCCACGCCCGCCCGCGGCGGCCCATCGCGGCCAACTCCGCCGGGTCGCTCAGCAGTTCCGTCAGCACGTCGGCCAGCTTCTCCGGCCCGTCGCAGTTCACGACCCGCCCGGTGTCGGGCACGCTCATCGTCTCGCCGGTGCCACCGCTGTCGCCGGCCACCACCGCCTTCCCGCACGCCTGGGCTTCCAGCAGCACCATCCCGAACCCCTCAATGTCCGCCCCGACGGTGCGGTTGGCCAGTACGAACAGGTCGCACTGCTGGTAGCACCGGGTCATCGCGTCGTCGCCGATCCCGCCCAGGAACTGCACCGCGTCGGCCACCCCGCACTCGTCCGCCAGTCGCCGCAGGTTGGCTTCCTCATCCCCCGTACCGACGACGGCGTACAGCACGCCCGGCACCTTCGCCCGCACCGCCGGCAGCGCCCGGATGACGGTGTCGTGCCCCTTCCGCTTCTGCAACCGCCCGACCGTCAGCAGCACCCGCCGCCCGGCCCAACCCGATTCGGTGCGGAACCGCTCGTCCGCCGCCGCGGGGACGAACTTCGCCGCGTCCACGCCGGGCTGAATGACGTGCACCTTGTCCGCCGGGTAGCCCCACTCGTCCACCAGCATCCGGCGGGTGTTGAAGCTGTTCGCCAACGCCGCCGTCGCCCGCCGCATCACCCGCCGGGTCATCCACGTCATCTCGCGGCTGGTGCGGCTGACGCCGATGTCCTCGCCGTGGTTGAAGAAGGCGAACGGCACCCCGCACAGCCGGTGGGCGAGCAGGCCGACGAACCCCTCCGGCAGGTTCCGCCCGCACACCAGCAGGCCGACACCGTGCCGCCGCACCAGCCGCCGCACCCGCCACGCCGTCCGCAGGTAGTACCTCAGGCTGCTCGGCCGCCGCAGCCCGCGGTCGGTGATGGCCATCGGCAGGCGGAACACGGTGTGCGCGTGGGTGCGGTCGAACTCGACGGCGCCGGGCACGTCGGCGGCGGCGATCAGGAACTGCTCCGGCGGCAGGCGGGAAACGACCTCCCAGAAGAGTCGGCCCGACCCGCCGACGGTGGGCGGGAAAATCTCGGTCAGCAGCAGCGTCTTCCGCGGGGGCACGCGGCGGTCCTCGGTGGGCGATGCGGAAGCATACCTCACGCCGGCCGCGATCACGCCCGGGTGTGGGTTCCTGTCACCGGCAGCAGTCGGGAGGTGATGCGCACGTGTGAAGTGGGAAGCGGCCGGCGAGCCGGGGACAGGTCATCGGGGGGGAGTGGAGTAGGTGCCGCGAGCGCCGTTCCGCTCGCACGCTCGCGGCGAAAACGGTGCTCACTTCTTGCCGACGCAGAACAGGTGGGTGCCGCCGCGGATGAACAGCTTGCCGCCGGCGGCCGCGGGGGAGGCGAACACCGCCTCGCCCACGTCCGACTTCTCCACCTCCCCGAGTTCCTTCGGGTTCGCCTTGAATGACACCGCCTTCCCGTCCTCGCCGACCACCAGCACCGTGCCGCCGATCAGGATGGGCGAGGCCGACACGCTCTTGAGGCCGGGCAGCCGCTCGCTCCACTTCACCTTGCCCGTCTTCGGGTCGGCGCACGCCGCCTGCCCGTCGTCCGTCACCCAGTACAGGTGATCCTCGTACACCAGCCCGCCGGGCACGTACGGGGTGCCCTTCTTCAACTCCCACGCCACCCCGTTCTTGCTGGTGTCGCCGGTGCCGCCCGCCTTCACCGCCACCATCGCCCGGCTGCCGTCCCCGTCGCCGGTGAACATGACCACGTTCCCGCCGGCCAGCACCGGCTGGCCGATCGCCCGCAGTTTCTTGTTCGGGTCGGCCCACGGCACGGTGAACGACCAGTTCGCCTTCCCGCTCGCCGCGTCGTAGCCGTCCACGCTGGTGCTGGTGGCGACCACCACCTCGGCCGCCTTGCCGTCCTTCTCGATCAGGATCGGGGTGGTGTAGCTGGCCCGGTGCGGCTTCCGCTCCACCCGCCACTTCTGCTCGCCCGTCTTGGCGTCGTGGGCGACCAACTCGGCCGCCCCGTCCTGGTCGTAGTTGAAAATCACCAGCCCGCCGGTGGTGATCGGCGAGTGCCCGAACCCGTGCTGGCTGGCGAAGCTGCCCAGCCCCTTCTTCCACAGCTCGTTCCCCTTCAGGTCGTGGGCGGTCATGGTCAGCCCGGTGCCGTCCCACACCACGTTGAACACCCGCTCGCCGTCGCTGCACGGGGTGCCGGAGGCGTTCGAGCTCTTCTTGTGGATCTTGCCCGCCTTCCCCTCCACCACCTTCTTCTCCCACACCACCTTGCCGTCGGCGGTGCTCAGGCAGAGCAGCGAGCGGGTGGCCCCGTCGTCGCTGGCCGCCTGCAGGAACACCCTGTCGCCGACCACGATGGGCGACCCGTGCCCGCTGCCGGGCAGCTTGACCATCCAGGTCAGGTCGGTGGTGAGCGCGAACCGGGTGGGGGTGGCCGGGTCGGCCACGCCGGTGCCGTTCGGCCCGCGGAAGCGGGACCAGTCGGCGGCGGGCAGGGCCGCGGGGAGGAGGAGCAGGGCGAGGAGGGGCAGTCGGGGCATCGGCAGGCTCGGGAAGGTGGTCGCGGGGGTGGGCCTTCGTACCCGAGCACACTACCGTCTCGGCGGATGAGGGGCAAATGAAGAATCGGCGGGACGTAACGGCCGGTTGGGTCCGCCCGCGGGGTCGGGGTACAATCGACGCGCCCCCCGGAGGATTCGGCATGTCCCCCCGCCTGTTCGCCGTGGCCGTGTTGCTGGGCTGTTCGCTCGCCCCCGCCGCCGACGACAAGCCGGTCGTCCCGCCGCCGCCGGAGTACGACTGCCGGTTCGACGACGGCAGCGTGGTGCGACTGACCGTCGGCGCGTCGGTGCTCACGGTGGACAGCAAGTTCGGCCGGATGACCGTGCCGCTGGCCGAGGTGAAGAAGGTGGAGATGGGCTTCCGCTACCCGGCCGGGGTACAGGCGAAGGTGCGGCAGGCGGTCGAAGACCTGGGGTCGACCAACTTCCGCACCCGCGAGGCCGCCCAGAAATCGCTCCTGGACCTCGGCGAGTACGCGGTGCCGCTGGTGAAGGCCGGGACGGCGAGCGGGGTGCCGGAGGTGGCCGAGCGGTGCGTGGTCATCCTGAGGGCGATCACGGCGACCTTGCCCGAAGAGAAGTCCGACCCGGTGATGGAGGACGTCATCACCACCGACGAGATGGTCCTCCGCGGGAAGATCACCTCCGACAGCTTCAAGGCGACGACCAAATACTTCGGCGAGACGACGGTGAAGCTGGTCGACGTGCGTGAGCTGCGGCCGGTCGGCGGGCGGTTCATCGGCACCTTCCCGCTGGACGCGGTCAAGTACGCGGCGGCGGGGTGGAAGACGTTCTTCGACACCGGGCTGGACGTGGAGAAGGGCCAGCCGATCGAGATCACGGCGACGGGCAAGATCGACCTGGCCCCGCAGACGCCGGGCAAGATCACCAGCGGGCCGGGCGGCGGCGGCACCCAAGTGCCGGGGCCGGGGCAGCGGTTGCAACAGGAGAAAGTGCTCGGCGGCGGCCGGGCCTTCCGCGGGGACTTCGATGACGGCATCCCGACCGCCCTGTACACGTCCGGGGCGGTGTACGGGCGGATCGGGGCGAACGGCCCGCTGTTCAAGATCGGGGAGAGTTACAAGCCGGGGAAGGCGACCGAGTCGGGCCGGTTGTACCTGATCATCGTCCCGAGCAGCTACGGCGGCAGCAAGGGCGAGTACGAGGTGAAGGTGCGGCTGGGCAAGTGAGCCGGGCGGCTACTTCTTCCCCTTGCCTTTCTTCTTGGGGGCGGGGGCACGCGGGGCGAACAGGTCGGCGACCGGAAGGGCGAACCCGGGCAGCACCTTCCCGCCGTCGAGGGTGTCGCCTTCACCCAGCACCTTCTTCCCCCGCCCGCGGCCCTTCGGGTACACCGTCACCGTCTTCGCGTCCGGATCGACGTACCACACCAGTTTCACCCCCGCCGCCGCGTACTCGCCCAGTTTGATCTGCATCTCCCGCGGGGTGTTCCCCTCGCTCAGCACCTCCACCACCAAGTCGGGGGGGACTTCGAGGAACGGACCGGGCAGGGGGTCGAGTGTCGCCGGGTCGTCCACGCTGTCCCAGCGGATGAACGTGATGTCCGGGGTGCGGACGAGCGTGCCGCCGAACCGGATGAGGCCTTGCGACCCGCCGAACTTGCCCAGGTTCTCTCGCGCGGCGAAGTTGAACAGTTGCACCATCAGATAGACGGCGATGGAGTCTTCCTCGAACCCCATCGTCTTCTCCAAGAGGATGCCGTCCACCAACTCCACCCCACGGCCCTGGGTGATGCTGGAATCGAGGACGTCGAGGACGGTGGCCGTCCCCGGCGCGGGGTAGGTGAGGATGCGGTGGGCGGGCACATCCCCCACCCGCTCCTGCACTTCGAACATGGTGCGGAATCGAGACGGCGGGCGGACGGGCGTCTGCACGGTGGCCATGCGTTCTCCTCGATTCGATTCCTTGTTGCCGTTCCGCGAGCCCGTCTCAATGCCGCCGGGCGAGCGATTCATCGGCCCTCGTCGTCGCGCCTGCGGCGGTCGCGGTCGTCGCCGGGGTTGTCGTCGTCCCGCCACCGGGCGTCGCGGTCGTCCTCGTCGTCGTCCCGCCGCCGCGGGCGGTCGTCCGGCTCGTCGTCCTCGTACCGCCGGCGGCTGCCCCGACGCGGGTCTTCCTTCGGCTTGATGGACGAGAACATCAGGATGAGGGCGAGTACGACCGACCCGCCGTAGAAGGCGATCCACAGCCACCAGTAGTCGGTCACGATCTTCTGCTGCAACTGCTGCTGCACCTGCTGCTGGTTGATCTGACCGTTCGGGTTGTTCGCCGCCGCTTGGAACCCGGCGTTGAACCCGATCGCCATCATGGTCCCCAGGTACAGCGGGAGGGCGAGCATGAGCACCACCCCGGCCAGCCGCACGAGCGGGCCGCGGGACTCGCTCGACCCGGTCACCTTGATCTTGCCGGTGATGGTGAGCACGAGGCCGAGAACCAGGATGGCGAGTCCGATGAGACAGTCCACGGTGGCCCTCCGAAAGTCGGGGTGAGGCGGGTTGACACTCAGACCGCCGCCCGGCGGCCCGCCTTGACCGGCTGGATGGGGTTGGGCTGCGGTTCGGCGCACCCGCCGGCGGTCGGCAGCATCTTATTCGGCGAGCAGCGGTTGGTCGGGTTGAACGCCGTCCGGAGGCGAACCATGTAGCTCAGGTCGTCCGCCGAGAAGAGCATCGGCATGAAGTCGAGCTTCTCGACGCCAATACCGTGTTCGCCGGTCACGCTGCCGCCCAACCGCACGCACGCGGCCAGGATGTCGGTGCTGGCCAGCAGCACCCGCCGCACCTGGTCCGGGTCCCGCTCGTCGAACATGAGCACCGGGTGGATGTTCCCGTCGCCGGCGTGGAACACGTTGCAGATGGCGATGCCGTGGTCGGCGGTCGCCTGGCGGATCACCCGCATGATCTCCGGCAGCTTGGTCCGCGGGACCACCCCGTCCTGCGTGCAGTAGCTCGGGTACCCCAGCCGGCCGATGGTGCCGAACGCCTGCTTGCGGGCCTTCCACAGGGCCAGCCGTTCCGCCTCGGTGTTCGCCTTCCGCACCTCGCGAGCGTTGTTCGTCGTGGCGATGGCCTCGATGCGATCGGCTTCCTCCTGAATGCCCGCGGCCGGGCCGTCCACCTCCATGATGAGCACGGCCCCGGCGTCGAGCGGGAAGCCGAACTTGAACGCCGCTTCGACCGCCTTCAAAATCGTCTGGTCGAGCATCTCGAGGGCGGCGGGAACGATGCCGGCGGCGATGATGTCGGAGATGCAGTTGGTGCAGTCGTCCACGCTGGCGAACACCCCGAGCAGGGTGCGGTACGCCTCCGGGTTGCGGGTGAGCCGCACCCACGCCTTCGTCACCAGCCCGAATGTGCCTTCGCTGCCGACAATGGTGCCAACGAGGTCGTAGCCGGGGGAGTCCTCGCACGGCCCGCCGACGACCACCACCCGCCCGTCGGGCATCACCATTTCGACGCCGAGGATGTGGTTCACCGTCACCCCGTACTTGAGCGTGTGCGGCCCGCCGCTGTTCGTGGCCACGTTCCCGCCGATGGTACACGCCCCCTGGCTGCTCGGGTCCGGGGCGTAGTG
>CAYMHO010000180.1:0-14071 GCA_964390195.1 uncultured Fimbriiglobus sp. | reverse complement strand
ACGCGGAAGTAGCAGAACTTGCACCGCTTGCGGCAGAACGGGATGTGCAGGTACAACCCCAACGGGGTGCCGGGCACCGGCGGGCGGTTCAACGCGGCGATCGCGTCCGGCAGGAAGTCGGCCTTCCAGAAGGAGAACGGCGGGTAATTGGCGATGAAATAGTTGCCGAGGCCCGTCTTCTCTTGGGTGTCGTCCAGCGGGCCGGGGTTCGCAGACATGCCACCGTCTCCGGTCGGGTACGCAATTCGCCTACAGATAGAATACCACGCCGCCCGGAGGGCCTTACCCCGCGTTGACGCACGGACGCCCTTCGGCTATCCCCCGGCCATGAACCGGACACTCACGCTCGGCGTGCTGCTGGCCGCGGCCGGCGGCAGTTTCGCCCAATCCGACCCGAAGCTGAACACGGCCGCCACCAGGTCGTTCACGGCGAAGGTACAGCCGGTGCTGTCGAACGTGTGCGCCGACTGCCACGCCCACGCCAAGCACACCAGCACGTTCAAGTTGAAGGCCTACGACCCGGCGTTCAACGACCCGCAGACGGCCGACACCAACCTGCGAGCGGTGGCCGGGCTGATCGACACGTCCAACCCGCACGCCAGTTCACTGCTGAAGTACGCCGCCACCGCCCACGGCAAGGCGACCGACCCGCCGTTGAAGGCCGGCCACCCGGCGCTGAAGGCTCTGGAACTGTGGGTCCACTGGGCGAGCGGGCCGGAAGGGTCGGCCGCCCCGACGGTGGTGCCGCCACCGCCCGTTGACAAAGCGGTCGTGCAAGCCGGCGCCACTCAGCCCGCCCCGCCGTCACCCGAACCGGGCAAACTTCCACCGCTCAAGGCGACGCCGGTCACCCAGTTCGGCGACGCCAAAAAGGCGGAGCCGACCAAGCCGAACCCGGGCGACCCGTTCGACCCCGCCGGCTTCAACAAGAAGTGACCCTGGTGGGAGCGCGGGCGTCCCGCCCGCATTCCGACAGCGGGCGGGACGCCCGCGCTCCCACCAGGCACCTACTCTTCAGCCCGCACATCGGTTATCCTCGGCCGCACCTCCCCGGAGTGGCCGCCATGTTCCCCGCCGCCGTTCTGCTACTGTCACTCGCCGCCGACCCGCCAAACCTGCCGCCCACCCCGCCCGGTGAGGCGATGATCGAGGCGTACTTCCGCGGCGAAGTGAGGGAGATCGCCGCCGACCCGCTGAAGGGGATCACCACCAAGGCCGAGTGGGAACAGCGGCGGCCCGAACTGCGGAAGCAGTTCCTGGGCATGATGGGCCTCGACCCTCTGCCCGAACGGACGAAGCTGAATGCGAAGGTGACGGGCACGGCGGAGGGCGAGGGGTTCGTCGTCGAGAAGCTGGTGTTCGAGTCCCGGCCGGGGCTGTTCGTGACGGCGAACGTGTATTCCCCCAAGCGGGCGAAGGGCGGCGGGCCCGACAAGTTCCCCGCAATCCTGTACGTGTGCGGTCACGGGAACGTGGTCGAAGACAAGGTGTCGTACGGCAGCAAGGTGTCGTACCAGTACCACCCTGCGTGGTTCGCCGCCCACGGGTACGTCTGCATCATTCTCGACACGCTGCAACTCGGCGAGATCCCCGGCGAACACCACGGCACCTACAAGCTGAACCAGTGGTGGTGGCAGTCCTACGGGTACACGCCCGGCGGGGTGGAACTGTGGAACGCCATCCGGGCACTCGACTACCTGGAAACCCGGCCGGACGTGGACGCCAAGAAGATCGGTGTGACCGGGCGGAGCGGTGGCGGGGCGACCAGTTGGTGGATCTTGGCCGCCGATGACCGGCCGGTCTGCTTCGCCCCGGTGGCCGGCATCGCCGACCTGTACGCCCACGTGTGTGAAGGGCAAACGGACCGCCTGCGGAAGGGGGTGATCGCCGGCCACTGCGACTGCATGTTCATGGTGAACGGCCACCGCTGGGACTTCCCGCTCGTCGCCGCACTCGCCGCCCCGCGGCCGCTGCTGCTGGGCAACTCGGACGCCGACGACATCTTCCCGGTGGACGGCTACCGCCGACTGGCCAAGCCGGTGGCGAAGGTGTACGAGTGGTACGACGCGGCCGACAAGTTCCAACTGCTGGAGACGAAAGGCCCGCACAAGGACACGCCCGAGCTTCGGGTCGGCATCAACAAGTGGATGAACCGCTGGCTGAAGGGCGACACCAAAACCGATGTCGAGGACGACCTGCCGCCGAAGCTCACCCCGAAGCAGTTGAAGGTGCTGGACAAAACACCGGACGGGGCCATTAACCCGGACATGCCCGGCGTGGTGTGCGAACCGGTGACGATCGACATCCCGGACAACGCGAAAAAATGGTGGCCGAAGAAGCGGGAGGAGTTGCTGAAGGAGTTGACGAAGACGAGCTTCGCCGCATGGCCGGAGAAGCCAACGGAGGTGGCGCCGGACCTGGTATCGGACGTGACTGCGGGCGGGGTGCGGGTGCGGACGTACTCGTTCGAGAGCGAACCGGGCATCACCCTTCAACTGCAACTGGCGACGACCGGCACGTCGGCGAAGGGGGTGAAGGTGACTGTCGCCGACAAGGCACCCGTGGTGCTGACGCCCACCGACGATGTGGCCGTTGCGGTGGTCTTCCCGCGGGGCGTCGGCCCGGCTCGCTGGGCCGAACCGGGGTCGGTCAACGAGACTCAAATCCGCCGGCGGTTCCCGCTCATCGGGCAGACGCTCGAAGGCGGGCGGGTGTGGGACGTCCGCCGGGCCGTGCGGGTTCTGACGGCCGTAGCCAAGGACACCCCGATCGAACTGGCAGGCGAGGGGACCGCCGCCGGGATCGCGCTCTACGCTTCGCTGTTCGAGCCGGGGGTGACGGCGCTGTCCCTGACCGACCTGCCGACCGGTTTCCGACACCCGAGCAGCCCGGCGTACCTGGGGGCGGCGAGAATCCTCGACCACCCGCACGCGGTGGCGATGGCCGCGAGCGAGAAGTCCGTAAACTTGACCGTGTCGAATGCGGCCGACGCCGCCGCCTGGGATTGGGCGGTGCGGCTTCAGAAACAGACCGGCGGGACGGCGATCGACATCCGTCGCCAGGTCAAATAACTCGCCGGCACCCTGAAACCCAACCGGGCGCTCGCCGCCCACCGTACCGGAGACCCGTCATGGCCGAAGACCCCACCCCGCTCATCCCCGCCGGCCCGCAGGTCGGCCAGCCCGGCCAGGCCGCCCAGGCGCAGGTGTCCATGCAGGTGGACCTGTCCAAGATGCAGACGGTGTACTGCAACTTCTTCCGCCTGTCCCTCGGCGGCGGGCAGGACGAGGTGCTGATGGACGTCGGCCTGCACTCCGGCATCGTCATGCAGTCCGGCGCCACCCCGGTGATGGAACCGATCCAGATGACTCACCGGATGGTGATGACGCCGATCGTCGCCAAGCGGCTGCTCGAGTCGCTCAAGTACATCGTCAGCCGGTACGAGCAGGCGTTCGGCGCGCTCGAAGTGGACCCGATGAAGCGGCTGCGGTCCGGCGCCCGCCCGCAGGGTTGAGGCATCACCGCGAAGCGGCGGACAGCCTCACCACACCTCTATCCGCACCCGCGGGCTGCCGCCGAGTTGACCGGCGGCGGCCCAGGTGAGCCAACCCCGCACCTCGCCGACAACCGACCGCGGTTCCGCCTGTGTCGGCTTCCCTGTGATCGCACGCAACGCCGTCGCCGACAGCCCAGGCCGTTCGGGCAGGTGGAACTCCTGTTCCAACAGCGTCCGCTCCTTGCCCGCGCCCGGCGGGTCGGCCGCGTTCGCCCCCGCCGAAAGCACCACCACCCCCGCCACCGCCCACAGCAGCCGGTTCATACCGCCCCCGATAGTATTCCAAGAAGGGGCAGCACGATAGCGACCGCCGCCCGGCGTGCAAGATCAATTCCGCAGGCGTCGCAAGAGCCACGCCGCCCGTTCGGCCAACTCGCCCATCGGCCGACCCCCGAACCGCCCGGCCAGTCGGTTCAACAGCGGTTGCCACCCGCCGTCGTCGGGCACCCGCTCCAGGTGCGACACCAACTCGGGGTCGAGGTCCACACTCTCGGTGTCCGGTTCCGTCCCCGGCGTGGTCAAGGTGATGGCCAACTGCGGGATGCGGACCCCTCGCATCCCCGTCAGCTCGCACTCCAGGCTGAAATACCGGATGGCGATTTGGGCCTCGCCGGGGCATCCGAGCTGGTGGTGGAAGTGTGAAATCATCCGCATCGACGACCCTCGCGTCTGTGCTGTCGGCTGTGGGCTGACAATCCGCTGGTCGGCGAGTGGAACACGTGTCGTGCCAGTCGCGGCGCAACCCCCGCCGGTCCGACTGCCTTCCCGAGGGTGGGGGCCGCACAATCCGACTACGACACGCCGAGTTCGGCCCCGAGCGCATGATTCCGGGCCACACCTCAACCGTCGGACGTCGGGCGGACCTCCGACCGCTCGCGGGTGAGGCGTGTCTGCCCCGGTGTCCGCGTCCGGTGGAGGAACCCAGCCTGCGGTCGGAAACGAACTGCCCGGTCTGGCGCACCAGCATGCGCCGCCCGCGGTCGCCCCTCGATTCACCCGCCCGCCCACCCATAATGACCACACCCCGCACGCCACGGATGAGTACATGTCCTCGCCCGCCGACCCCCTGCTGCTCAACCTGTTCCAGAGCCAGTTGCTCGACGCCGCCCAACTGGCCGCCATCCGCGGGTGGGCCAGCCAGACGGCCGCCGACCCGGCAGCCGCCGTCCGCGAACTGACCGCCCGCGGGTGGCTCACCCCGTTCCAGGCGCGGCAGATCGCCGCCGGCAAGGTGCGGGAGTTGACCGTCGGCAAGTTCACCCTGGTGGACATCCTCGGCGAGGGGGGGATGGGGCGGGTGTACAAGGCCCGCGACACGCGGCTCGGCCGTGACGTCGCCCTGAAGGTGATCCGCAAGGAGAAGTTGTCCAACCCGAAGGTGGTCGAGCGGTTCGCGCAGGAGGTGAAGGCGGCCGCCCAACTGAACCACCCGAACGTGGTCATGTCGTTCGACGCCGAGGCGTCTGACGAGGCGTACTTCCTGTCGATGGAGTACGTCGAGGGGACCGACCTGACGAAACTGGTGCGGCAGAACGGGCCGATGCCGCTGCCGCACGCCTGCGACGCCATCCGTCAGGCGGCCGTCGGTTTGCAACACGCCTTCGAGCGGGGGCTGGTCCACCGGGACATCAAACCGAGTAACCTGCTGTACACCCCCCGCGGGCAGGTGAAGGTGCTCGACCTCGGGCTGGCGCTACTGAACCAGGCGACTGTACCGGGAGGAGAGAACGCGAACCGGGTGACGCAAGAAGGCTTCGTCCTGGGCACCCCGGACTTCCTCGCCCCGGAACAGGCCCAGAACCCGACCGGCGTGGACATCCGGGCGGACGTGTACGCCCTCGGCTCCACCCTCTACTACCTGCTCACCGCCCGCGTGCCGTTCGAGGCGGCCACCCCCACCGAGAAGCTGCTCAAGCACATCACCGAGCCGCCGCCGAACCTGCTCGCCCTCCGCCCGGACGCCCCGCCCCAGTTGGCCGCGCTCATCCAGTGGATGATGGCCAAGCGGCCGGAAGACCGCCCGCAGACGCCCGCCCAGGTGGCCGCCGCGCTCGCCCCGTACGGCCTCGCCCCGGCGGCCAGCTTCCCGGTGCCGCTCGCGGTCCCGCAAGCGATGCCCGTCGCCCCGGCGTTCGCCCCGCCCGAGCTGTTGGAACCGGAACCCGACCCGAAGCCGTCCGGGGCGGCCGCGTTCACCGACCTGGATGTGGAATCGCGGGAGGAGCCGCGACCGCCGGCCGCCGGTGACCGTGACGCCGACCCGCCCCGCCGCCGTGGCGAGACGCGGGTGAAAGCGCCGAAGAAGCGGTCGTCCTTGCCTCTCCTGCTCATTGGCCTGGGGGTGGTGCTGGTGGTGTGCGCCGGCGGGTGTGCCGGGGCCTTCTTCCTGATCTACCAGGCGGTCGAGGCGGGCAAGCCGATGGACGACGAGTACGTCACCGCCGTCGGCAACATCAAGATGCGGAAGGTGGACGCCGGCACGTACGAGATGGGGTCGCCGGAGGCCGAGATCGGCCGCCAGCCGGACGAGGGGCCGGTGCGGACGGTGACCCTGAAGAAGCCGTACTACATCGGCACCACCGAGGTCACCCGCCAGCAGTACTTCGACGTGACCGGCAAGTGGCCGAGCGTGGCGCCGCCGCGGGTGGCGGACAAGTACCTGTCGCGGACGCCGGCGACGGTCAGTTGGAACGAGGCGAACGAGTTCGTGGCGGCGCTCAACCGGCGGGAGAAGGCGAAGCGGAGCGGGTACGAGTTCCGCCTGCCGACGGAGGCCGAATGGGAGTACGCCGCCCGGTGCGGGAAGGAGGGGCCGTTCGGCGGCAAGGCGGCCCTCACCCAGTACCGCGACGGCATCTTCAAGATGAGCGAAGAGGACACCTACGGCGAGTCGAACGTGGCGATCACCACCCCGTACACGTTCGACGACAAGCCGTGCCCGGTCGGGCCGGCGGGGGAGAAGGACTCGGACGCCCCGTACCAGCGGAAGGCGAACGAGTGGGGGCTTTACGACATGGCCGGGAACGTGTGGGAATTGTGCCGCGACCGGTACGACAACTACCCGAGCGGGCCGGCCACCGACCCGACCGGGCCGACCAGCGGCAGCCAACGGGTGGCCCGCGGCGGGGCGTTCAACACCACCGCCACCATGTGCCGGGCGTCGGCCCGCAAGATGGTGGACCCGACGAAGGCGTCGCTGGCCGTCGGCTTCCGGCTGGTGTACGGCCCGCAGATCGAACGGTGAGCCGGCGGCGTGAACCGCCCGGCAGATGCGACCCAGGCGGCTCAGCCGCCGGCTCACCCGTCTCAGTCCCCAACCGTCTGCAGGAACTCGATCTTCGCCTCGCCGTCCACCAGGTCGGCGAATTTGGCCAGCAGCTTCTTGGTGTGCTCGGCGTTGATGTGGGCGTTCAGCCCGTCCACGCCCTTCCACTTCTCATAGAAGAAGTACCTCCGCTCCTTGCCGCCGTTGATGTCATAGGCGACACACCCCTTCTCCTTGCGGGTGTCCTTCTGGCAGACCAGGAATGCCTCCTCCAGTTCCTTCTCTTTCCCCGCCTTGGCCGTCACCGACACCCACATGGCGAACGGTTTGTCCGGGTGCTTCAGCTCCTTCTTGGCGGTGACGATGATCGGGTGGTCCTCGGCGCGGGCGAACCCGGCGAGGGTGATGGCCGCCACGACGGCGGCGAGCAGGCGGACGCGCATGCGACGCTCCTGTGTAGGTGCCGCCTGCCGGGCGGCACGCCTTGACTGTACCGCCCGACAGGCGGCACCCACTGTTCGGCTCGCGTCATGATAGTTCGGGATGTCTGCGCGTCCTGTCGAACCCCGTGACCGGTCGCGTGGCGAAAAAATCGTCACCGGAGCCGCCCGTCATCTTGCGATCTTCATGAGTCGCCGGTATACCCCCGGCACACCGGACGGCACACACGACGTGGTTGGGAGTTGGGGGGACGGGTCGGCGGGCGTGGGGGGAACTCGCCCGCCGTCCCGGTTTCCGTCCTTGGGGGCGAGCGGACGGCGAGCGACGCCGGCGGCTCGTAGGGGGGTCACGGCTTATGGCGGACCGGCACGACGCGCTCATCCGCGGGATCGCACGGGACGAATCCCTGACCCGCGGGCTGGGTGACGTGGAGGCGCGGATGTTGGTGGACTGGGTGGTGGACTGGGCCGAACTGCTGAGCGACGCCGCCCGCACCGAGGACGACGCCGCACGGCTGGTGAACCGGCTCACCCGCCGCGGGCGGGCGATCGGCCGGTTCGTCCAGTTGTGGTGTCTGCCGAAGCACCGTTCGGCCGCCACCCAACTGGCCGCCACCGAGCGGTTCACCTGGCCGCTCCCAGCCGACGGGCGGGTGCCGCCGGCCGACCTGATGGAACACATCCTCAACTGGGAGAGCCAGCACCGCGGGGAATGAAAACACTCCGCACCCTCCGGGTGCGGTTGTTACAGCCGCACCCGGAGGGTGCGGAGTACATTGGTGTCATGCTCCTCGCGCCGCCGAGATCCACCTTCCGCCTCCCGCCGGGGTGGCCGTTCGCCGCCGCGTTCGTGGGACTGGCGGTCGTCGCTGCGGTGGTGTGCGGGCTGTTCCCGGTCGGCGTGTCGATCGCCGCCGTCTTCCTGTTCGCCGGCCCGCACAACTGGTTCGAAGCCCGGTACATCCTCGGCCGCCTACCCGCCCGCACCGGCAAGCTGTGGGCCTTCTTCCTCGTCTCGTTGGCCGGCATCGTCGGCCTGACGGCGTGGTTCGCCCTCCTGCCCTGGCTGTACGAACAGCCGGTGTTCGGCAACTACTCGGCCGAAGTCATCCCCACCTGGACCTCCACCCTGGTGCTGTGGATCGCCACCCTCGTGTGGATGCGGAGCCGCACCGCCCCGCGGTTCGACGGCGGGTGGGTGTGGGCGGTGGCGTGCGGGCTGGTGGCGGTCGCGTGGCTGGTACCGTGGCTGTTGCCGGTGGCGCTGGTGTACGTCCACCCGCTGATGGCCCTGTGGCTGCTCGGTCGGGAGCTACGCCGGTCGCACCGCCTGTGGCTGCCGGCATACCGTTTCGCACTGCTCGCAATGCCGGTGCTGTTCGCCGGCTTGGTGTTCACCCTCTGGAGCGCCGAAGACCTACCCGGCACCGACCCGCTCACCGCCGCCATCACCCGACACTCGGGAGCGGAGTCAGTGACGTTCGTGTCGAACCGCCTGCTGGTGGCGGCGCACACGTTCCTGGAACTGGTGCACTACGGCGTCTGGGTGGTGCTGATGCCGCTGGTCGGGTTGAAATCGGCCCCGTGGGACACGTCCGCCATCCCGGCCGCCCGCCGCGGCGGGGGCTGGAAGTGCGGCGTCCTGCTGCTACTCCTGCTCGGGCTGTTCGTCACGGGGGTGTTGTGGGTGGCGTTTGGGGTCGATTACTCCACCACCCGCAGCGTGTACTTCACGGTCGCCCTGTTGCACGTCCTGGCCGAAGTGCCGTTCCTGCTGCGGATGTTGTAGCTTGAAAGTCGCCGCACGCTCCGCGGGCGGTCAACGTCATCCGCCCGCGGAGCGTGCGGCGACTCTCACGGACTGTGACGTGCCGCCCCTCCACCTCTTCCTCGTCTGCTACCTGCTCACCGTCGCCGTCGAAACGGCGGTGCTGCTGCTCGCCCTCAGCCGCCGGCACTCGATCGCCCGTCGGCTGTTCGCCGGCGTGTGGCTGACCGCCTGCACCTACCCGGTGGTGTGGTACGTCATCCCGGCGTTCATCGACTCCGTCGAAGATCGGCTGTGGTACCTGCTCGTCGCCGAAGCGTTCGCCCCGCTCGCCGAGTGCCTGATCTTCTGGGCCGCGTTCATCTGGGGGCGAAGCACCGACCGCCGGGCGACGCTCCGCGACATGGCGGCGATTGTGTTGGCGAATCTGGCGTCGTTCGGCGTGGGCGAGTTGCTGAACCGGGTCGGCGTGCTGTCCTAACATAGTCCCATCATGCCGACGATCGCCATCGACTGGATGACCCACCCGCCCGCCGACTACACCGCCGGCGCGATCACCGTCGGGAACTTCGACGGCGTCCACCGCGGGCACCGCGAGCTGCTGACCGCCTGCATCGCCGAGGCGGCGGCGGTGGGCGGGCCGGCGGTGGTGGTCACGTTCGACCCGCCGCCGCTGGCCGTGCTGGTACCGGCGGCCATGAAGCCGCCGCTCACCACCGTCGCCGAGCGGAACGAGCTACTCCTCGCCGCCGGGGTGACGAAAGTCGTCTCGCTGAAGACCGACGCCGGGTTGCTGTCGCTGGAGCCGGAGGCGTTTTTTGAAGACGTGGTGCTCGGCCTGTTCCGGGCGCGGGCGATCGTGGAGGGGTTCAACTTCCGGTTCGGCCGGGCACGCATTGGCGACACGGCCGAACTGCGGCGGTTGTGCGAGAAGCACTGCGTCCAGTTCCGCGAGGTGCACCCCTTGCTCGATGCCGGTGAGCCGGTGTCGAGCAGCCGCATCCGCGGGGCGGTGCAGGCGGGTGAGGTCGAAACTGCGGCGAAGCTCCTCGGCCGCGTGTATTCGATCAGCGGCACCGTCGAAACCGGGGCGAAGCGGGGCCGAACGATTGGGTTCCCAACGGCCAACCTCGGCGGGGTGAACACCCTCGTTCCCGGAACTGGGGTGTACGCCGTGCGAGCGACGGTGGGCGGTGTGACGCACCCGGCCGCCGCGAACGTCGGCCCAAACCCCACCTTCGGGGAGGATGCACGCAAGATCGAGGTTCACCTGCTCGACTTCGCCGGCGACCTGTACGGCCGCGAGGTGCGTGTGCAATTCGTGAAGCGGTTGCGAGACACCCGGCCGTTCGCCAGTGTTCAAGAACTGACCGAGCAACTGAAGCGTGACGTGGCGGAGGCCCGTGCCGCCTTCGGTTGACCCCTCCCTCCTCCGGTGACGACATGCGCTCTCTCCTCGCCTTGCTCTGCACCGCCACGGCCACTCTCGCCGCCGACCCGCCGAACGTCGTCCTGTTCCTGGCTGACGACCTCGGCTGGGGCGACCTGGCGTGCTACGGCAACTCGGTCATCAAGACGCCCAACCTGGACGCCTTCGCCAGACAGGGGGCGAAGTTGACGCAGTGCTATTCGGCCAGTGCGGTGTGCAGCCCGTCGCGGTCTGCCCTGCTGACCGGCCGCACCCCGCACCGCAACGGGGTGTACACCTGGCTGGCCGAAGACAGCCCGGTCTACCTTCGCAAAGAGGAGACCACCGCCCCCGAACTGCTGAAGGCCGCCGGGTACAGCACCTGCCACGTCGGCAAGTGGCACCTGAACGGCAAGTTCAACAGTCCGGACCAGCCGCAGCCGTACGACCACGGGTACGACCACTGGTTCGCCACCCAGAACAACGCCGGCCCCAGCCACAAGAACCCGAAGAACTTCGTGCGGAACGGCAAGGCGGTCGGCCCGCTGGAAGGCTATTCCGCGCTGCTCGTGGCGGACGAGGCCATCGACTGGCTGAAGAAGCGGGACGCGAAGAAGCCGTTCTTCCTGGCGGTGTGGACGCACGAACCGCACCTGCCGATCGAGTCCGACCCCGAGTTGCAAAAACTGTACGCCGACGAGAAGGACGCCGACGTGCGGCAGCACCACGCCAACGTGACGCAGATGGACGCCGCCTTCGGCAAGGTGATGAAAGCCCTCGACGACCAGAAGCTAGCAGACACCACGTTCGTCTTCTTCACCTCCGACAACGGCCCGGAGGGGGACGGCACCAAAGGGCGCACCCGGGGGAGTACCGGCGGGCTGCGGGGCCGCAAGCGGGCCATGTACGAGGGTGGCATCCGCGTGCCGGGCCTGGTGCGGTGGCCGGGTCAAATCAAGCCGGGCGCGGTGATCGAGACGCCCGTCATCGGCAGCGACTTCTTCCCAACCGCGCTGGCCGTGGCCGGGGTGAAGCCGCCCGAGAAGGTGACACTCGACGGCGCGAACCTGCTTCCGCTGCTGACCGGCAAAGCGGACCAAGTGGAGCGGACGCAGCCGCTGTACTGGCGGCTGGACATGGCTCCGAACGACCGGCACGTGGCCATGCGGGACGGCGACTGGAAGATCATCGCGGACAAGGAACTGAAGACGTTCGAGCTGTACAACCTGAAACTCGATCCGAAGGAAGAGACGGACATGAAGGAGCGGAACCCGAAGCGGTACGACCAGATGAAGGCGGCGCTGGAGAAGCACCAGGCGGGGGTGGTGGCCGAAGGCCCGGACTGGTGGAAGAAGTATTCGGCGAACGGGGCGAAGGAGGAGAAGAAGTGAGTTCCGCCTGCCGGGCGGCACTTCTGTAGCCGGCCTCTGTGAGGCCGGTCCGGGGTCACAGACCCCGGCTACAACAAAGTGCCGCCCGGCAGGCGGAACTCACTTCGGGAACTCGGGTACGGGCAGCACGCCGTCGGGCGGGGGCAGTACCGTCCCCTTCGGGGGCGGTAATGGCGTCGAGCCGCCGGGCACGCTCCGCGGCGGAACCGGCCCGGTCGGAACCACCACCGATGGTGTCGGTCCGGCGGGTACGACGACCGTCGGTACCGCCTTCCCACCGAGGCCCGGCAGCGGCTTCACCTGCACGTCGCGATCGGCCTCGAAGGTGCGGCCGTCTGTTGAAGTGAACACCACGGCCACTCGCACCTTTCCGGAAGTCGGCGGCAGATCCCACGACAACGGCAGGAAATACCCACTGCCGAGCAGCCCACCCTTCCACGCCTTCCGCAGTTGGTCGCCGGTGATGTCCCACCGGCCGATGGGCACCTTCTGACCTTCCGGCAGAATGTCGAACGCCGTCACCGTCGCCTTGCCGGGCACCTTCACCGCCGTGCCGTCGGCGTCCTTCGGCGAGATGACCACCTGCAACAGCTCGTCCCCCGGCAGGCCGTCGTCGTCACGCCCGCCGGTGCCGGTGGCGAGGGTGAGTGTGCGGATGATGGCCGTCTCGCTGCTCCCGGACGTGACCACCGCGCCGGGGATCACCGGCCCGGTGACAGGGCCGGTAACGACCACACCGCCGCCGGCGTGCCCGCGGACGTACAGGTCGGCCAGTTGCCGGAGTTGCTGGTTCTCGGCCCGCAGTTCGAGGATTTCCCGCTCACGGGTGCGGAGTTCGGCCTCCAGCAAATCCTGCTTCTCGTTCTTCCCGCCGATGTTGCGGATCTGAGCGCACCCGACGCCCGCCAAACTCCCCGCCACCGCTACCACCGACAGGGTTCTCCCGACGCGAACGGCCCACCGGGGTCGCCGGCGGGCCGTGTCGGGAGTGGTCGGGACGCGATCCATCGTGTCCGATATCGGACTGCCGGCGGACGAGGCGTGAGCGAAGGGGAAGTGCCGGACGGCAGTGCGAACCGGTGCGGGCGGACCAGTCGGTGCGACCGCTAACGAGCCGCGACCGCCAGGGAGCGGGTGATGCACACCCCGCTCCCTGGCGGTCGCGGCTCGTTCGGGCGAGGAGGCTCAGTCCGCCTTCGGCCGGGCCATGCCTTCCGGAATTTTCTCCAGGATGGTGTCGATCAGCCCGTACTCGAGCGCCTCGCCGGGGGTCAGCCACTTGTCCCGGTCCATGTCCTTTTCCAGTTGGTCCAGGCTGCGGCCGGTGTGCTTCAGGTACAACTTGTTCAGCCGCGACTTCGTCTTCTTGATGTTCTCGACGGTGATGGCGATGTCGGCCGCGGTGCCGCCGAACCCGCCGCTCGGCTGGTGGATCATGATCTCGGCGTTCGGCAGGGCGAACCGCTTGCCCTTCGCCCCGGCGGTGAGCAGCATCGACCCCATGCTAGCGGCCAGGCCCATGCAGTAGGTGGACACCGGGCAGCTGAGGAACTGCATGGTGTCGTAGATGGCCATGCCGGCGGTCACGCTCCCGCCCGGACTGTTGATGTACAGGTGGATGTCCGCCTTCGGGTCCTCGAACTGCAGGTACAGCAGCTGCGCGACGATCAGGTTGGCCATCTCGTCCCGCACCTGCCCTTGCAGGAAGATGATCCGCTCCTTCAGCAGCCGGCTGTAAATGTCGTAGGCCTGCTGCTCGCGGCCCTTGTTGTCGATGACGATAGGGATGAGTGGCATGCGAGTGGTCCTGGTAAACCCCGGCATTCATGCCGGGGGGTCATGTGAGCAGTCGGACACCCGCGGCATGACTGCCGGGGTTCGCCGGGCGGCTACTTCTTCACGTCGGCCGGGCGGATGAGCACCTCGTCCACCAGCCCGAACGCCTTCGCCTCTTCGGCGGACAGGTACTTGTCGCGGTCGGTGGCCGACTCGATGTCGGTGAGGGTGCGGCCGGTGTGCTTGGCCATGATCTCGTTCATCCGGTCCTTCATCCGCCGGATCTCGTCGGCGTAGATCTCCAGGTCGGTCACCTGCCCGTACACCCCTTCCCCCACCCGCGGCTGGTGGATGAGCATCTTGCTGTTCGGCAGGGCGTACCGCTTGCCCTTGGTGCCGGCGGCCAAGAGCACCGCCGCCATGCTGGCGGCGGTGCCCATGCAGTACGTGTTGATCGGGCAGCCGAC
>CAYMHO010000179.1:0-14123 GCA_964390195.1 uncultured Fimbriiglobus sp. | reverse complement strand
ATCCCCACCCCCGCCGTCCTCGCTCCGCTCGGTGCGGCGACCCCTCCCCAGCGGGGAGGGGTGGTGGGTGGCCGGGTTCGCCTTCCAAGCGTTCCTACGTCCTGCTGGCCTGCTTCTCACCCCACCGCCGCCTTGAGCTTCGCCAAGCCGGTCTTCGCCACCTCGTGCGGGTCCCGGTTCCGGTCACTTGGGTCGCTTGATGGCGGCGAGCAGATTCTTCGGGATCAGCACCCCGCCCCGCGCCAGTTGCGCCGCGTCCGGGGTGACCCGCGGGCCCGAAGCCGCCAGGGTGTACCCGAGCAGGGCCAACTTGGGCTTCAGGTAGGTCTCGATCGCCCGCAGGATGCACTCCTCCAACTGCCCGTTCTCCCCCGGGTTGAGCGTCCGGGAGGTGGGGGCCAGCCACGCCTTCTTCCCGTCCTCGAACCGGAGTGCGAAGCCGCAGAAGTCATCCGGCGTGGCCGCCCCGCCCAGTTGCGCGATGACGTACTGACTGAGTTGGTCGTGGCTGGTGGTCGGCTTCGGGTGGGAGGGGTCGTTGTGCATGATCGGCCGGATTACCCCGCCGCCCACCCGGCACGGGAACGCGTCCAGGTGCGTCGGGGTCATGGTGCCGTAGTGGTTGTCCTTGTCGTTCACCGGCTTCGACAGGGCGGCGAAGTAGAGCGTCTTCGAGGGCAGGTGCATCACCCCCGTGTACATGTTCTTCGTCTGTGCGATCACCAGATTGCTGAGCGAGTCGGTGTCGATGGTCATTCCGTGGGCGTTGAACATTGTCACGAGCGGGCGGGACATTGGCACACCGGGGAGGGGGGAGGCGGACACCGGCGTCACACGCTTGGTGTCGCCCGCCGGCCGTACCACTCTTACGCCGATCACCCCGCCACTTCTTTCAGCTTCGCCAGGCCGGTCTTCGCCACCTCGTGCGGGTCCTGCTTCCAGTAGTCGCGGTTGAACAGCTCCAGCGACAGATACCCGGCGTACCCGATCGCCTTCAGGGTGGCGAACACCTCTTTCAGCGGGGCGACGCCGTCGCCGGGGTACACGCGGTCCTGATCGACGATCTTCCCGCGTTCGATCTTCGGGTAGTCGTTGACGTGGAAGATGCCGATGGCCGATCCGCTCATCAGCTTCAGCCCGTTGAAGTTGCTCCCGCCTTTGTACAGGTGGTACACGTCCGGCAGCACCGCCCCGCCGTCCGCCCCGCACTCCATCGCCGCCAGCAGCGTTTCGCCGAGTTTGCCGAGGCTGGCGCTGTGCCCCCACACCTCCACCAGCGGGGTGACGCCCATCGACTTACCGAGGTCGAGCAGCACCCGATACCGCTCGGCCGCGACGACCGCGCTCACCGGCTCGGTGAACTTCGGGTCGTCGCGGCGGCTGCCGCCGGCCGTCGCACCCACCGGCGGGGCGGCGATGCACTTGCCGCCCACCGCCAGCACCTTGTCCATGTCCCGCTTCGCGGTCTCCAGCCCCTTTTTGCGGCGGTCGTCGTCAGTCACCAACCACTCGGCGAACCCGATGGCGTCCGGCACCGCCAGCCCGGCGTCGGCGAACCGCTTACCCAGATCCTTCAGCGTGCCGCCGTCCTTCGTGTACTCGTCCAACTCCTGAATCCACGGCTCGATGGCCGAGTACCCCGCCTTCGACGCGATGTCGATGCTCTCGGTGATCGGCCGCGGCTTGCCCCACTGCCCCTCGCCGATGCGGATGGTGGACGTGTTCAGGCAGAACTTGAATGGCGACTTCGGTTCCGCCTTCTTCTCGTCGGCCTGGATGGCGGTGGCCGCAACTACGGCGGCACCGGCGGCGAACAGCGAGCGGCGGGAAAGGGTGTCGGCCATCGGCGGGGTCCACAGGGGAAGGTGCGGGTATCCTACAGGTGCCGCGCCTTTCCACTTGCATCACCGTCACTCACCCAGAACAATCGACACACTGCCGGCGTTCCCTTTCTCCCCGCCCGGATGAGCCATGCGGTTCGCCCTGACTGCCGTTCTCCTTTGTGCGTCGCTCGCGTCCGCCGATGACCCGTGGGCGCTCAAGCCGGTGAAGCGGCCCGACCCGCCGAAGTTGGACGACGCGGGGAAGAAGTGGGCGAAGACCCCGATCGATCATTTCATCTGGGCGAAGTTGGCCGAGAAGAAGTTGACGCCGAACGGCCCTGCCGACGCCCGTACCCTCCTCCGTCGGGTTTATTTCGACCTGACCGGCCTGCCGCCGACGCCGGAGCAGATCGAAGCGTTCGCCAAAGACCCGACGGACGCCGCCTACGCCAAGATCGTGGACGAACTGCTGGCGTCGCCGCACTACGGCGAGCGGTGGGCGCGGCACTGGCTCGACGTGGCGCGGTACGGGGAGAGCGACGGGTTCGAGCGGAACGCCCCGCGGCCGACCGCCTGGCACTACCGCGACTGGGTGATCAGCGCCTTCAACGCCGACATGCCGTTCGACCGCTTCGCCAAATTGCAACTCGCCGGCGACGTGCTCGACCCGGACGGCGACGGGGTGAAGGCGACCGGCTTCCTGGTCGCCGGCATCCACAACACCGTCCTCGGATCGAACAAGATCGCAAACCTGACCGCGAGGCAGGACGAACTGGAAGACGTGATCGCCACCGTCGGGCAGACGTTCCTCGGGCTGACGGTGCAGTGCGCCCGCTGCCACGACCACAAGTTCGACCCCGTGGATCAGACCGATTACTACCGCCTGGTGGCGGCGCTCGGCGGGGTGACGCACGGCGAACGGGCTGTGGCCACCGCGGCCCGGACCAAACTTGCGGCCGAGCGGGACGCGGTGACGGCGAAGCTGGCGGCCCTGGAAAAGCAGGCCCGCGAGCGGGTGAAGCCCGACGGCAAGAAGGCGGCGACGGTGCCACCGATCGGGCGGTGGGCGTTCGACAAGGACGCGAGCGATTCGGTCGGCACGCTGCACGGCGAGTTGAAGGGCGGGGCGAAGGTGGCCAACGGGCGGCTGGTGCTCGACGGCAAGGCGGCGTTCGTGCAGACCGCCCCGCTGACGGCCGACCTGACGGAGAAGACGCTGGAGGTGTGGGTGGTGCTGACCGACCTGAACTCCCGTGGCGGTGGGCTGGTCACGGTGGAAGCCATCGGCGGGGGAACGTTCGACGGCATCGTGTACGGCGAACGGCAGCCGAAGCGGTGGGTGGCCGGCAGCGACTTCTACCGGCGGACGAAAGACCTCGCCGCGGCCGACGAGACGGTGAGCGACCGGCCGGTGCAGGTGGCCATTGTTTACACGGCCGACGGCGGCATCACGGTGTACCGCGACGGGGTGCGGGTGGGCGAGGGGTATACGGTGAAGGAGCAGGCGGCGTACAAGGCGAAGGGGTCGCACGTGCTGTTCGGGCTGCGGCACACCGGCGGGGGCAACGCCTTCTTCCGCGGGGAGATCGAGGAGGCGCGAATCTATGACCGGGCGTTGTCGGCGGCGGAGGTGAAGGCGTCGGCGGAGGCCGGGCCGGACGCGACGGGTGTGACCGCCGAGGCGATGCTGGCGGCGATGACCGCCGACCAGAAGGACCAGCGGGCGAAGCTGCTGGCCGAACGGGTCGCCCTGGATGCAAAGCTGTCGGTAGTGCCGGAGAAAGTGTTTGCTACCGTGAGCGCGGCGGTGCCAGCCACGCACGTGCTGAACCGCGGGAACGTGGAGAAGCCGCGGAAGGAGGTGCGGCCCGGCGGGGTGGAAGCTGTCCCGGGAGTCGCTGATTTCGGGTTGACCGCGAAGGCGACCGACGGCGAGCGCCGGGCGAAACTGGCCGAGTGGGTGGCCCGCGCCGACAACCCGCTGTTCGCCCGCGTGATGGTCAACCGCCTGTGGCACCACCACTTCGGCGTCGGTATCGTGGACACGCCGAGCGACTTCGGGGCGAACGGCGGCAAGCCGAGCCACCCGGAGTTGCTCGATTGGCTCGCTTCTGAACTGGTGGAACAGAAGTTCAAGTTGAAGGCGCTCCACCGCCTGATCGTCACCTCCGCCGCCTACCGTCAGTCGTCCGCCAAGAACGCCGACGCCGTGAAGGTGGACGCCGACAACCGCCTGCTGTGGCGGAAGTCGCCGGTTCGCCTGGAAGCCGAGGCCGTGCGGGATGCCATCCTCGACGTCTCCGGGCAACTCGACCGCACCGTCGGCGGGCCGCCGTTCCACGACGTGAAGACCTACGGCGACAGCGGCACCACCTTCTACCAACCGCTCGACGAGCCGGGGCCGAAGGCGAACCGCCGCACCGTTTACCGCTTCAGCCCCCGCGGGGAGCGGAACGCCGTGCTCGAAACGTTCGACTGCCCCGACCCGTCCGCCCAGACGCCCCGCCGTCAGACGACGACCACGCCTTTGCAAGCGCTCGCGTTGTGGAACGACGCCTTCGTGCTGCGGGCGGCCGACAAGTTCGCCGACCGAGTGACAGCCGATTGTCAGCGAGGCACCCCCGACGACAAGGTGAAGCGGGCGTACCTGCTGGCGATCGGCCGCGAGCCGACGGCGGACGAGGCGAAGCCGGCCGCGGCGCTGGTGGAGAAGCACGGGCTGAAGGCCCTCGGCCGGGTGCTGTTCAACTGTTCCGAGTTCGTGGTGATCGAATGACCCCCTTCCACGCTTCCCGCCGCGGGTTCTTCTCCTGGTCCGCCCGCGGGCTGGGGGCAACGGCCCTGCTGCACCTGCTCGGCCAGGATTCGTCCGCCGCCCCCAAACTCCACCACCCGGCGAAGGCGAAACGGGTGGTTCACATCTCCCTCATCGGCGGGCTGAGTCACGTCGATTCGTTCGACCCGAAGCCGGAACTCGACGCCAAGCACGGCAAGCCGCTGGAAACGAAGGAGACGCCGGACACCTTCTTCGGCCAGACGGGGCGGCTGCGGAGGGCGGATTGGGCGTTCAAGAAGCGGGGCAAGAGCGGGCTGGAGGTGTCGGAGTTGTTCCCGCACATCGCCGGGTGTGCCGACGACCTGACCGTCATCCGCTCCATGTCGGCCGACTCGGCCAACCACACCCCGGCGCTGTACCTGCAGACGTGCGGGTTCCAGTTCAGCGGGTTCCCGAGCGCCGGCGCGTGGGCCAGCTACGGCCTCGGCAGTGAGGCCGACGACCTGCCGGCGTATGTGGTGCTGCCCGACCCGCGGGGGCTGCCCAACGGCGGGGCGTCGGTGTGGAGCAGCGGGTTCCTGCCGGCCGAACACCAGGGGGTGCTGTTCGGCACTGGCGACCAGCCGGTGCGGGATTTGTTCCCGGCGAAGGCGGTGCCGAAAGACGCCGAGGCCGACTCCCGCGAGTTGCTGAAGCTGATGAACGAGAAGCACCGTGAGAAGAGCGGCGACGACCCGATGCTGGCCGCCCGTGTGCGGAGCTACGAACTGGCCGCGAAGATGCAGCTTTCGGTGCCGGCCGTTGCGGACCTTTCCAACGAGACGGCCGAGACGCACAAACTGTACGGCCTCGACGACAAGACCACCGCGCCGTTCGGCAAGAACTGCCTGCTCGCCCGGCGGCTGCTGGAGAAGGGGGTGCGGTTCGTGCAGTTGTTCAGCGGCGGGCCGGTCGCCGGCAACCCGCGGGTGAGTTGGGACGCGCACGAGAGCGTGAAGGAGAACCACACCACCGAAGCGGCGAAGATCGACAAGCCGGTCGCCGGCCTGCTGGCCGATTTGAAACGGACCGGGCTGCTGAAGGACACGCTGGTGCTGTTCACCACCGAGTTCGGCCGCACGCCGTTCGCCCAGAGCGCGGCGGATAAAGTCGGCGAGGGCCGCGACCACAACAAGTACGGGTTCAGCGTATGGCTGGCCGGGGCCGGGCTGAAGCCGGGCACGGCGTTCGGCGGCACCGACGAGATCGGGTGGAAGGCGGCCGACCACCCGGTCACGTGGTACGACTTCCACGCCACCGTGCTGCACCTGCTCGGCATCGACCACGAGAAGCTGACGTTCTACCACAACGGCATCCACCGCCGCCTGACGAACGTCCACGGCGAGGTGGTGAAAGGCGTACTGGCGTGACCGGCCCGCGGGGCTACTCCGACTCCCCCTCCTCCAGTTTGCGGTAGAGCGAACTGAGGCCGATGTTCAGCCGCCGGGCCGCCTCCCGCTTGTCCGGCGTCTGCTCCAGGATGCGGGCGATGTGCAACCGCTCGAACCGGGCGACGGCCAGCCGCAGGTCGTCCACCGCGAACGGGTCGTCCGCCGTCGGGCACACCGCCGGCGGCAGGTCGTGCGGGTGGACGAGCGGTGGCTCGCCGAGGATGACCGCCCGCTGCAACGCGTTGTCCAGCTCCCGCACGTTCCCCGGCCACGGGTAGCCGTACACCAGTTGCAGGGCGTCGTGGCTCAGCCCGGTGAACGGCTTGCCGGCGGCGCGGGCGTGCTTGCCGAGCAGGAACGCGATCAGGTCGGGCAAGTCTTCCCGCCGCTCCCGCAGTGGCGGGAGTGTCACGCTCACCACGTTCAGCCGGAAGAACAGGTCCTGCCGGAACCGCCCGGCCTTCACCTCCGCTTCCAGGTCTTTGTTCGTCGCGGCCACGATGCGGGCCTTCACCGGCGTCGGCTCGCTCGCCCCGACGGCCAGCACCTCCTTCGCCTCGATCGCCCGGAGCAGCTTGGCCTGGGCCGCCGGCGGCAGCTCGCCGATCTCGTCCAGGAACACGGTGCCCGCCCCGGCGTTCACCAGCAACCCCGGCCGGTCGCGGTCGGCGCCGGTGAACGCCCCCCGCCGGCTGCCGAACAGCTCGCTCTCCAGCAGTTGTTCGGGCAGGGCGGCGCAGTTCACCGCCACGTACCGCCCGTCGGTCGGTTTCGCCGACTGGGCCATCCGGTGGACGGCCCGCGCCAGCACGTCCTTGCCCGTCCCGCTCTCGCCCAGAATCAGCAGGGTGCTCGGCGTGGGGGCCACCCGCCGGGCGAGCGCCAGCACCTGTTTCATCCCCGGGCTGGTGCCGACGACGAAGTCGGCCTGCTCCACCTCGCGGTGCAACTCCCGCCGCAGCCACTGGTTCTCCCGCCGCAGGTCCCGCTGGTGCAGCAGCCGCTTCACCTTCCCGCTCAGGTCGTCGAGCAGCACCGGCTTGATCAGGTAGTCGCTCGCCCCCTTCTGGAACGCCTGCACCGCCGTCTCCACCGTGGCGTAGGCCGTCACCAGGAGGACGAACGTCTCGGGGCTCACCGCCGCCAGCCGCTCCATCACGTCCATGCCGTCCATGCCGGGCAGGTTGACGTCGCACACCGCCACGTCGAACCGGTTCCGGCCGGCCGCCTCCACCGCCTCCTCGCCGGTGCCGCAGCGGGTGACGGCGTACCCCTCCCCGCCCAGGAACTCGGCCAGGGTGTCGCGGAGGACCGGCTCGTCGTCCACCACCAGGACGGACGCGACCACCGGCGGCGGGGTCAGGCGAACAGACATTGACCGTCCCCGGTGAGTGAACCACAAAGGTCACAATGAGCACGAAGAAAGCCCGAGTCAGAACCGCATTCACTCCGCCGACAACAACTCTGTCTCCTCTCTTCGTGTCCTTTGTGTCCTTGGTGGTGAACCGTCCTCGACAGGTAACTCCACCCGGAAGGTCGTCCCCTCCCCCACCCGCGATTCCACCCCCACCCGCCCGCCGTGGGCTTCGACGATCCGCCGCAGGACGAACAGCCCCAGCCCGGTGCCGTGCTTCTTGGTGGTGTAGTACGGGCGGAACAGCCGCGGCATGGCGTCCGGCGGGATGCCGCCGCCGTCGTCGGTCACGCTCAGCACCACCCGCCCGTCGGCCAGCTCCGCCGCCACCCGGATGCCCCCCCCCTTGTCGGTGGCGTCGATGGCGTTCAGCACCAGGTTGAACAGCACCTGCACGAACTGGTCCCGCACGCCCGTCAGCGGGGGTAAATCCGCCGGCACGTCGGCGGTGATGCTGCGGTTCTTCCCCCCGCGGTAGTACTTGGCGATACCCAGCGCCTCGTCCACCACCTCCCGCACCGAGACCTTTCCCCGCGCATCGGAAGCGGGCCGGCTGAAGGTGATCAGCTCCCGCAGGATGGCCTGGATGCGGGCCAACTGGGTGTGAACCAGTGATAGTTTGTCGCGGGTGTACGGGTCCAGGTCGCGGCGGTCGAGCATCTGCACCACCCCGGAGATGCCGGCCAGCGGGTTGCCCACCTCGTGCGCGATGCCGGCGGCCAGCAGGCCGAACGCGGCCATCTTCTCCTGGTGCAGCACCTGCGCCTGGCTCTCTTCCAGCTCGCGGGTCCGCTCGGCGATGCGGCTCTCCAGTTGCTCCTTGTTGGCGGTCAGCTCGGCGTTCAGCTCGGCCAAATCCGCCGCCGCCCGCCTCAGCAGCCGCCCGAGCGCCACCGCCGCTCCCGTCACCCATAGGAGCACCACCAGGGTGAACGCCAGCGTCTGCCAGTCCTGCCGCTCGACCGGCACGAAGAACAGCAGCGACCCGTAGCTGAGCACCGTCAGCACGCAGGTGAACAGCGTCACCGGCGTCGGGTGGCGGAACGCCCCGCAGATGATGGCCAGCAGGTAGTAGAAGCGGAACGGGCTTTCCAGGCCGTGCTCGAAGTAGCACAGCAGACCGATGAACAGCACCTCCAGGGCGGCGACGACCGCCGGCCAGTCTCGGAGGAACACCCGGCCGGCCAGGAAGAACGCCGTGTCGGTGGCGGTGTACGCCAGACCGAGGAGCAGTAGCAGGGTGAGCGGGACGGGGTGGGCGGTGCCGTTGAAGTAGGCGAGTAGGACGCCGACCACCAGCCCGAACCAGCGGATGGCGGCGACGACGGATTCGGCCGCCAGCTCGATCCGCCCGGCCGGGCGGGGGGCGACACGGTCCAGGAAGAGGGAGAGCATGGAGGAATTTTATGGGAAAGTGGTCTGCTCGCTCCGCGAGCGGTCACTCGGAACCCGCTCGCGGAGCGAGCAGACCACTTCAGATTTTTCCCCCAACTCGGCGGCGCGCCCGCCCGACGGCGGACAGTACCCTGGTGGAATGACCCCCACCCCGACCCCCGCCGCCGAACACCTCCGCGCCGCCGTCGGGCGGGTCGGGCTGGCGTCCGCCACCGACGGCGAACTGGTCCGCCGGTTCGCCGAACACCGCGACGACCTCGCCTTCGCCGAACTCGTCCACCGCCTCGCCCCGGCGGTGTACGCCGTCTGCCGGCGACACCTGACTGATCCCGGTGCGGCCGACGATTGCTTCCAGGCGGTGTTCGTGCTGCTCGCCCGGAAGGCCGGTTCGCTGAGTCACCCCGATCGCGTCGGCGGGTGGGTGGCCGGTACCGCCGACCGCGTCGCCCGCACCGCCCGGAGGCGGCAGGGCAAACGGGCCGCCCGCCTCCGCCCACTCGAATCGGTGCCCGAACCCGCCGCCGAACCTGCTCCGCCGTCCGACCTGCGAACCATCCTCGACGACGAGCTGGCGAAGCTGCCGCCGCACTACCGGGCCGCCGTGCTGCTGTGCGACGTGGAGAGCGTCCCCCGCCGCGAGGCGGCGACCCGCCTCGGCATCCCCACCGGCACGCTGAGTAACCGGCTTACTCGCGCTCGTGCCGTGCTCGGGCGGCGGTTGCTCCGCCGCGGGGTGCTGGTGGCCGGCGGGGTGGCGTCGGGCGGGAACGTCGTCCGCGCGTCGCCCGAACTGCTCGCGTCCGCCGTGCGGGTGGCGTTGGCCGATTCGCCCCCGCCGGATGTGCTTTCCTTGCTCCCTTTGGAGATGACGCCGATGCCGCGTGGGAAACTGGTACTGCTGCTGGTCGGCGGGTTGGTGCTGGCCGGCGGGGTGACGACCGGCGTGGTGCTGCTGACGCAGACGCCGGCCCAACCGCCGACGACGAACGGAGCCATCCCGCCGACCGAGGGCGAAACGGCGAATCCGACCCAGCCGGTCACGCCATCGACACGGGCGTTGAATAACGCCTGGACCCGGAAGGAAGAGCCCAAGCCGGCGGTGGTGAAAGATCAGGTGTCCGACGCGGCGTTTTCCCCGAACGACAAGTGGCTCGTCACCCTCCCGGCGCTTTACGTCAAAGGCGCCCAGATCCGTGTCATCGACACTTCCACCTGGCGCGACGCGGCAGTGTTCGACTGGGTCAAGGAGATGGAAGACGCCCATCCGGTTATCGTGTCGGACGACGGCAAGCGACTGTTCATGTCGTCTGCGAACCCGAAGTCTTCCCTTCGGGTGTGGGACGTGGACGCCAAGCGGTTCGAGGAGCGATCCTTCGATACCGGGGGCGACCGGATGAACGCGCGGCACCTGCTGCTCTCGCCCGACGGGAAGACGCTGGCCGCCTACGTGTTCGGCGGCGAGGCACAACGGATCGACCGAATCCGGCTCTGGGATGCCGCCACCGGCGCCGTCATTCGCACCATCGACGTGCCGCCGCTCGCCTACGGCCGAATCACCTTCACCGACGACGGCAAGACGGTTGGCGGGGTGGTCGTCCGGCCCACCGAAGGCAAACCGGCCTCAACGGTGCGGGAGTGGGACGTGGCGACGGGAGAGGAAAGGCGGGTGATCGAGTTGGGAAAGCTGGCCGTCGCCGACCGCGGTGAAGTGCGGGGAACCGGAGTTCTGTTCACCGCGGACGGCAAGCAGGCGGTGGTGGCGGGCGGATACGCGCTCCCGAAAAAGGGAGGCGATTCACCAGACCACTCCGCCGGCTCCGGGTCGGTGTGGGTGATCGACCGCGAGAGCGGCAAGCTGGTGAAGACTATCATCGACCGCCGCCGTGACCTGATCCGTGACTTCCGCCTGACGGCCGACGGGAAGAAGTTGATCGTGCAGCCGACGCTCACCTCGCGACTGGACCGCGAGTTCGACCACTGGGGCAATCCGGCGACCCCGGACGCCGAGTTCGTCGAGTTGCAGCAGTGGGACGTGGCGACGTGGGAGCGAGACTGGGTGAAGATCGTGCCGAAGGCGGAGCGGTGGAAACTGTGGAACGGGGCGGCGAAGTGACTCGTCTTCGCGGCGAGCGGCAGCGAGCCTGGCTTGCTGCCGCTCGCCGCGAAGACGGTCGGGCGGCTACTTCTTCCCGGAGAAACGCACCGAGTTGAGGAACTTCTGCTTGTCCTCCTCCTTCATGTTCGTCCCGCCGGCGAACACCACCACCAGCCGCACGCTCGACCCCGGCGGGCGGTCGGTCAGGTGGACCACCCGCAAGGTGTACCCGCCCGTCTCCTCGGTGTACACCGCCTCCTTCGCCGGATACCCGTTCACCGTCGTGCCCGACTCCCGCTGCACCTGCGGCCGCACCAGCGGGTTGGCGATGAGCGTGTCCTCGACCGCCCGCCGGATCTCCGAGTACCCCTTCTCCAGCGGGGCGACGGTGCCCGCCGGGTAGTCCACGTACCCGACGGCCATCTCCACGTCGAGCGGGCTGTCGGCGTCGTTCAGGTTGCTCCACCCCTTCACGTCCGTGGTGGTGCTCCCGCTCACGTTCAGGTACTTGGCGGTCGGCGTCTTCGGGAACGACGCTGTCACCTCCCCGGCCGGGCCGACGGCGACGTCCGTCCACGCCCCGCTGAACGTCTCCTTCGCGTTCATCCCCCACACCACGAACCCGATACACCCGCCGCACGGCAGGACCACGAACAGGAACACCAGAATGAGCACCACCCACAGCACCGCGCTCCCCTTCTTCTTGGGCGGGCCGTCGTCGTCGTACTTGGTCCGGCGGCGGGTGCGGGGGCGGTCGTCGCGGTCTGTGTCGTCGTCGTCGTCGTCGGCCCGGCGGCGGGCCGGGCGGTCCTCGGCGTCACGGTCGTCCGACCGGCCGGACCGCTTGGGGGTGAACGACTGGTCGCAACTCGGGCAGTTGATGCGGCGGCCGTACCAGTCGTCGTCGATTTCGACGCGGTCGTCGCAGTGCGGGCAGCGGATGATCGGCACGACGGCCCCTCGGGGTGACGAGGACAGGGTAGCACACCCGCCCGCCGACCGGCCACCCGTTGGGAGTTGGAAGGCGGGCGCCCCAAACGACCGAGGGGGCGGAACCCGCGAACGGATTCCGCCCCCTCGTTTCGACTGACCCCGCGCGGATTCGATGCGATCGATGGGCCGGCTGGAAAATCAGGCACTTCGGCCACACCGACTCAACAGCCGACGCAGATTCCGGCGCACCCCCGCGGAACTGACGCGCTGGCCGCGTTCGTGGCCTCACTCACCACGGAGCAGCGAGCGGCGCTCGTGCGGCTGCTTCTCCCACCGGCGGACTGAGGGGGACGGTGGCGGACGCTACTTGACATGCCTTCGGACGGAGGTTCTCATGTGTTCATGAGGTGAACACATGGACCCTACGCCGCCCCCGCCCGCCCCCCGGCCCGTCAAGCTGCTCGACCGCCTGCGGCTCGCCTGCCGGCTGCGGCGGTACAGCCCCCGCACCGAGGACGCCTACTTCCACTGGTGCCGGCGGTTCATCCTGTTCCACGGCAAGCGGCACCCGGACGACATGGGCGAGGCCGAGGTGAACGCCTTCCTCACCCACCTGGCGGTGGTCGGCAAGGTGGCCGCGAGCACCCAGAACCAGGCCATGTGCGCAATCCTGTTCCTGTACCACCGGGTGCTCGCCCGCCCGCTCGGATCGCTCGGCGGGGTGGTGCGGGCCGACCGCCCGGCCCGCTTGCCGGTGGTGCTCACCCGGGACGAGGTGCGGGCGGTACTCGCCGCCCTAGCCGGGGTCCCGCGGCTGGTGTGCGTGCTCCTCTACGGGGCCGGGTTACGGGTCGGGGAGGCGCTCGCCGTGCGGGTGCACGACCTGGACTTCGCGGCGGGGGCGGTGCTCGTCCGCGGCGGGAAGGGGGACAAGGACCGCCGCGTGCCACTCCCCGCGTCCGCCGCCGCCGACCTGCGGGATCACCTGGGGGTGGTACGGCGGCAGCACGAGACCGATTTGGCCGCCGGGCTGGGGCGGGTGCCGCTGCCGAACGCCTTGGCCCGCAAGTACCCGCACGCCGACCGAGCTTGGGGGTGGCAGTGGGCGTTCCCGGCGTCCTCGCACTACGTCGATCGGGACACCGGGGTGCGGCACCGACACCACACGCACGAATCGGTCATCCAGAAGGCGTTCCGCTCGGCGGTGCGGGCGGCGGGGGTGAGCAAGCCGGCCACCCCGCACGCCTTGCGGCACAGCTTCGCCACCCACCTGTTGGAGTCGGGGGCGGACATCCGCACGGTGCAGGAACTGCTCGGGCACAACAGCGTGGAGACGACGATGATCTACACCCACGTCCTGAACCGCGGCGGGGTGGGGGTGATCAGCCCGGCCGACCGCCTGTAGGTCGGGGCGAACCGTGTTATGCCGACCGGGCCGGTCGGCATAACACGGGCGGTGGTTCCGGCCGATCGGCGCAGCCCGTTGACCGGCCGGGGGATCGGCGGTAGCATCGGCGGGTGAGGGCCGTGTTATGCCGACCGGGCCTAACGCCGCTCGGCGGGTCGGCCTAATCACTGGTTCGGCCGCCGCCGATGCGTGATTGCTCTCGCGCAGCGGTCGGTGGCTGATAGGTTGTCGCCACCTGCAACGTGCTGAAGGCGACCGGCGTGAACCCGCCGTCCCAAGCGGTTCGAGACCGCCCGGCCCCCTCCCGGTCGGACGGCGTCCTCGGCGGGCTGAGCCGTCGGGCGGCGGCCGAACCACGAGCTGAGCCGCGAGGCGCACTCGGGGTTGCAGCGGACGCGGCCGAACAGCCGCTGGAGCTGCGAGCCGCCGCCTGGACGAGGGGGGAAGCCCCGACCCAGGGGCGGCTCGCGGCTCAGCTCGTGGTTCGGCCGCCGCCGATGCGTGATTGCTCTCGCGCAGCGGTCGGTGGCTGATAGGTTGTCGCCACCTGCAACGTGCTGAAGGCGACCGGCGTGAACCCGCCGTCCCAAGCGGTTCGAGACCGCCCGGCCCCCTCCCGGTCGGACGGCGTCCTCGGCGGGCTGAGCCGTCGGGCGGCGGCCGAACCACGAGCTGAGCCGCGAGGCGCACTCGGGGTTGCAGCGGACGCGGCCGAACAGCCGCTGGAGCTGCGAGCCGCCGCCTGGACGAGGGGGGAAGCCCCGACCCAGGGGCGGCTCGCGGCTCAGCTCGTGGTTCGGCCACAGAAGGCGCAAGCGGTGGGCGACCAGAAGCGACCGATCGAAGTCG
>CAYMHO010000178.1:8953-14278 GCA_964390195.1 uncultured Fimbriiglobus sp. | reverse complement strand
TCGCCCGACGACCACTAGTAAAGCCCCCGTGCTGCGGGGGCGGTCCCCCGCCGGGTCCGCCCCACCCCCGGGCCCCCCCCCCCGCCGGTTCACCGAGGAACGCTTTCACCTTCCCGATCACCTCATCACCGGCGTCTTCGAGCAGGTAGTGCCCGCAGTCGGGCCACGTGTGCGTGGTGGCTTGCGGGAACAACCGCTGCCACTCGGCCAGGAAGTGCTTGTCGAACACGAAGTCCTTCATCCCCCACAGCAGCAGCGTCGGCACGGTTGCAAACTGCTTCGCCGACTCCTCCACGCCGACGACGATGTCGTACCCCTCGTCGCTCGGCTTCAGCGGAATCGTCTGCACGAACTTGAGCACGGCCACGCGGTTGGCCGGCGTGTCGTACGGCATCAGGTACATCCGCTTCACGTCGTCGGGCAGCGGCTTCCGCTTCACACACCAGTCGATGGCCTTCCGGCAGAAGTAGTTCCGCTTCAGGATGAGCCACGCCCCGAGGGCCGTGTTCCGGCCCACCCACAACGACGGTGGCAGCGGCTTGGATTTGGGAAGTCGCGTGCAGCCTGTGTTGGTGGCGACGATCCGCTTGATGCGGCCGGGGTGCCGGGCGGCGTACCCCATGCCGATCATCCCGCCCCAGTCCTGCATGACGAGCGTGATGTTGTCCTTGATGTTGAGCGAGTCGAGCAGCGCTTCGAGGTCGTCGATGCGGGTCTTGAGCGAGTACGGGTACAGCGACGCCGGCGGCTTGTCGGACAACCCCATGCCGATGTGATCCGGCACGATACAGCGGAAGTTCGGCCGCAGGGCGAGAACCAAGTTGCGGAAGTAGAAGCTCCACGTCGGGTTGCCGTGTAGCATGACGACGGGTTCGCCGGAGCCTTCGTCCAAATAGCTCAGGCCAAGGCCGTTGCGGTCGAAGCGTTTCGGAGTGAAGGGGTACAGAGGCGAATCGAGCAAGGGAAACCACTCACCTGTTAGCCCGACGCGCCAGCGAGGGGCAAGTCACGTTCGGCGAAACCAGCCACCTGCCCCGGAGGGGCGGCAGATGTTAGCCAGGGGTGAAGCGAGCCGCAGGCGAACGGAACCCCTGGAACCGAAGCGGGAAAGGAACAAGCCCCGGAGGGGCGGCAGAATCAATTTCTGTCGCCCCTCCGGGGCTTAGGGTTGTTTGGATCACCTGTCCAGGGGTTCCGTTCGCTTCGCTCACTCCACCCCTGGCTAACAACTGCCGCCCCTCCGGGGCGAGATCGCAGGCGATCGACACCCGGCCAACTCAACCGGTCTGCCGTCGCTCCTCAGTCAGCCACTCATCGGGATAGGGTTCGTGGTCCCATGGCTCGTGGGTGGTGTACGTCCCACGACCGAGGTATCGGTTGTAGACCGTCATGGCCGCAAAATGACTGCTGGCCTCGAAGGTCGTCAGCAACCGCGTCGCAGAACCCAAACTGCGACGACACCCGTCACCGAGAGGACCGGCCAAGCAGCAGGCGTGCAGAACCATGCCGTCGTCGATCCACTCCCACACTTCGTGAACCAAGACCGCCACCGATAAACCTCTGCGGTGGATCAGTGTCACCACTCCACGCCGAGCATCATGCAGTTCAGCCCGCTGCCGATGCCCAGCCAGCCCACCTTGTCGCCGGGTTGGAGGAACTCGCGTTCTTCGGCCACCGCCGCCGTCAGCGGCAGGCTCACCGTGCCGATGTTACCGAGGAACTCGTAGGTGCTGAAGTCCTTCGCCTTATCGATGCCCAGGCTCCGCAGCACCGCCTCCTTGTTCGCCGACCCGACCTGGTGGCAGATCACTTTGTCGATCTGGCTCGTCGTCAGCCCGAAGCGTTCGAGGAACGCCTTCCAGTTCCGCACGGCCAACTCCACCCCGTTCCGCAACACCTCGCCGGCGTGCGTCTTCATGAACGGCAGCTTGACGTGCTTCAGGCCGTCGTCGAGCGTCTTCGCCCCGTGGCCGAGGGTGCCCAAGCCCAAATCCAACCCCCACTCCATCACGTTCGCCGCCCGCTGACCCAACACCGCCCCCACCGCACCCGGCACGCCCTTCTTCAGCAGCCGGCCCAGGGCCGTATCCTGCACCGACTGCAACCCCCAACTGCACAGCCCGTTGTGCTCCGGGGCGCTCATGCTGTTCCCGCCGAGCAGCCGCCGGCGGTGGTCGCGGCTGACCTCCTCGCTCGTCACCACCACCGCCACCGCCCCGCTCCCGCCGGTCAGCGTGGCCAGGCACTCGCGGTACAGCGTCTCGGCCTCCGCCCGGCTGACGGTCGTCGCCACGCTGTTCAGCTTGTCGATGGTGGCGTCGTTGATCTCGCGGGCCGACTCGCAACTGACCACCAGCCCGGCCTTCGTCTGCCCGAGTTCGATCTGGTTGGCCACCTGCACGATGCCGTTCAGCACTCCCAGGCAGGCGTTGCTGATGTCGAGCACCGTCTGCGGTTTCACGCCCAGGTTGTCGGCCACACTGCACGCGGTGGCCGGCTCGTACTGCTCGCGGCACACCCCGGCATATATCACGGTGCCGATGTCCCGCGGGTTGACGTTCGATTTGGCCAACGCCACCTGCGCGGCGACCGTCGCCCCGCGGCTCAGCCGGTCGTTCGGTTCCCACCAGCGGCGCTCGGCGATGCCGGTGAGCAGGTCGAGCCGCGGCGGGGGGAACCCGTGGGCGGCCAGGAACGGCGTGAGCCGGTTCTCCAGTTCGCGGGTGGACACCACCACCGGGGCCAGCTCGTAGCCGATGGATTCCAGGTAAACGCGGGAGTAGCGCATGGTGTCCTGGCGAACCCGGCCGGCACGGGCCGCGGGTGCGGATCACTGGTGACTGGCATCCGCGGCCCTTGCGGGCCGGGTTCGCCATGAATCTCTTACTCTAGAGTGAAATCCTGCATCTGGTAGATGACCCGCCCGTCCACGGTCAGGAACCCGTCCGCCTTCATCCGGCGAGCGACGTCGTCCACTTCGGACACCTCCAGCACCACAATCACCTGCTTGTCGGTCGGCACCACCTGCCCGCGGTACGTCCAGGTGTGCGGCTGGCCCACCGCCACCGTCTGCCACCCGCCCTTCGGCTCGGCCTTCCACCGCTTCCAGGCGACGTACTTTAGCAACTGAATGAACGACTCCAGCCCGAGCGACCCCGGCCAAACGGGGTCCTGGAAGAAGTGGGCTTTGAAGAACCAGAAGGTCGGGTCCACGGCGATGCGGCCCTGGATCAGCCCCAGCCCCTTCTTGCCCCCGCGGGGCAGGTAGCCGTCGATGGCGTCCACCATCCGCAACATCGGGCCGGGGAACGGCGGGTCGTGCGGGAGGGTGCCCTTGTCGGCGAACGCCTTCTGGTCGTCGTCCAGGTACGGCACCTTCGCCTGCGGCATGCCCACCTGGTTCCGCAACGCCTCTTTGCCGAAGAAGCCGAAGTATGTCGTCCCCTCGTACACCACCCGCCGGCCAGCCGTCACCTTCATGTCGTAGTGCTGGATGACCATACCGGCCGACTTCGCCACCTTCGTCATGGTCACGCTCGTCGTCAGGGTGCCGACGTTCGGCCCGATCGCTTCGAGCTGAGTGCCCTTCCCGCCCAGGTTGCGGAACGACAGATCGGTGTCACTGGTGAGCGCCGACCCGCAATAGGCAGCCAGCCACCCGCACGGTTGCAGCGCAATTTCGAGCAGCACGCTGAACGGCATCCGGTCGCACCGGTTGGCGTCGAAGTACCACTCGCCCGGCGGCACGGCATACTCGGCGGTACACGTCGCCCCTTCCTTCAGCACGAACGGTTCGCCGGTGACCGACACCACCCGGTCGAGGAACTGGTACGGCGGGCCGGGCAATCTGGCGATGACGCGGTCGCGGTCGAAGATGCGGTACGGCTCACCAAACGCCTCCGACGGGTTACCGTTGCTGAACGCGAGGATGGAGGCGGAGTCGTAGATTCTTGGCGCGCGGCCCGCGTGAGCGGGCTGTTCTGGTTGGGAAACAGCGGGCTGACGCCCGCCGCTCGCCCACATCGCCTCCACCACTTCCCGCGTCAGCCCGCTCATCCTCAGTGACAGGTTCCCGATCTCCACGATCGGCCTGCCGTCGGCGTACATGAGCGCATCCGCCACGCAGAACGGCTCCGGCCCGTACCCCAGTTCCTTCACGCTCACCTCATAGGTCACCAGCCTGGTTGTGTCGAGCACCTGCCCGCGGCACTTCAGCCGGCTCTGCACGCCGGGCACCGGCTCGCACGTCACCGCCCCCTCTTCGCCCACCCACCCCACCCGCATCAGCAGCGTGCGGAGGGTGTGCAGGCAGCACTCGTACATGAGGGTGCCGGGCATCACCTTGTCGTCCACGAAGTGGCACTCGATGAACCACTCCTTCGGCTTGATGTCGTACTCGGCCCGCACGAACCCCAGCCCGAACCGCCCGCCGGCCGGGTCGAGCAGCGGCACGCGGTCCACCAGCTTGAGCATCCCGGACGGCAGCTTCATCGGCTGTGACAGCCCGGTGTGAGTGAACGCCGGGCCGAACGCGGCGGCCAGGTCGCCGCGGTGCAGCGCGTTGACTTGATCGGCGTCCAGGCTGCACGGGGTGTCGAACGGGGCGAGCGGTCGCCAGTCGTCCGGCTTCTTCCCCGGCATCGGCTGCTTGTCGAGTTTCGTATGAACGATCCCCTGCCCCGCCGCCAGCGCCGCCGCGGTGAAGAACCCGGCCACCCCGTTCTTCATGCTCAGCAGCGGTTCGCCGTTCACCGTGCCCTCGAACCGGAAGCGGAACAGCCACGAATCGGCCTGGCGGAAGAACTCGTCGATGTGGATGTCGTACTCGATCCGCTCGCCGACCGCCGGCAGCCCGCGGTGGAAGGTGACGACCGCGTCGAGCAGGCGATACACCGCCAGCCCCTTCGTCTCGAAGTCGATGCCGAGGAAGCCGGACAGGAACAGGTCGGCCTGCCCCGATTCGACCGTCACGCTCGTCGGGCAGCGGCCGTTGTCCAGGTACCAGCGGTCGGCCCGCACGGTGTGGTCGGTCACCACCCGACCCGACTTCATCGACCGCGGCTCGCCTTCAATGGAAAGAACGCGGTCCACCAGCATGAGCGGGCCTTCGGGCAGCCGCACGCGGGTGGGGTGCGTGTCGATCTCGGCGAACAGCGGGCCGAGGACGGCCCCGATCTGACCGACGGCGAACTCGGTACACTGCTCGAACGTGAGGGCGCGGGGGACCGCGTCGGGGGGGGGGCGGGCCACCCCGCGCGGGCGCGGCGGGGGGGTGGGGGGCGCCCGCGCCGCACACCCCCCCCCCCCCCACCACCCCGTAAAATT
>CAYMHO010000178.1:0-8943 GCA_964390195.1 uncultured Fimbriiglobus sp. | reverse complement strand
GGGGGGGGGGGGGGGCCGGGGCGGTGGCGGCGCGTGGCCCGGGCGCGCGGGCCCCCTGGGGCCCCGCGGCGAACCTGCTCCTCATCCCCACCCCCCAACAACCTCCGTATCAGTTCGTTCTGCACGCCCACCGCCTCCGCTGCGATCGGCACGCCGTTCTGCTGGAACCGCATGTACGCCTGGTGGGCCTCGGCCGTGAGGGCGGCCACGCGGGCGGTCGCCGCCACGAACGGGCCGAAGTCCAGGTCGCCCACTGACACCGGGCTGTCAGCAAACACGGTCTTCGGCGGCGGCGGGGTCGGCACCCCGGCCTGCGGTCGCGGGGCGAACACCGTCTCCGCCTTCGCCGCCGCCGACAGGCCGACCGGGATCGTCACTGACGGTCGGCTGTCACTCGCTTTCGCCACGTCCGGCGGCGGGTAAAGCGTCGCCAAGTCCACCGCGAACCGCTCGGTGTGCAGGGCGGCCAGCACCCGCAGCACCTGCGAAAGTTCGTCCGCGCGGGCGGCGCAAGCGGCGCGGGCGAGGTGCGGGCGGTCGCCCAGAATAGCCCCGATCATCCGCGTGCAACTGTTCCCCGGCCCCACCTCGACGAACGCCCGCACCCCGTCGCGGTACGCCGCCTCCACCACCTTCGGGAAGTCGATGACGTTCAACAGCCCGGCGGTGATGCTGTCGGCCGCGTTCGTACTCGTCAGCGGGTACGGCTCGCCGCGGGCGCCGCTGTACACCGTCAGCCCCGGTACGGCGGTCACGGGCAGGGTGTGCAGTTCAAGGTACGGCTGCTCCACCGGCCGCCCGGCCTCACAGTGGGCGAGCGTCACCCCGCTCAACGACACGAACGGCTTGCCGACGGCCCGCACGGCAGCCTCCACGTCGGCCCGCACCCCGCCGACGACACACTCGACGGGGGTGTTCACGATCAGCACGAACGCCCGCCCGCCCGCCCGCAGGTGTTTTCGCACCTCGTCCGCCGGGGCGGCCAGCACGCCGGTGACCCAGTCGAACGGCTGGTACTCCGGCACGTTCCAGTGCCGGCGGGCAGACTCGTAGGGCGGGCCTAGGTCGGGGCCGAACAGGGTCGATTCGGTGATCCGCCGCAGCATCTCGTCGCGGCCCGCCCACACACGCATCCCGAACAGCCCGGCGCTCTCGCCCAGGCTCTTGCCGAGCAGGACGGTCGGGCTCACGCCGAGTGACACCAGGGTGTCACTCACCAGCGTGCCGAGCGTCACCTGGCCGAACAGGAAGTGCTTGGCCGTCGCCCGGGCCGGGACGCCGTCGGCCCAGAACAGGTCGGGCGCGTACTGGGTGCGCAGCAGCCGACACTCGGACTGCTGGCAGTGCAACACCTCCGGGAACTGCACGCCGAGTGTGCGGCCCATGCCGGCGAACTGGTTGCCCGAACCGGGGAAGACGAACGCCACCTTCGCGTGCGGGCCGAGTGGTTCGGCGGTGGCGAACACGCGGTCGCGCACGCCGGGGGGCAGCGTCTCGCCGTCGAGTTGCCGTACCGCGGCCTGTGCCAGTTCGATCAGTTCGCCGCCGTCGCGGGCCACCACCGCCGCCCCGAGTTTGCGGCCCGAGTGCAGCGGGTTCGCGTACAGCCACTGGCGGGCCAGCCGTTCGACACGGCCGTCCGCGTTCGCCTCGGCGAACTCGTGCAACTTCACCAGGGCCGACCGCAGTTCGCTTGTCGTGCCGCCGTCCACCGCGAACACCGCCTCCGGCCGGTCGCCGAGCGGCTGGCGAACGCCGCTCGGCGTGCGGGCGTGTTCCTCCAGCACCACATGAACGACGTTCCCGTCGGCCCCGACCGCGGCGACGGCCGCCCGACGGGGCGAGTCCGCATCCGCCAACCAGTACCTCGGGGCGGTGGCGTCATCGACCGCGTCTTGTGGTGACGGGAGCGAGCCGTCGCGGTCGGTCGGCGGCAGCACCCGTGTGTGAAGCGACAGGCAGGCCCGCACCAGGGCCACCGCCCCGCTGGCGAATCCGGTGTGCCCGAATCGCTGTTGAATGGCGGACACGGCCAGCGGGTCGGGCCGTTCCCGGGTGGCCAGCACCGCGTCGAGGGCGTCGCGTTCGCCCATCCCGCCGCTCGCCGTCTCCAGGAAATCAAGACTGTCAGGGCTTACGCCGGCATCGCCGCACGCCCGCACGAAGGCGGTGGCGTATACGCTCCGGTCGGTGTGCGGGGACTCGTCCCCGCCGCCCGCCACCCCGACGCCGCGGATGACCGCATACACCCGGTCGCCGTCCTTCTCCGCGTCGCTCAGTCGCTTCAGCACCAGTGCGGCGGAGCCGTCGGCGAAGGTCCGGCTCCCGGTCAGTTCACTCGAGGCGAGTAGTTGCCGCGGGTCACCGGTGAAGTCCACGCCACCCACCACCGCGCGGTCGATCTCGCCCAGCCGCAGCGCCCGCACCGCCAGTTGCACCGCCGTGGCGGACGACGACTCCTCCGAGCAGCAGGTGAAGCTCGGCCCGCCACACCCGAACAGGCGGGCGATGCGACTGGCCGCGATGCTGCCGAGTGCGCCCATCGTGCGGTCGGCGGTGAGCGGCGGGATGTCGGATTTTCCGGCCCACCGCACGTGGTAGTTCGTCGTGTTCAGGTCCAGCCCCAGGCCGACGAACACCCCGCACCCCTCACCGCCGGTCGCGTTCGCGTCGGCCATCGCGTCGGCGGCCGTTTGCAGCATGAGCGCCTGCTGCGGGAGCATCTCCTCCAGTTCCTTCGGCGGGATGCGGAAGCGGTCGAGCGGGAGCGTCAGGCGCTCGATGAACTGCCCTGGCGGGCACTTCACCCTCACACCGCCCCAGCCGTTGTGCTTGGGGATCGGCTCGTGCTTCACCCCGCCGCCGAGGGCGAACGCGCGGAACTCGTCGGCGTTCTCCCACGGGCCGACCCGCACCGCCAGCCCGACCACCGCGATCGGCTCGGCGGAGCGGCTGGGCGAAGGGGCGCCTCCCGCCTTCGGCCCGGCGTACTCCTCCACCAGCAGGTGGGCGTTCACCCCGCCGAACCCGAACCCGCTCACCGCCGCCCGGCGTGGAGCTTTCGCCTCCCACGCCTCGGCCTTGCTCATCACGCGGAGCGAAGAGTCGGCGTACCGCAGTGCGGGGTTCGGCTCGACGAAATTCGCCTGCGGCGGAAGGGTGCGGTGCCTGATGGCCAGCAGTACCTTGGCCAGTGCCGCGGACCCAGCCCCCGTCAGCAGGTGCCCGACGGTCGATTTCACGCTACCGATCACGCACCGCCGGTCGCTCCCGCTTCGCAGTTCCCGCAGGCTGTCGAACTCGACCGCGTCGCCGACCGGCGTGCCCGTCGCGTGGCACTCGATCAGCTCGACCGTATCCGGCCGCCACCCGGCCATCCGGTACGCCGCCCGCATCGCCCGCAGTTGCCCCTCCTTCGCCGGGGCGAGAAGGTTCCCCGCCAGGTCGTTGCTCAGCCCCCAGCCGGCCAGCACGCCGTGGACCGTGTCGCCGTCGCGTTCGGCGTCGGTCAGCCGCTTCAGCACGAACACGCCGGCCCCTTCGCCCACCATCAGCCCGTCGGAGTTCTTGTCGAACGGCGAACACCGCCCGCTCGGAGACAGCGCCCGCAGTTGGGCGAACCCCATCGACGTGTACTGACTGTCCGCCCGATTCACCCCGCCGGCGAGCATCACGTCGGCCCGCCCGCTCTGCAACTCGTCGCACGCCAGCTTCACCGCGTACAGGCTGCTCGCACACGCGGCGTCGAGGGTGAACGCCCCCCCGCCGAGGCCGAGCGCCTTCGCCAGCAGCCCGGCCGGCAGCCCGGCGACGTAGCGGTTGAGCGGGTGAACGGACACGTTCTCCCCCGCGAGGCACTTGCGGGCGAGGGCGTTCGACTTGTCCGTCGGCAGGCAGATGTTGCCGAGGATGACGCCGGCCTTGCGACGGTCCACGGTCGCCGTCTTGGCGGTCCGCCACGCCCGCCCGCCGACGTCGAGCACCAGGTGGAACAGCGGGTCGAGTTGCTCCACCAGCCGGCCGGTGACGTTCAACCCGCCCAGGTCCGGCTCGAACGGGTCGAGGAAGTACCCGCGGGCGTGGGGCACGGAATCGGGGTGCGGGGTGCGGGGGTCGGTGCACCGTTCGGGCGGCCGCACCCACCGGCCGGCGGGCACCTCGCGGGAGCAGTCGGTGGCGGCGGCCACGTTCCGCCAGAACAGGTCGAGGTCGGGCCCGCTGCCGGGGAAGCGAACGGCAAGCCCGACGACGGCGATTGGCTCGGCGACCGGCATCAACGCACCCAGTGGGAAGCGGGCATTTTATGACCCCACCCCCAACGGACACCGCCCGCCGCCCGGCTCGCGTGGGCGGGTCGGCGTTCGCCGTCCCCGGAATTCGGTTGAGACCGGGGGCCGCTCCGGGCAACATGGCGTGCACCCGAATCCCGGTCGAACCACGAACCCGCCATGACCGACTACCGCCCCCACCTGCTGACACTGGCCGCCCTGTGCGTGTGGCTCCCGCCGGCCGCGGCACAACCCGACAAGCCCACCGGCGGGAACGCCGTCGCCACCGCGCTGGCCTTCACCCACCTGTACGGCTCCCCCGACGCCCTCACGCCGGCGAAGGACCGGGCGGTCAAAACGAAGCTGATCGTCGCCCTCGGCAAGTCGCCGGAGCTGACGTGGGAGGAGGCGGGCGACTTCTTCGACAAGACCACCTTCCGGGCGCTCGCCGGCGGGAAGGACAGCATTCCGGTGGCAGCAATGGAGCGGGCGGTGCAGGACGCCACCCCGCGGAGCCGTTCGGACATGTACGCCAAGACCCGCCTGCACGCCGACCTGCTCTCCACCCAGTTCGACCTGATCGAAGACGGGCACCGCAAGGCGGGCGGGGAGTTGGCCGAGTGGGTGGTGAAGAACTACAAGCCCGGCAAGCCGCTCGGGGTCGTCATCATGTGCACCGGGAACACCCGCCGGAGCGTGATGGGGGCGGCGATGGGGAACGTGGCCGCCGCGTACCACGGCCTGCCCGACCTGAAGTTCTACAGCGGCGGTACCGACCCGGACGCGGTCAACCCGCGGAGTGTTGCCGCCCTCAAAGACGTCGGCATCGAGATCGAGGACACGGGGAATGAGGCCCCGCAGGGCAAGAAGGGGGTGAAGAACCCGATCTACCGGATGAAGTGGGGCAAGGGGTTGGAGACCACCGAGTTCTCGAAGAAGTACACCGACCCCGCCAACCCGCAAGAGAACTTCGCCGCCGTGCTGGTGTGCAGTGAGGCCGACTCCGCCTGCCCGATGGTGGCCGGGGCGGGCGTTCGCGTGCTGGTGCCGTACCTCGACCCGAAGGCGTTCGACGGGGCGGCGTTCGAGGCGGCCAAGTACGCCGAGCGGCGGGACGACCAGGGGCGGTTCATGCTCAGCGTGCTGCTGCAGGCCCGCCGCCGATTGGACCTGGACGGCAAGCTGAAGTGACTCGGAACACATTTGTAGCCGGGGTCACAGACCCCGGACAACTCACCGGGGTAACAGACCCCGGCTAAAGTGTGCGGAGCAGCGCGTAGGCGGCGGCCGCCAGTGCGGCCCCGAACGGCACCGTTGTCACCCACGCCAGCAGGATCTCGCCCACCTTCCGCCACCGCGCCTGTCGCGTCACCACCCCCATCCCGAGGAGCGAGCCGACACTCACGTGGGTGGTGCTCACCGGCAGGCCGTGCAGGCTGGCGGTGGCCACCAGCCCGGCCGTCACCACCGCCGCGGCGAACCCTTGGCCGGGGTTCATGTCGGTGATCTTCTTCCCGAGCGTCTCGGCCACCCGCCGGACGTCGAGCAGCCCGCCGAGGGCGATGGTGCCGGCGACGGTGGCGAAGGCCAGCGGCAGGTTCAGGTTCGGGACGACCAGCAGGAGGGCGACCATCTTCGGGGTGTCATTCAACCCGCGGGCGAAGCTGGCCGCCCCGGCACACCCGAAGTGCAACGCGTCGAGCAGCGGGGTGCGGCGGTCTGGGGCGAGCTTGACAGCCCAGAGGAGCAAATACACCAGCCCGCCGGCGACGGCCGACACAAACGGACTGAAGAAGAGCGGGTAGAGGATCAGTGTGCCGAGCGGGGCGAGTTGGACGTTCCCACCGCCGATCAACCCCGCACCCACCAGCGCGCCGACGAGCGCGTGGGTGGTGCTCACCGGGAAGCCGAGCCGAGTGGCGAAGAAACTGGTGAGGGCGGCACCGACGGCGACCGCCGTCACGAACGTGTGCGAGTCGGCCAGCTCGTCCGCCACGATCCCCCGCCCGCCGAACGCCTTGAGTAATCCACTGGTGAGGAAGTACGAGGCGAGCGAGCCGGCGAACGTGGTCGCCGTGCCCCAGTAGGCCGCCGTGCGGAGGGAGGTGGTGCCGCTGCCGTACAGCGACGCCACCCCCTTGAAGTTGGCGTTCGCCCCGTTGGTGAAGGCGACGAACGCGACGGCGGCGAACAGGACGAGGAGGGCCATCGGGCGGTCACTTGGCCTTGTTCTCGGTCTTCTCGGCGGGCAAGTCCTTCATCGACACGTACTCCTTCCACGACCCCTCGTACAGCCGCACGTTCGGGTACTTGGCGACGTACTTCAGGTAGAACCGCAGCAGGCTGCCCTCCCGCGAGGTGCCGCAGTACACCAGAATCTCCTTGTCGGCGGTCAGCCCGGCCGCTTCGAGTTCCTTCCTGGTCTGCTCCAGCGGCAGGAACTTGTGCGTGTTCTCCTTCTCCATCAGCCGCGCCCAGTGGAAGCTGATGGCACCGGGGATGTGCCCCTTCCGGAGCCACACGTCGTCGTCCCCCAGGTACTCGTTCTTCGGCCGGGCGTCCACCAGCACGGCGCCCTTCTTCCGCCCGGTCACGTCCTTCACCGCCAGGGCGATCTCCGGCTTGCCCTTCTCCGGCAGCGTCCCCTTCGGGTTGCCGAAGTACTCCTGGGTGGTCGGCAGCTTCTGCTTCTGCCACTCGGGCAACCCGCCGTCCACGATGCGGATGTCCTCGACGCCGTACTTCTCCAGCACGTAGGCCACCATGCTGGCGCTGAGGATCTCGTCATTCGGCAGCTTGTCGCCGGTGGCGTAGATGATGTGCGTGCGGTTCTTGTCCACCCCGGCCCGCACCAGCAGGGCTTTGGTCAGGTCGTCCGGCAGGTACTGCACCGGCACCCCGTGATCGGTGCCGCGGAGGGTGTCGAAGTTCAGGTGGTGGGCGGTCGGCAGGTGCCCGCGGAAGTAGTCCTTGTACCCGCCGCGGGTGTCCAGCACGACCGGCCGCCTGGCCGGGTCCTTCTCCTCGATCAGCTTGTTCGCGTCGGCCGGGGAGATGACGGCGATGTCGCCGGCGAGCGCGACCGCGGTCGGCACGAGCGAGGCCAGGAACAGGCAGACTGGGAACCGCATGTCGGAGACTCCTGAGCGACGGGGTGAGCGGTGGACGGCATCCGGTCACTGGTCCGATTCGGATACCACTTCGCCACCCGCACGGGTGATCAGTTTTCGGAGTGTCCGCGGGTCGATGGTTTCCCGAAGCGTGGCCACATGCCCGTCGCAGAACACGACGTGGGTGCCGCCGGGGTGGAAGCTGAAGATCTCCTCGTTCGGCCCGCAGTTGTTCGTCCCCCACGGGCAGGACGCCGGCCCGCCGAGTGGGGTTTTATTGTTGTTGACTCCTTTGGAGATGCCGAACGCGGAATCGGGTTCGGCCCAGCGGTGGATCTGGCGCAGCCCGCCGAGCGGGTCGGGGTACGGCATGGTCATCGTCTCGCTGCGGCCCACCGCCTCGCCGATCGCCACCGTGTTGCTGGTCCCGTCGGTGACGGACAGCACCGACGCCCGGCCGAGGATCAGCCCGCCGTCCGCCCGGGTGAACTTGTTCCGGTCGCCGGTGACCGGGTCGATGTCCACGTAGTAGACCGGGCCGTAGTCGGTGCACCCGTACCCCGCCGCGTCGGCCGGTTGGGGCCGCAGCGGGTTGGTCGGGCAGAGGAGGAGCGAGAGGACGGTTTTGGCGGCCGACTGGTTGGCCGGCGTCGCGTTGTAGGCCGCCCGCAGGTCGAACTGCCGGAACACGTTGTCCTGCTCGATGTACGGCAGCAGGTGGGTGAAGGTGGAGTGCAACTCGAACGCGACCGACGGCGGGCTGGTCGCGTAGTTCGTCCCTTGACCGCTCGACGGCAGGTGCCCGTTCGCACTCTCGTAGCTGTGCAGGCCGATGCCGAGCTGGCGGAGCTGGTTCTGGCACCTGATGCGGGCGGCGGCCTCGCGGACCTTCTGGACGGCGGGCAGGAGGAGGCCGATGAGGGTGGCGATGATGGCGATCACCACCAGCAGCTCGATCAGCGTGAACGCCGGGCGGGGGGAACGTGACACGGGCGGCTCCGGGTGCGGCGACGGGCTGACATCTGCCCTGAAGACAAGATGTTATCCGGGCGGGCGGCGGTCGGCACGCCGGAATTCACCGGCATCCGGATTCGGGCGGTTGGCGGCCCTCCCCGGCCGGCCGATAATGACCGCACTCGCCGCCGCACGCACGGACCCTCGCCCGTGGCCAAGAAACGTGACCCCCTCCAGCCCGACCGCTGCGCCGCCGTGCTGGCCGCCCTCGCCGCCCCCGAGCGGTTGCGGATCATCCGCCTGCTGGCCGACGGCGAGCGGAACGTGGGCGAGATCATCGACGGGGCGAAGATCCCCCCGCTGAACGTGTCCCACCACCTGACCGTCCTCAAGCACGCGCGGCTGGTCCGCGGGGAGAAGCGGGGGCGGTTCGTCGTCTACTCCATCACCCCGCAGGTGCTCGACGAGGTGGTCCTGGCCGGGGTGCCGAAGGAGGCGCTCGACCTGGGCTGCTGCCAGTTGGTGCTGCCGGCCGACGACGAGTGACGGGGGGGGGAGCGGAAGGGGGGGGATTCGAACCCCCGAACGGTTTGACCCGTTGACCGCTTTCA
>CAYMHO010000177.1:0-14411 GCA_964390195.1 uncultured Fimbriiglobus sp. | reverse complement strand
AGGACCTCCGCCACAACCTGAAAACTATGTGCGCACCAACCGACACGTTATCGTCCCCGTGGGGAATAGGCGAAAGACCGGACAGAGTTACTTCCGTCACCCGTGGAGTTCATGCCATGTCCGCCGTCACCGACGCCCGCTACCGCGAAGCCAGTCTGACCGCCTTCCGGCGGGTGCTGTTGTCCTGGCTGACGGCGCTCCCGCAGGGCGGATGGGATGGGACTGTGACCGACCTCGAGCAAGAACTCACAACCGCCGCCCGCCGCGAGCGGGTACCGCCGTCTCTGCCGCGGGGGAGCGGGCTGGGACGCCGCATCGCGTCCGAGCAATCGTTCCTCGAGCGGAGCGGGTACGCTGTGGCGTTCACCCGCACGAACCGCGAGCGGCGGATGCGGTTCGCCCGCGCCTGAGTTCACCCCTTCCCCTGATGTGAGTCAATCATGGTTCGCATCCGCTCGCCATTCGGTCGAGAGCCGCGGACGAAGCCGTCGGTGCCGACCTCGAGCCATTGCCCGAAGTGCCGGAAGTTCGACGCGGTGGGCGTGCGGACTGCCGGATTCCTGTTGCGGTTCTGGTACTGCCGGCACGGGTGCGGGTGGGCGAGTTGGCGACCGCCGGCGTCGGTTGACTGCCCGAAGAAGGAGTGCCGCGGGCCGATGTTGTGGGCCTGCTCGAGAATGTCGGTGGTGTGCTTCAAGTGCGGGTTCCGTGTGTCCCTTTTGGCCGCCTAACTTCCCCTGAGCCCGAGCGGGGCGTAGCTCTGCCCGGAGTGGCACCTCCGTTACCCTTTTTGCCGCCTAACTTGGTGGCCCGGCGAAACGGTCCCGCAACGGTCCACCGAAAGGTTCTTCGGTTGACGATTTCACACCGGCACACCCTTGCTGTAAACCGACCCTCTCACGAAAATTCACATTCCCGTTACCTGGCGTGCGTTGCCAACTCCTGGCGTGAGGTTCCCCCGTGGCGAAGGCAAAGGCCGATCCTGTGCAGGCCGCGCTCCAGACGGCGCTCGACGAACTTCCCGGGTTGCTTCCCCTGATCGGCCCGAAGGGGAAGGGGTTATTTCCTAAGGCTCATGAGGCGGAGGCGGAGCGAGCCGTTTCTGCCGGGTGGCTGGAGAAGCGTGCGATCCGGATGCAGAAGCCGCCCGGCAAGGGGAAGAACGCCCGCCCGACGTTCGCCACCGTCACCGTCGGTGTCCTCACCGAGTCCGGCGCCCGCAAGCTGGCCGAGGCGAGTGGGGCGCAGGAACTGAAGCCGGTGTTGGAAGCGATTCGAACCGCGGTCGGCAAACTCGGTGAGCCTGCCCCGGCGTCGAACCCGGCCGAGTTCAGGCAGGCGGTCGAGGCAGCCGCGGCAACGTGCGTAGCAGCGATCAATACGGCGTTCGGCCAACTCCGCGAGGAAGTGATCGCGGCGGTACCGACTTCCGCATCGACCGCCACGAACCCCGCACCCATCTTGGCCGCCTTGGACGCCGCGTTGAACAAGCTCCAACCAACCGTCGTGAAGGTGCCCGTAGTCGGTGACGCCAGTGCCGCACCCGTCCCACCGCCTCCCGCCCCGCCGGTCGCCCCGCCCATCGCAGACGAGATCGTCGCCTTCGTCACCGACTGGGCGCGGGTGCGGACCGTCGGCCCGCCGTTCGACGAGATCATGAAGCACCTTCGGGCGCGGCACCCGAGCCTGACGGTCGGCGCCTTCCACGACGCCCTCCGCCGGCTGACCAGCGAACACCGCCTCAAGCTCAGCGGGTGGTCGAAGACAATTCACGAACTCCCCGAACCCGAACTCGCCCTCTTCGTCAAGCACACGGTGACGTATTATGCCCACCCGAACCAGTGACGGCCCGCTCGCGGGCGAGTTGAGGGCGGACGCGCTCTCCGTCCTCCGGCAGGGGGTGAACCCGTTCAGCACGGCCGTCGCCGCGGTGGGCACGACCGCCGAGAGCCTCGACTCGGACGTACGGGCGCACACCGAACACCAGCTCGGCGACCTGCACAAGATCGTTGACTCCTACCGGGCGGGGAACACCGCCACCCGCATCTACCCCGTGGTCGGGGAGCCGGGGACAGGGAAAACCCACCTGCTGTACGTCCTCCGCGCCGAACTCCGCCGGCGGGCCGTCCAGACGGGCGAAGAAACCCTGTTCGTGGTGGTCGAACACCTCTCCCCCGGCACCGACCCGATTGACTACCTGCTGTGGCAGATCACCAACCACATGCTCGCCAACCGGGGGGAAGGGGAACGCCTCCAGAAGGTCATCGCCGGCCGACTGACGGGTCAGTTACTGGCCGAAGCCCTCCGTCGGCTCAGCCCGCCGCAGCAGATCGACCTCATTCCCGCCAAAGGGTTTTGGCAGGGCGTGGGGATGAAGTTCGGGAGTGCCAAGCTGGCGCAAGAGCGGGTGGATGCGGTGGCCAAGCTGATCGAGCTGGCGGAGTCCGGGCCGGACCCGGCCGCGTTACGGGCGGCGTGTGAAGGAGCGGGGGTTTCCCCCGAGCGGGCGCTGCGGGTCGTGACCGAGCACCTTGAGAAGACCCAATCGAAGAACGCCACCGACTGGTTCCGGAAGGAGTTGCACGGGCGGCTCGCCCGGTTCGCCCTGCTCGACGACCGCGAGCCGTTCGACGACCTGCACAACGGGGAGACGGAACCGCCCGCCTACGTTCGGGACGGGGGCAACGTCAGCCGCTGCCTCCTGGCGACGTGGCTCGAAATGCTCGCCACGTTCCGGATTCCGGTGGTGGTGGTGTACGACCAACTCGAAGACTATCTCCGCGGTTCAACAGCTGAGATGGAGATCAGCAACAAGAAAGACTTTGTTCGGGCCATCATCTCCTACACCGATAAGGTGTCCGGCGTCTGCGTGCTGGCGTTCACCGCGTTAACCGTCTGGACGGATCTGCTTAACAACTTCGCAGACACCTATGCCCAGCAGCGCTTGGCGCAGCAGTTCTCTCTCCCCGGCAAGCCGAGTCAGACGCGGATCGAGATGCCGGACCACGTTGAGTTGGCGGTTGTGGAACAACTCGTGACCACCCGGATCAAGCGGGCGTTCCCCCAGCTCGATCTGACCGGCCTGCCCGCCGGCTTCCCGTTCGGGACGGACGAGTTGCGGCAGTTGAGCGAACGCCGCAACCTCCGGAACTGCCTTCTCGCCCTGGCCAAGCGGTACGACGAGATCGTCTACGCCACCCCTGACGACCCGAAGCAGTTGGCGAAGCGGCTCCGCTCCCGGCTTGAAACACTTTGGGCGGAGCAACTCGCTGCGTCGAGGGCGACCCACGGCGACACCCTCCCCGTCACCACCACAGTCATCCCCGAATTCCAGATGGCACTTGACGGGTGGCTGAAACACCTCTGGGACGCCGGTCTGACCGGGAGCGGACCGTGGGCGTGGGTGGAGGTGGTGACGAAACCGGAGCGGCAGCAGTACGGCTACCTGACCGTCGTCCGGATCGAGGAGAACATGCCCGGGATCGGTATCGCGGCGTGGCTCGGGCACAAGGCGCCGAAGTTGAGCAACCTGTTGAAGGTGCTGGACTACTTCAAGGACAACCCGTGCCCGGTGAAAACGCTGGTGCTGCTCCGAGCGGACGGTGAGGCGGCGCTCGACGGCAAGAGCGGGGAGGAGTACGAGAAGGCTCGCACCAAACAGAAGCGGGACGTGAGGGTGGTGAAGTACGGCACTGAGTTTTTCCACGCCATGATGGGGTTCACCGGGTGGCATCAGGCAGCGCAGGCGGAGGTCGAAGCCGCCGATGGGTCCGGTGTCGAGGTCGGGGCAGTCTACCGGGAGTACCTGGCGGAGGTGTCCCGTCCGCTGCTCGCCTGGGTGGACGAATGGCGGCAGCCCGCGGCGAAGGGGGCATAGCGTGTCCACCGCCCATTCTTCCCCTTCCCCGCACGCCGGGGGAGTTGGTGTCGTCTCGACCTCGCCCGAGTACCTCCGCCGGCGGGCGCCGGCACGCCTCGAGATCACCGACGCCACCGGCCGACCGCTCCGCATGACCCGGCGGTTCATCCACGTCCGGGCGGGCCAAGAGGTCCGCGTCCGGGTGGTGCCGCAAGCGCCGACCGGCGGGGATGCGAACCCGGTCTCGTCGGTGAAGGCGTCCGACGCTTTCTACACCACCGTCAACGAGCACACGGTGCCGGGCGGAGAGGTCGAGGTGGCGCTGGTGCAGTTCCGGGCGCGCCAGCGTGGGAAGATCCCCGTTCCGAAGCGGGCGGTCCTTCACGTCACCGTCACCGAACCGGGGCACGAGGCGTTCACGCTCAACGTGCCGGTGGCCGTTTGGCCGAGCTGGTGGATCCCCGTCAGCTACGGGTTTCTCTCGGTCGCCGGGACGGTGTTCGCCAACCGGTTCGCCGACCTGTGCAAGACGCACTCCCCGGTCGAAGCCCTTCAGGAGATCGTCGGCAACCTGCCCCTACTCGGCACCACCGCCGCGCTTTCCCTGCTGATGTCGGGGGCGGTCGAACTGCTCGGCTGGTTCGGCGTCTGGACCGGGTGGATCATGGGGGACGTGGAGTAGCTGCCCGATGTAGCCGGGCGGCAAAGTACTCACTCCGAAGTGCAATGGGGCCTTTCGGCGTCCGTTCGGGTCAGTTAGGGTGCTTCAAGAGTGAGTTCCGGGTGTTCCTTTTGTCCGCCTAACTTGGCACCCCGGCCCGGCCGTACACTCACTGAATGACCCCGCCCCCGTTGATCGGCAACTACCCGGCACCCCGCGTCCGACTCGGACGGAAGCTGTGGTGCGAGTACCGCGGCGAGTGGTGCCGCGTCACGTCCTACACCGAAGCGCCCGTCCCCTGGCCGCGGGTACAACCGCTCAAGCAACGCGGCGGAGCCGGCCTGTGGGTGAATGCCACCCTCAAGCGAGCCGTTCGTACCGAGAGTGCGGTTGCGCTAAAGCACTGGTTCGGCCTGTCTCAGACGACATCCAACGCCCTCCGCCGGTGGGCCGGGGTTGTCGGACACGACACCACACCCGGCACCCGTCGGGCGATGAAGACTGCGTCCGAACTCGCGGCCGAAGTCACCCGTGGTTCGGAATTGTCAGACGAAGCGTGCGAACTGCGGGCGAAGAATTCCAGACGCCTCAAGCTCATCGGGTTCGCGCAGGCCAAGCGGTGGCAGAACGGGTGGACGCCCAAGATGGACGCTCTACTAGGCACCTTGCCTGACAAGGTGCTTGCGAAGCGGTTGGGAAAGTCGCGGAGTGCTGTCCGGTCGCGGCGGAACAAACTCGGCATCCAGCCGGCATGAATCACTCCGAGCTACCCATCCCGCTGAGGGTGCGGGTTGGCGCCCGTTGGGCGTGGAACGATGCCGCCGGCCGCGTTGCACGACTAAAAGCCGTCGAACAAGTTGAGGGCGACTTCGAACGCACCCGCGAGATGGACGGAGCGAATCCGGCCCCGGTGTTGGCCGCATCTCTCCTGCGGTCTGCTGTTGAGCAAAATGCCGAACGGCTCACACGAGACATCGATAACGGATGGTTCATCCGGGCATTTGGAGCCGAAGGGCACTTCACGAACCTGGACGGCTTCCGTGACCTCGACAAGCTACTCCGCTCGCCGGGGAAGCCGGTGTCGATGATCGAACTCGACGGCGGGTTGGACAACGGTTCGACCCGCTCCCGCTCGAAACAACCCGCCCTCGACGCAAAGGCCCGTGAACAGATCGAGAAGGAGATCAAGCGGCTTCGGGAGGAGGTGGCCTCTGCGGACAACGTAGTCGAGAAGGCCGATTCACAACACCGACTCGATGAACTCCTTCAGCAGTACCAGCGTGATACAGGCATTGGAGGAAAGGACCGAGACCTGAACAACCCGGCAGACAAGTTACGACCCAAGATCCATGGGCGGTTGAGAGCTGTCCGCAACACCCTGAAGGATGCTGTTCCTCCACTGTGTGATCTGGCTGCTCACCTCGAAACGCCCAACGTCCGCTCTGAAGGGCTTGCGTTCATTTACGACCCGCCGAAGCCAGCGCCGGAGTGGGATTTTTCGCCAGTAATTCAGAACCTTACGGAGTAAGCCCAAAGCTTACGCCATTGCCTGTGTCGGACGGGTATCCGCCCTGGATGTCCGCCGATGACCCAGAAAACGCTGGGGAGGCAACATGCCCGAAGTGTGCGACCGGAGCGCGGCGAAGCTCCAACAAATCGACGCCGGCACCTACAAGGTTCGGCAAGCGGCTGATCGTGCGCAGGTCAGCTATCGGCAGATGTGGCGGTGGATCGATGCGAAGTTGGTGCCCGGTGTGATCCGCCGGGGGAGAGTCGTACGCATCTCGAAGGCGCTGTTCGACGCCTGGCTGAATGGAGGAACTGGCAAGTGACCCCGACCAACTTCCTGTGCTGACCGACACGCCCGGCCCGGCGCCTTTCGGTCGGCACTCCTGACCCACACGGACCTACAGCATGACCCGCATGCCCGCGATGGGGCACCCGCCCCCGTACGACCTGGCCCTCGAATCCGAGCGGCTGTTCTTGCTCGACCTGCTCGACTCGCCCGACGGCACCGCCGCGATGGTGAGCGCCCCGAAACCCTACGACCGCAAGCCGTTCAAAGACGGCGGAAAGTGGCGCGGGGACATCCCGAAAGAACTCGCCCGCAAGCGCATCATCGTGCGGGTGAAGCCGACGACCGGCGCGGAGGTGGAGTCGGCATCACGGCCGACCCGCAACGGGACCTGTATCCGCCGCTGGCGACTCATCGACCGCGCCGCCGCCCTCCGCCGGCTGGAAGAACTGAACGCTCGGCTGATGCGGCGGAGGGAACGCACGTTGTTCGATGATGTGGCCGACGAACCGGCCCGCTGACGTGAAACGGCGACGGGTGCCCGGCCCGGCACCCGTCGCACTGTGACCCAAACTGATTTCCCACACCCGACCACCTACTAGGTGATTCTATGTCCGACCCGCTCCAATTTGGAAGCGGCGGGGATCCGTTCTCCGCCTTCGACGCCGCCCCCGAGCCGGCCGCGTTCGACCTGTCCGCCTTCGACGCCGCGAGCGGCACGACGACGGTGCCGGCCGGCGTGTACACCCTCCGCATCGAGCGCGGGGAACTCACCCAGACGAAAGCCGGCAAGCCGGCGTTCCGCCTGTGCTTCAAGACGGTCGAGCCGGCCGAACACGCCGGGTTCGCCCTGTGGCGGTGGTTCACCCTGGCCGACGCCGCCGGGTTCAACCGGGCGAAGAACGCGCTCGCCCCGCTCGGTCTTCGCACCGCCGGCGACCTCCGCCGCCCCTTCCCCCCGCTCGGCAAGGACGTGTTCGTCCGCGGGGTGGTGACGCTCAGAAACAACCCCCAGTACGGCCCGAGCAACGATGTCGAGCGGTTCGAACCGTGCGACCCGCCGGCCGGCGCCGTCCGCCCGCCGAACCCGTTCGCCGTCCCGCTCCCCACGCCGGGGGAAGGGGGAACGCCGCAATGACGTACGCCGAACTGCGGAAGACCTCTTTCGCGTTCGGCGCCAACTGCACACCGCCCGCCGATCTTGTCGGCGGGCTGGTGTACGGTTCGCTCGACGCGGCCCGCGAGGTGGTGCGGGCGGAAGCCCTGTACCGTGCCTATCACGAGTTGGAACTGCCGCCGGGGTTCGACCCCGACCGGCCGGCGTTCGCCACCGTCTTCCAGTACCCGGAAGCCGAATACGGCCGGTACGTTGCCCGGCAAGGAACGCCGGCCAAATACACCGGCCCCGCCGCCTGCTGTCGCGTCCCGTGGGACATCGACCGCGGGAACGACCTCGACGCCGCGCTCGCCGACGTGCGCAAGCTGGTGCGGTTCGTCCGAGACCGCTACGGCCCGCTCGCCGAGCGGGGGATGTCGGTCGCGTATTCCGGCGGCAAGGGATATCACGTCACCCTGCTGTCGGTGCCGGCGTTCACGCCCATTCCGCACTGCCCGGCGGTGGTGAAGCGGTTCGCCCTGGCCGTCGCCCGCGCCGCCGGCGTGCGGGTGGACGAGACGATCTACCACCATCAGGCGCTCTTCCGGCTGCCGAACTCGCGGCACCCGTCCGGCCTGTTCAAGCGGCCGTTCGCCCCCGACGACCTCGACCGGCTGACCGCCGCCGCCGTCCGCGCTGCTGCTCGGCACCCGGCCGGGTTCCCGGTGCCGGCGGTGGACGACGGGTGCGAGCAACTCGCCGACGACCTCGAGGACGCGGAGCGGGCGGCACTCGCGGCCGGAATGTCGCCCGGCGGTGGCGTGCGGGTGCCGCCGCCCGGCTCGCCGGTGGTGCCGAAGTACGTCCGCGACTTCATCGGGTTCGGCGACCTGTGCGACCCGAGCCGCGCCGTAACCCTGTTCCGCTGTGCCGCCGCGCTGTCGGAAGCCGGCACCCCGCCCGCCGTGGTGTTCGGGCTGCTCGAGGAAGTCGCCTTGAAGACCGGCCTCGACCCGGCGGAGGTGCGGGACCAGATCGGAGACGGCATCGTGCACGGGCGGAAGGGGGTGACCGCATGACCCCGACGTACCGCTCCGCCCTGGCCGTCGCCCGCGACCGCCGGCAGTACGACCTCGATGCCAAACCCGAGCGGTGGATCCCCGGCCCGCCGTTCGACACCCTCGACGTGCGGCCCGGCCGGGTGCTGATGATCGGCGCCCCGCCCGCGGTCGGGAAGACGACGCTCGGCCTCCAACTGGTGACCGACCTGCTCGACCGCTACCCGGCGCTCCGGTGTGTGGTGGGCAACGTGGAAACCGCCCCGCCGGTGCTGCTCGACAAGCTGCTCGCCCGGTTCGCCGGGGTGGAGTTCACCGCCCTGATGAACCGCGAGTTGCTCGCCGAAGAGCGCCGGCGGGTGGACGCCGCGATTGAAGAGCGGGCCGCCCTGCTCGACCGGCTGCACTTCCTCGACCCGCCGTTCACCGTGCCGGGGATGTTCGCCGCCATGCGGGGGACCGGCGCCCGGCTGGCGGTGGTCGATTACGTCCAACGGTTCAGCGCCGGGGAAAAGGAAGACCGGGCGAAGCTCGACGCCGTGATGTCGCAGGTGCGGTTGCTCGCGAACGCCGGCGCCGCCGCGGTGGTGATTAGCTCCGTCAGCCGTCAGAAGTCGAAGAACGGTTCCTCAACCTACAGCGGGCTGTCGATGGCCGCGTTCCGCGGGTCGGCCGAACTCGAGTTCGGGGCGGATTCCGCCTTCATCCTGCACTCCGACCCGGCCTCCGGGGTGGCGCGGCTGGAATGCGTGAAGGAACGGTTCGGCCGCCCCCGCGACATCCCGCTGCGGTTCTGCGGGGAGTTCCAACGGTTCGACCCCGGCGACCCGCTCGACGGGTACGACGCGGCACCCACGCCCCCGCCGAGCGGGAAGGGGGGAGCTTGACCGCTCGCCGCCCCGAACCGGGTTCGCCGTGGGATCGGCACTGCCCGGACGCCTTCCCCCGCGAGTGGCTCGACGGCGGGGAGTTGCCGGCCGGGTTCACCCGCCCGGCCTCGACGTTCGAAGCCGACCTCATCGCCGGCCGAATGGGGGAAGCCGAATTCCTCCGCAGCACGGGGAAGCCGACCCCTTCCCCCGCACCAGTGAAGCGAAACCGCAAGCGGAAGGTGCCGCCGGTGGTGAAGAAGCTGCTCGGCTGGAATCGTTTTCTCGACGCACTCACACGCCGCGAGCCGCGCCTTCACCCGTTGGCCGTCGCGCTGTGGTGCTGGCTGTGGAAGTGCGAGCGGGACGGGTTCGCCCGCACCTCCGAGCGGAAGCTCGCCGAGCGGTTCGGCGTCGGCCGCGGGAGCGTGCGGGCGCGGCTGGCCGACCTGATCGCGGCCGGGTTCCTGGCCGTCGCCCGCCGCGGCACGTTCAACCGCTCCGCCACCGTGTACCGGGTTCGCCCGGCGCCGAAGGTGCCGACGACGTGAACCGAAACAGGGTCTGAAATCGACCCGCTACAGGGTCTGGAATCGACCCATGAACATTCTTCTTCCGAAGGAAGAAGAAGACCGGCGCCGCCCCCCTGCGCGGGTGGCGCGCCGGTGACAGATCGTGTACACTCAACCCACTACTCAGGGACTCGACTCATGGGCACTGTGTTCCGTCGCTCCGAACGCCGCCCGGTGCCGGCGTCGGCGGAAGTCATCGAGAAGGGCGGCAAGCGGTTCGCCCGGTGGAAGTCCCGAGGGAGGACGATCACCGCCGAGATTCACCCCGGCGACGGCGGGGAAACGGTGCTGGTGAAGTCCGGAGTCTACGTCGCCAAGTTCACCGACCATACCGGCAAGCAGGTCGAGCGTTCGACCGGCTGCCGGGATGAATCGACCGCCCGCCAGAAGCTGGCCGCATGGGAGAAGGAAGTCGAGCAGATCGGCGCCGGCGTCCTCGACCCCGACGCCTTGACTACGGCCCGTGCCGCCGCGAGTCCACTCGCGGGGTTCGTCGCAGAATACGAACGGTCGCTGGTCGCCCGCGCCCTCTCGTCCGTCTACCGCCGGGACGCGCTGAGGGCCGTCCGGCGGATCATCAAAGAGGCGCCGCTGAAAACGCTCCGAGACCTCCGCCGCGAGGTGGTCGAGCCATGGTTCGCAAGAGTTCTTGAGGGCGGAATGAGGGCGAGAACCCGGAACCTCCACCGGGAAGCGGTGCTGGCGTTCGCCAACTGGCTCCGCGAGCTCGGCAAGCTCCAAGACCATGACCTGTTGAAACTCCCCCGCGCCAACACAAAGACCGACCCGGTTCGTCAGCGGCGGGCGCTGACGGTCGATGAGATCGGCCGTTTGCTGAACGCTGCCCGTACCCGTTCCCTGGAAGGGCGGACAAGAGGAAGGGGGACCGCTCCGCACAAGCTGAGCGACGGGTTCGCCCAACGGCTCGACCACAAGGGCCGCGAACGTGAACTGATCTACCGGACGCTGCTCTTCACCGGGTTACGCTTGAACGAACTCCGCACGCTGACCGTGGGGAACCTCGACCTCACCCCCGGTGTCGAACTGCTCTGCCTCGACGCCGCGAACGAGAAGAATGGGGTCGGCTCGACGCTCCCGCTCCGAACGGAGTTGGCGGAAGATCTCCGCGGGTGGATCAAACGGCAAGGGCTGACCCCGTCAGACCGCCTGTTCCGGGTCCCCCGCAACCTGCTCCGGACGTTCGAAGCCGACTTGAAGGCCGCCGAGATTCCGAAGCGGGACGAACGCGGGCGGACGGTGGACCTTCACGCCCTCCGAACGACGTTCGGCACGTTCCTTTCCGCCACCGGGACCGCGCCCCGGACGGCACAACAGGCGATGCGGCACAGTGACATCAAGTTGACGATGACCGTTTACACCGACCCGGCGTTGCTCGACGTGCGGAAGGCGCTCGACAACCTGCCCGCGTTCGCGGCTGACAATGCGGAATCGCCCGGCCCGAAACCCCCAACGAAAGCCCCACCAACGGGCGGCAAAACGGGTCAATTCCTGGTACTCCCCGGCAACGTCGGACGAGAATCAGGGCGAGCGCCGGGACGTGCGGAAACCCTGAAAAACGGCTGGAATGGCAACGAAAAACCCCCGCTGACAACCCCTGTCATCAGCGGGGGGAGTACCAACACATCTGTGCCGAGGACAGGACTTGAACCTGCACCCCCTTGCGAGGACCAGCACCTCAAGCTGGCGCGTCTGCCAGTTCCGCCACCTCGGCATCACGTCGTTTCAAATTAGGGGGGAAGAGCGTTCGCGTCAACCCAGTGAGTGGGTCAGGAACTCGGCCATTTGGTCGGCGTACTGGGCGGGCATGGTGTACTGGGGGTAGTGCCCGCACGGGCTGAACTCCACCCGCCGCACGTCCGGCAGGCCCTTCTCCATGTCCGCCTCGCACCAGCGGGGGACGATCTTGTCGCGGTCCCCGCCGATCATCAGCACCGGGTGTGGGACGCTCGGCAACTGCGGGCGGAGGTCGAGGGCGGACAGGATGAGCGCCCGATGGGAGGTCGCCTTGATCGGCGTCCTCCCGCTGCACTCCTGGAGGAAGTCGTAAATCTGCGGCGGGCAGCCGGCGAACTGGACGGCGTCGAGCTTCTCCATGATCGGCCGCCGCAAGGGCAGTTGGTGCATCCGCCACGGCCAACTCCGGCCGAGGTGAGACAACCCCCGTTCGACCGGATCGATGGTGCGGTACGCGAACCCGCCTTGCAGCACCGCCCGGCGGAACCGCTCCGGGTGACGGGCGAGCGATCGCAGCGTGACCGTGCTGCCGAACGACGTGCCGAGCAGATCGACGCGGGCCAGGTTCAGGTGATCGAGCAGGGCGGTCAGGTCGTCGGTGAAGTGGTCATGGGAGTAGCGGGACAATCTGGCGGCGTCATCCAGGCCGTTCGGCAGGTCGTATGCGACGACACGGAACCCGCGGTCCACCAGCCCGGCGAACAGCATGCAGAACGAGAGCGGGTCGTCGCAGATGCCGTGGACCGACACCACCGTCGGCCCGCTCCCCCACGTCAGATACCGCATCCGGTAGCGGTCGGTGAGGAGGACGCCCGGCACCGTCTCGGCGGCGAACCGGGCGCGACAGCGGGCGAGGTCGTCGGCGGTCGGGTGCGGGCGATTCATCAACGTTCTCTGCCCGCTCCGCGAGCGGTCCTGATTGAACCCGCTCGCGGAGCGGGCAGACCACTCACCCGACCTTCTTCAGGAACGACACCCGGCCGGTGCTCACCCACTCCACCACGATGATGTTCCCGTCCTTGTCGAAGGCGGCGTCGTGCGGGTGGACGAACTTGCCGGCCACCCACTCCTTCGGCTGGGTGCGGACCTTCATCCCGTCGAGCACTTTCTTCCGCCAGTCGGCGTCGTCGCCCAGGTGGGCGATCACGGTGTTGTCCTTCCCGAACAGGCTGACGCGGGCGTGCAGGTCGGGCACCAGCAGCACGTCCCCGCGGGTCTTCGCGTGGGCGGGGAACAGCACCACCTCGTCGGCCTTCGTCGCCGAGAGGGCCTTCCCGTCCATGTCGAAGGTGCTCAGCCGGTGGTTCGCCCGGTCGCACACCACCAGCACCGGCTTGTCCTTGTCGCGGCCGTCCACCCACTGGCCGTGCGGGGTTTGCAGCTTGCCCAGGTCCTTACCCGCCCCGCCGAACACCTTCTTCAGTTTGGCGTCCTTGTCGTACTGGAGCATGTAGTGCGACCCGTACCCGTCCCCGACGATAAACCCGCCGTCCGCCGTGAAGCAGATGTTGGTCGGGTTGTAGGCCGGCTCGACCATCTTGTTCGGGTCTTTCGGGTCGGGCCGCTTGGCGTACTCCTTCACGTCCGGCCGGCCCATGCTCCACACCACCTTCCCCTTCAGGTCGGTCTTCATCACCTTCAGGTCGTTCTTCGTCCAGGTGTTGCTCAGGTAGCAGAACTCGTCGCTCCCCTCCTTGCGGATCTCGATGCCGTGCCCGCCGCCGTGGAACTCCTTGCCGAAGCTCCGCACGAACTTGCCCTTCGGGTCGAACACCAGGATCACGTCCATCTGCTTGCCGACGCCCTGGTGGGTGATGTACGCGTTCCCTTCGGAGTCGAAGGCGACGTTGTGCGTCGTCTGCCAGGCGTAGTCGTTCGGCAACTCGCCCCAGTTGTGGGTCGTCACCTCGTACTTGTGCCCTTCGACGCCCAGGACCGGGTTCTTGGACCCGCCCTTGTCTTCGGCCCCGAGGATGATCGGGCCGGTGGCGACGGCGGTCGCGGCGGCGGCGGAGGTGGCGAGGAAGTCGCGGCGGTTCATGGCGGAGTCCGGGAGAGGGTGAAAGCGGCGGGGGCAGTGTAATCAGGACGAGCCGCGACCGCCAGGGAGCGGGGTGGATTCACCCGCTCCCTGGCGGTCGCGGCTCATTCACAAGCATCACCCCAACTTCCACGGCTTGCGGTACTCCTTGCTCAGCCACTTGGCCGCGTCGGCGTCGCCGACGATCTGCTCCTTCACCGGGTCCCAGGTGATCTTCTTCCCGTGGCGGATGGCGATGTTCCCCAGGTGGCAGACGACGCCCGAGCGGTGGCCGATCTCCACATCCGCCACCGGCAGTTCGCGGCTCTTGATGCAGGACAGCCAGTCGGCGTGGTGGCTGCCCTTCGAGGCCGGCAGTTGGAACTTCCCGCCGCTGCCGATCTTGGCGGCGTCCTGCTTCTCGTCGCCGAGCGTCACGGTGATCGACGTGCGGGTCGCGTTGACGGTGCCCTTCTCGCCGTAGAAGGTCACGTCGCCCTTGTACCCCTGCCCGCACTTCATCACCACGCCGTTCGCGTAGGTGTAGGTGATGTCCGTCCAGTCGGGGGTTTCGTACCACCCCTTCGGGTGGTATTTCGCCGTCCCTTCTACCGCGGTCGGCCCGCTCTTGTCCATGTCGAGGGCCCACTGGGCGATGTCCAGGTGGTGGGCGCCGAAGTTGGTCTGCTGCCCGCCGCTGTAGTCCCAGAAGAAGCGGAACAGGTA
>CAYMHO010000176.1:9451-14422 GCA_964390195.1 uncultured Fimbriiglobus sp. | reverse complement strand
GCCAGGTTCTGGCGGAACAGGAGCGTCTGGGCGTTCAGCCACGTCGGCCCGCCGTCCCACCCCTTCACACTCGGCGGGGCGAAGAGCGCCTGCCCGAGGCGGTCCAGTTCGGCCGCCAGCGGCTGCGGGCCGGTCGTGCCCTCAAGCCCGCGGAGGATGCCGACGGCGAACTCGACCGGCGGTTTCACCCGCTGGCGGTAGTTGGCCGAGTCGAAGAAGTGGTTCGACCGCAGGATGGTCTCGACCAGCTTGCCCGTGTCGAACCCGCTCTTGCGGTACTGTTCGGCGAGTGGGGCGATGAGGTCGTCCTTCGGCTCAACCGTCTCGTTCACCAGGTAGCGGTACAGCTTGGTCACGATGAACGTCGGGCAGGACGGCTTGTCCAGGCAGAGCTTGACGATGTCGTCGCCCTTGTAGCTGCCCTTCTTGCCGAACACCGTCTTCTCGCCGGGGTCGTGCTGCTTCGGGTCGAACGTCATCTTGCCGGCGGCAACGTCATACCCGGTGAACGCGCGGGCCGCCTCGCGGATGTCGGCCTCGGTGTAGTGGCCGATGCCGAGCGAGAACAGTTCCATCAGCTCGCGGGCGTAGTTCTCGTTCGGCTTGCCCTTCTTGCTCTCCTTCGCGTCCAGCCACACCAGCATGGCCGGGTCGAACGACATGCCGTGCAGCAGCTCGCGGAAGTCGCCGAGGGCGTGCCGGGCGATCAGCCGGTACTGGCCGAGCATGTACCGGGCGTTCTGCACCTTCACGTTGCTGGTGGCGAAGTGGTTGTGCCAGAAGACGCACAGCTTCTCGTGCAGCGGGTGGGCGGTGTGCAGCGCCCGCCACAGCCACCACGCGGCCAGCCGCTCGTTGCCGCTCCCCGCCGGCAGGCTCCGTTCGCCCGCCATGTAGTCGGATGTGGCGTCGAAGTCGGCGGGCTGTTCGCCGCCCTTCAGAAGGCGGTCGATGGCCTTCTTCGGCCCGTCCTTGAGTGCCTGTTGAAGCTCGGCGTGGGTGGCCCCGAACGCCGCCCGGCGGAACAGGTGCCCGGCCTTCTTCAGGTCCCACGGGCTGGCGTCGGTGGGGGTGTACTCGGCCCAAGGGTTCATAGCTGCGTCTCGGGAAGATTGAACCACAAAGAACACTGAAGGCACAATGAGGACACGTCGGCAGTCAATATGGCACTGGACAGTCGGTGTTTCTTCGTGTGCGTAGTGTCCTTTGTGGTGAAGTCACTTCTTCAACCGCCACTCGACGGCGAACTCGAACGCCTTCTCGCCGTGGTCGATGGTCACATCAATTGTGCCGAGCTTGCCGACCCAGCCGGCCAGTTGCTCCAGTTGCTTCTTCGCCTCATCGAGGCCGACGCCCTGGCTGAGCACGGTGTCGGTGATGGTCGCCTCCGGGCGGGCCTTGAGTGCCTGCTCGGCGCCGGTGCCGTACCCCTTCGCCCGCCACACCGCCGGTGAACACAGCTTTGGGTCGATCCCCTTCTTCACCTCGGGGATGAGGTCCTTCAGCAACTTCGGTGACGACGCCACCACCAGTTGATCACCGACCACCGCGAACGACGGCACGAAGTTGTACCGGATGTTCGTCGGGTCGGACGCCAGCGGCTTCCCGTCGGCGAAGCGGTAGGTGAGGATGTCGATGCCGTCGTGCTTTTCTTCCTTCATAGTCAGCCCGCCCACCTGGATGCCGATGAGCAGGGCGGCCGTGCGGATGACGGTCATCATCGACTTGCCGAACTTCGGGTCCCGCATGCTCGTAACCAGCGCCATCTCGGGGAGCGGGAAGTCGGGTACCGTCTTGTACTGGTTCTCGCCCCGCTCCACCATCACCACCCGGTGGTGCGGCCCGCTCATCTCCAGCAGCTCGCCGAGGGTGGTGCCGGGCAGGAACACCGAAATGTCCTTCGCCGCCTTCTCGAGGTCCTTCAGCTCCTGTTCGCCGAGGGCGGTCTTCCGCTGCTTCCAGAACGCCCCCACGTCCAGGTACATGCTGTGCGACACCAGCACCCCCTTCGGCTCCAGGAACGGCAGGCTACCGGGCACCTCCTGTTTGAGCGGGGCGTGCAGGGCCATCACATCCGGCAGGTCGGCCCGTTTGGCGGGGAGTTTGATGCTCGCCTTGAATCCGGTGGAAGTCTGGAACACGCCACCGGTGACGTAGTCCGCCCGGCGGACGGCGTCGGTGGTGCTGCCCAGGATGAACAGGAGGAAGCCTTGTGTACGGGCGTTTTCGAGGAAATCCTTGAACCCCTGATCCTCGGCCTTCAGCTTCTTCAGGTCGAACCAGAACCAGGCCAGTGGGTCGCCGGCGAGCAACTTCTTCGCGGCCGGCACGTCGGCATTCGTCAGCACGCTCTCCGCCCCCTTCTCGCCTGTCACGAGGGCGAGCGCCTTCTCGGCTCCCTCCTTCTTGTTGCTCAGCACCAGTGTCGCCTTGTGGCGGAGCAGGAAGAAAGCGTCGCCGAGTTTGAGCGCGTCCGCCCCTTTCACCTGCCCGACCTCCGGCTTGATGGGGGCGTCCGGCGGAGACTGGCGGGCGAGTTCGGCCGACAGCAGTTCGATCACCAGCTTGAACGCCTCGCCCGCCTTCGCCTCGTCCGTACCCTGAGAGACCAGCACGAACGGCGAGTTGTCCCCCTTCGGGGCGCTGCCGATGGCGATTCCCCCGCCGGCCAGACTGTCGAGCATCGCCGGCCACTTCTGCCCGAGTTTGGTCTCGGCGGTGGCGAGCATCTGGAAGAACACCTTCGCCGTCGGCGATTCGAGCGCGGCCTTCACTGCCGGAAGGCTCTCGTACCCCTGGTAGGCGTCGAGCGACCGCACCGCCTCCACGAGCTGCCGCGGCTTCTCCACCTTCAGCACCAGGGTGGCTTCTTTGGGGATGAACGACAGTGGGTCGGGCGGGGCGGCCGACGACACCCCGACGGCAACAACGACGGCGAGGCAGGACAGGGTGAGACGCATGGCGGACTCCGCCGGGTGGTTGCCGATGTGTACTCGGCGGTGGGGAAAAGAGTTTCAGGCGAACCGGCGGCGTGAGCCGCCTGGGTGCCGATGACCTGGCGGCTCACGCCGCCGGTTCACCGTGTGGTTGCCTTTCCCACTGCGTCGGACACAATAATCGTTCCACCCCACGGAGTGTCGCCCATGGCCGAGCCGGTCGTCATCGCCACGTGGCCGTTCGGGAAGACCGCCGCCGACGTGGCCGGGAAGCAACTGACCGACGGCAAGGCAGCGCTCGACGCCGTCATCGCCGGGGCGAAGGCGGTGGAGGACGACCCGACCGTGCGGTCGGTCGGGTTCGGCAGCCTGCCCGACCGCATCGGCCGGCTGACCCTCGACTCGTGCGTGATGGACGGCAAGACGCTTTCGTGCGGGGCGGTGGCCGGACTGGAACACATCCGGAACGCCTCGGCGGTCGCCCGGCGGGTGATGGAGAAGACCCCGCACATCCTGCTCGTCGGCGAGGGGGCCAAATGGTTCGCCTTGCAGGAGGGGTTCAAGCTGGAGATGCCGCACACGCTCGAGGGGATCCGCGACTGGCTGGAGAAGCACCCGGACAAGAAGAAGAAGGACGAGAAGCGGGACAACTCCCCGGCCGGCCCCGAAGACATCAACATCCCGATCGACCAGTGGAACCACGACACCGTAACAGTCCTCGGGCTGGACAAGACCGGGCACCTGGGCGGGGTGTGCACCACCAGCGGGCTGGCGTACAAGCTGCCCGGGCGGGTCGGGGATTCGCCGCTCATCGGGTCGGGGTTGTACGTCGATGACCTGGCCGGGGCGGCCGGGGCGACCGGCGTGGGGGAAGAGATCATCCGCATCGGCGGCAGCCTGTTCGTGGTGGAACAGATGCGGGCCGGGAAGACCCCGCAGGAGGCGTGCGAGCTGGCGGCCAAGCGGGTGAACGCGGCGGCCGTGCGGCGGGGTGTCCACCCGGCCAACTGCGCGTTCCTCGCCCTCAGCCCGAAGGGCGAGGTGGGGGCGGCGTGTACTCTGAAGACGAACTTCGAGTACGCCGTGTTCGTCGGCGGGAGGGTGGAACTGAAGAAGGCGAAGGAGATCGGCCCGGACCTGTGACCGGGCTTCTGGGAGGTGAAACGATGCCGCTGTATCCGTTCGCGTGCGGGGCGTGTGGGACCGAGTTCGAGGAGCTGGTGACGCGGATGACGACCCCCGTGGTCACCGTCTGCCCATCCTGCGGAAGCGACAAAACCAGCCGGCGGTTCGCAGTTCCGGCGAAGGCGACGGTTAGCCGCGACTTACCTGCTAACCCCGGCCCGTGTGGTGTCGGACCGCCGTGCGGGGCGGCCGGCTGCCGTCGGATTTCGCCGACATAGCTCGGCAGTCTGACAAGCGCGGGTGTCGGGGGTGTCGGAAAACCCGAACCACGGGCAAAAAGATAAGGTGAGATGTTCTCAAATTTCTTGTCGGGTTCCTGGGACGGCTGTAATACTTGGGTACCACCGTCGGTATCCCCACTCGCCCGCCGCCACGGTGGCGGAATACCCCCTGTTCTTGCTCCCTCTAGTTGCCCGCCCCGGCGGATCGGGTGGACGGGGAGCCGAAGGTCTTTGACCATGACTGATCCGAAACTCGCCCAGGAATGTGCCCGGCAGCTGCAGGCGATCGCCGAGCCGAACCGCATCCGCATCATCGACTGCTTGCGGACCGGTCAGAAGAACGTGACCCAACTGGCCACCCTGTTGGATGTCGAGATCGTGAACGTCTCCCACCACCTCGGGGTGCTCAAGGCGGCCGGGCTGGTGGAAGACAAGAAAGACGGCCGGTTCGTCATCTACTCCCTGCACCCCAAGTACTTCTCCAACGACCGCTCGAACTCGACCCACGTCGAACTCGGCTGGTGCAAGATCGAGATCCCGAACCGCTAACCCGCGGCCACGGAACGAACCGGCGGGGGGGGGGGGCCGGGGGGGGGGCGCCCCCCGGCCCCCCCCCCCCCGCGCCGCAG
>CAYMHO010000176.1:0-9441 GCA_964390195.1 uncultured Fimbriiglobus sp. | reverse complement strand
CCGGGGGGGGTGAATGTGGTTGACCCCCACCGGCACCCCCGGCCCCCCGCACCCCCCCGGGGGGGGGCCCCGCGGGGTTTTTACCCCGGGGGGCCCCACGCCGCCGGTCACTCTTGTTCACCCGAACACTTCGCAAAGCCGCAGGTGGTCGTCGATTCCCAGGGTCTCGGCCCGCACGTTGCCGTCGATGCCGAGGGCCTGCAACTTCGCGTCCACGGTCGCCTTGTCCGTCTTCCCCCGCGGCCACCCGGCGAGCGCCGCCCGCAAGTTCTTCCGCCGCAACGTGTACAGGTCTCGCAGGAAGTCGCGAAACTTCTGCACGTCCCCCACCCGCGCCCGCTTCTCCGGGCGGGGGGTGATCCGCACGATGGCCGAGTCCACCTGCGGGCGGGGGTGGAAGTTGGCCGGCCCCACCTTCCGCACCGTCTCCACGTCGGCCACGCTCTGCACCAACACGCTCAGAGCGTTGTAATCCTTCGTGCCCACCGCCGCCCGCAGCCGCTCGCCGATCTCCCACTGCACCATCACCACCATGCACGCGATCGGCAGGTCGGGCAGGAGCAGCAGGTTGCTGATGACCGGCGTGGCGACGGCGTACGGCAGGTTGGCCACCAGCTTCCGCCGGCCGCAGCCCTTCCGGGCGGTCAGTTCCGCCCACCGGCTGAGCACCGTCGGGTTGAGTTCGTTCTTCCCGGCCAGGATGTCGCCGTGGTACGACACCACATTCGGCCGCTTCGCCAGGCCCGGCTGAACGAGTTCGTAGAACCGGTTGTCGATCTCGACGGTGAACACCGCCCCGGCCAGGTCGGCCAGGTGGTGCGTCAGCGTGGCCGTGCCGGTGCCCACTTCGAGGACCGAATCCTCCGGCGACAGCTCGGCGGACCGCACCACCAGGTCGAGCATGTTCAGGTCGATCAGGAAGTTCTGCCCAAGTTTGTTCTTCGGGTCGAGGCGGTTGCCCTCCAGCAACCCGCGGATGTACGAGAGCGTCTGCCGCGGCGACGGCACGTTGGCCCGCGGCTCCTCCGGCGGGGGGGACGGCTCGACCGCCGGCGGGGCGGCGGGGTCCGCCCCCTCGGGGATGATGGGGATCTCGTTCGGGTTGCGGCGGGGCACGGTGTAGTTTCGCGGGGTGGAAAACGGCTATTGTAGACGCCGATGCGACTGTACATGACCGAACTCGCCGTCTCCGACCTCACCGCCAGCATCTCGTGGTGGTCGCGGCTGCTCGGGATCGGACCGGTCCTGACCGACGAGGCCGGCGGGTTCGCGCTGTTCGAGGTGGACGGCGGGCGGGTGGCCCTGAAGCGGGGGCAGTCGGGTGGCGGAGGTGTTGTTCACTTCCAGGTGAATGGCCTGCCGGCCGGCGAGGTGAGGCAGAGCGACGAGGGTTACCGGCGGGTGAAGATGCACGACCCGGACGGGAACGCGGTGGTGCTGTTCGAGTGGGTACGGTGATCCTCCGCCGCGGGCGGGCGAGCGGCACACGGTGCGCCAGCCCGCCCGCGGCGAAGGTGTTAGCGGGTCACTTCTTCTTGCCCATCTCGTCCACGAATTTCAACACCTCGGCCGGGTGGTCCTTCGGTGTCACCTTGTCGAACACCTTGGCGATCTTCCCTTCCCCGTCCACCACGAACGTCACCCGCTGGGCGGCCGGCCGGTCGCCGCTCTGGATGCCCAACTCCTTGATCAGTTTCAGGTCGGTATCGCACAGCAGGGCGAACGGCAGCTTGTGCTCCTTGATGAACTTCTCTTGCGCCTCCGGCTTGTCGGCACTCGCCCCGATCACCACCACGCCCTTCGGGAACTTGTCGGCGATGTCGCGGAACCCGCAACTCTCGACCGTTCACCCGGGGGTGTTCGCCCGCGGGTAGAAGAACACCACCACCGTCTTCCCCTTCAGGTCGGCGACGGAGACGGTCTTGGCGTCCTTCTTGTCCGTCGCCTTCTCGATCTGGGCGGCGGTGAGCGGCACGTCGGGGAACTTGTCCCCCGCCTTCACCTTCAGCTTGGAGTCGTCGGCCGACGCCGGCAGGGCGAACCCCGCCACCAGCGCCGCCGCGACCAGTACGCGAATCGTCATAACGATGGCACTCCCCAGGAGGAACCCCGCCGACCGACGGGGCTGGGGGTGATTGTTGGCCGGCAGCGGGGGAGAAGCAAGGGGCGGGGCGTACACTTGAAGGAGTCCACCCGAGCCGCACCCATGCCCGACGTCCTGCCGTTCGCCGCCATCACTGACATCGGCCTGTCACTCGTCGGCGGGAAGGGGCTGAGCCTGGCCCTGACGGCGGCCGCCGGGATGCCCGTGCCGCCGGGGTTTGTCGTCACCACCGACGCCTACCGCCGGTTGAACGGCCAGACGCCGGATGCCGACCTCCGACGGGCGGTGGGCGATGCCTACACGCAACTGGGCGGCGGGCCGGTGGCGGTTCGTTCCAGTGCCACCACCGAAGACGGGGCGGAAACGAGCTTCGCCGGCCAGCAGGATACGATCCTCGGCGTCGAAGGGACCGGCCCCGTTCTCGCCGCGGTCGACCGCTGCTGGAAGTCGCTGTTCACCGACCGGGCGGTGGCGTACCGGGCGACCCAGGGCATACCCGACAACGGGCTGGCGATGGCGGTGGTGGTGCAGAAGTTTGTGCCAGCCGACATCGCCGGGGTGCTGTTCACTCGCGACCCGCAGGACCCGACCGGCCGGCGGATGAGCGTCGAGGCGGCGTGGGGGCTGGGCGAGGCGGTGGTGTCCGGCCGCGTCACCCCGGATCGGTTTGCGGTGGACTTCGACAGCGGCGAGGTGCTGACCCGGCAGGCGGGCGCGAAAACGGTCGAGATCACACCGAGCGGCGAACGGCCCGTCCCCCCCGACCGCCAAACCACCCTCTGCCTGACTGACAGCCAGTTGTCACAACTCGCCGAACTGGGGCGGAGGGTGGAGCGGTTCTACGGCTCGCCCCGCGACGTGGAATGGGCGATCGCCGGCGGGTCGGTGTTCCTGCTGCAAGCCCGGCCGATCACCACCGCCACCGCCTCCGACCGGGACACCGTCCGCCGGGAAGTCGTCACCTCCACGGCCGCACTCGCGGATCCGAATGGGACGGTGTGGGTGCGGTACAACCTGAGCGAGACGCTGCCCGAACCGACGCCGATGACGTGGGCGGTGGTGTCGCGAATGCTCGCCGCCAATGGGGCGTTCGGCCTGCTGAACGCCGACTTGGGTGGCGACCCCGACCCGACCCTCGGCGACTTGGGCGCGTTCGACCTGATCGCCGGCCGACCGATGGCCAACCTGTCGCGGATGCCGCGGCTGCAGTTCAAGAACCCGCCGGTCGAGTACCCGTTCGCAACGTTCAAGGCCGACCCGCGGAAGGCCCTCGACCCGAAGCCGGTGCTCAACCCGGCGAAGGACGGGGTGCTCTCGGCCGTCGTCCGCCTGCCGGCCCTGACGTGGCGGTTGTTCCGCATCAGCAGCGAGACGCGGAAGCAGGCCGACGCCTTCCCCGAGCGGTTCACCAAACAGTTCGCTCCCACGTTCGCCACCGAAGCGAAAGCCGCCCTGCAACAGGACTGGGCGCCCCTGGACGCCGGCATCGTCCACACCGCCTTCAAGACCTGGGTGGAGAAGACGTGTGTGGGGTTCGCCCGCGAGAGCCTGAAGCCGACCGCGTTCGCCGAGTTCGCCTGGGGGCACCTGGTGGAGCTGCTGAAGCCGAAGTTGGGCGAAGAGAAGTCGAAGGCGGCGGTGGCCGAGGTCGCACTGGGGGCCAAGCCGCCGGAGGGGGCCGCACTCGCCGACGCCGTCCACGCACTCGGCACCGGGCAGATGAGCCGCGAGTCGTTCCTCGAGCGGTTCGGCCACCGCGGGCGGCACGAGATGGAGTTGTCGCAGCCGCGGTGGAACGAAGACCCGGCGGCGGTCGACTCCCTGGCTCGCAAGCCGGCGGACACGGCTCCCGCACCCGGCGAACGGATCGAAGCCCTCGCCCAACTTAAGAGCGAGGTGGCCTGGGAGCGTGTCGCCCGCGAGGCGCAGATGACGACCACGCAACGGGCGACCCTGGCGAAGGCGGTGACGGCCCTCCGCACGCACCTGGGGTTGAGGGAGGCCGCCAAGCACTACCTGCTGATGGGGTTCGCCGTCCTCCGCCGGCTGCTGCTGGAACTGGACCGTCGGTTCAACCTGAACGGCGGGGTGTTCTTCCTGCTGCCGAACGAACTGCCCGACCTGATCGCCGGCAACGATCTGGCCAGCACCATCACGGGGCGGAAGAAGCGGCGGCAGGCGGAGTTGTCTCTGGAAGTGCCGCCGGTACTGTTCAGCGACGACCTGGACGCTATCGGTCGGCCGCTGCCCGTGCCCGAGGGGGCGGAGACTCTGGAAGGGACGCCGCTCTCGGCGGGGGTGGCGGAGGCGCCCGCCCTGGTCCTGACCCACCCGATCGACCCGCCGGCCGAGCCGTTCGTGCTGATCTGCCCGAGCACCGACCCGGCCTGGGTGCCGCTGTTCGCGCGGGCTAAGGCGGTGGTGATGGAAACGGGCGGCGTGCTTTCGCACGGGGCGATCGTGGCACGCGAGTTCGGATTGCCCGCGGTGGCCGGGCTGCCGGGCGTGACCGGGCGGATTCGCACCGGCCAGCGGGTGCGGGTGGACGGCGGGCGGGGGGTGGTGGCAATACTGGGTGAACCGGCGGCGTGAGCCGTCTGGGTCGGCTGTCGGTCCACCCAGGCGGCTTCCGCCGCCGGTTCACCTGAATTCTCCACCCGTCGCAGCCGATAATTCCCAAGATGCCCGAACCCCGCGTACTGATCCTGTTCAACGAGCCGGTGCTGCCGCCCGACCACCCCGACCGCGGGGCGGAAGACGACGTGCTGTACTCGGTCAAGATCGTCGGTGAGAGCCTGAAGGCCGTCGGCATCACGTCCGTCAGCTTCGGCGTGACCGACGACCTGACCGCCCTCCTCACCCGGCTGAAGGTGCCCGACTTCGACGTGGTGTTCAACCTGTACGAGGGCACGGCCGACCGTTCGGTGACGGAGGTGTACCTGACCGGCGTGCTGGAGTGGCTCGGCCTGTCGTATACCGGCTGCCCGTCGTTCACCCTGAGCGTCGCCCGGAACAAGCCGTTCTCCAAGCGGCTGTTCCAGGCGGCGGGCATCCACACGGCCGAGTTCGTGGAGGTGGTTTCGCCCGAGGTGCCGGGCTGGCAGCACTTCCCCGCCATCGTCAAGCCGGCGTCGGAGGACGCGAGCATCGGCATCGAGCAGGCGGCCGTGGTGAACACCGCCGAGGAACTGTCCGCCCGCGTGCGGTTCGTCCTGGACCATTACGGCCCTCCGGTGATGGTCGAGCGGTACATCCCCGGCCGGGAGATCCAGGTGTCGCTCATCGACCTGACCGGGACCGGACACCCGGCCGTACTGCCATTCGCCGAGATCGCGTTCAAGGAACAGGAGAACGCCGCCCGCTGGCCGATCTACACGTACACGGCCAAGTGGCACGAGGAGAGCGACGAGTACAAGCACGCCCCGGTGGTGATCGGGGTGACGACCCCGCCGGACGTGGCCGACCGCCTGAGGGATGTGGCCGTGCGGGTGTACCACCTGCTCGGCGCCCGCGATTACGCCCGGGTGGACACGCGGGTGACTCCGGCCGGCGAGGTGTACGTGTTGGAGATGAACCCGAACCCGGCGATCACGAGCGTGATGATCGACGAAGGCCTGCCGGAGACCGGCTCCACCTACGACCGGTTCATCGGCACCCTGGTGCGGAACGCGGCCGCCCGCCGTGTGAAGGCGAGTGGCAGCCGCCGAGTCCGAGACAGGAGACACGAGACGTGAGACGGGTTGCGACACCTCTCGTGTCTCGTGACTGCGAACCCAACCACACGCCCAATGCCAACATCCGCCATGAAATCGCTGACGGTCCTGAACGCCGCCACTGCCACCTTCGACTGCTCGTTCGGCCGCGGGTGTGAGGGCGTCTGCTGCCGGAACGGGGAGCCGAGCGTCACCCCGGCCGAGGTCGCCCGCATCGACGGCGTGTTGGACCGCGTCCGCCCACTCCTGCGGCCCGAGGCGGTCGCCGTGCTGGAGGCCGGCGGGTGGCTGTCAGATCAGGAGAAACTCGGCCTGCCGATGGCCCGCGTGGCGGACGGCTGGTGCGTGTTCTTCAACCGGGGTTGCACCCTGCACAAGCTGGGGGCCGACGACGGCGACTTCGCCCGGTACAAGCCGATCCAGTGCGTGCTTTTCCCGCTCGAACCGACCGGGGACGGCACCTGGTACGTCCGCCAGTGGGGGTACCACGAGGAGGAGTGGGGCGACCTGTTCTGCCTGAACCCGGCGAACACCCGGCGGCAGGCGGTGGAAGCCCTCGCCCCCGAAATTCAGGTGGCCGCCGCCCTCGGCCCGGGGTTCAGTTGGGGGGACGAGCCGGGCGGAAAATCGGACCCGACGCCTTGACACCCGCTGTTACGGGCTGAAGATTCATAAAACACCGCCAACCGTGGGCGCGGCAGTCGTCCGACCCCACCGGCCGAGGACCGAACATGAGCCGCCAGCGGATCACCGTCGAAGACGTAGGCGATGTGGCCGTCGTCCAGTTCGTGGACAAGAAGATCCTGGACGAACAGAACATCCAGATGATCGGGGACGACCTGTTCCGGTTGGTGGACGAACTCGGGCGGCGGAAGCTGCTGCTCAACTTCACCAACGTGGACTTCATGTCGAGCGCCGCCCTGGGCAAGCTGATCCGCCTGCACCAGCGGCTGACGCAGGTGGGCGGGAAGCTGGTGCTGTGCGGCATCTCCAAGGACATCCTGCAGGTGTTCACCCTGACCAAGCTGGACAAGATGCTGAAGATCGTGAAGGACGAACAGACCGGGCTGGGCTCGTTCTGACCGTGCTCGCCCACGGTCCGGCACCGGACACCGCACCATGACCGACGACCGCCCCAGCACGCACGACCTGTTCGTCGCCAGCGACCTCGCCGAGGTGCGTCGGGTGCAGGACTTGGTGGAGGCCGCCCTGCAGGCCAACCGGTTCGGCGAGTCCGACCAGTTCGCCGTCAAGTTGGCCGTCGAAGAGGCCCTGGTGAACGCCATCAAGCACGGCAACCAGCTCGACCCGGGCAAGCGGGTGCGGGTGCAGTACAGCGTGGCCGGCGACCTGTTCCGCATCCACATCACCGACGAGGGGCCGGGGTTCAACCCGGAAGACCTGCCCGACCCGACGGCCGACGACTTCCTCGAACGCCCGTGCGGTCGCGGGGTGCTGCTCATCCGCAGTTTCATGACCAGCGTGGACTACCTCGGCCGCGGCAACGAGGTGGTGATGAGCAAGGAGAAGACCCCACCCGACGCCGAGTAGGTGCCGCCTACCGGGCGGCACCTACTGTAGCACTTCCAGCACGAACTGCGACCACGTCTCGAACTCGTCCTTCATCAACAACAACTCGGCCACGGTGGCGAACCCGGCGTCGGCGATCGCTGCTTCCCCCGGCATCACGTTCGGTTCGTCCAGGTCGAACACGTGGACGACGCCCAGGTGGACCTGGCCGACCGGCGTCGTGTCGTCGTTGATGAACCCGATCAGTTCGCCGCCGGTGTACGAGCCGATGTGAACCTCCTCCCGCAGTTCCCGCAACATTCCGCCGGTGTACGCATCCCCCTGCCCCGCCGCGTCCGTGTCGGCGATGTGCCCGCCGATGCCTACCGACCGTTTGGCGTACAACCGGGCCTCGGTCCCGCTCGCCCCGCGGCGGTAGTGGAACACGCGATCACCGCACCGCAGCACCACATACGGGATGAGTTGCTTGAAGGTCGGGTCGGTTTCCACCTCCGACCGCGGGCGGAATGAGAACCCGGCGGGGTCCAGCAGCGCCGCGGCGTACCACCCCGTCTTCGGGCGGAACCCGTGGAAGAGGCCGGCCGACTCAAGTTGCAACCGCGGGATGCACAGCACACGCTCGGAGGTGGGCATGAGTGACTCCGTCCCTCACCAGAAGAGTTTGCTCACAATAAGCCCGAGCAGCATCAGCCCGGCGAGGATGAGGGCCAGCCGCAGGGTGGCCTGGCTCGACCGGCGGGCGAACAGGCGGTCGAGTTCGCCCTGGTGGCCGCTCTCGGCGGCGAGTTGCAAAGCGAGTTCGTACCGCCCCTGCGGCACGTCCCGACACCGCTCCTCGTCGAGCGTGCCGGGGGGCAGTTTGTCCGGCGGGTTCGGCGACACGCTCAAGCGGAACCGCGGGTCGTGGCCGAAGGCGAAGGTGGTGACGGCCAGTTCGCCCTGCTGGCTGTACGGCAGCAACTTCCAGAGCCGTCGCACCACATCGGCGTCGGGGGCGGGGCGTCGCAACACCACCCCGAAACCGTCGAGGAGGGCCTGCGTGGCGCCGAGTAGGAACGGGCCGTCGTGGTGCAGAATTTCGGCGACCTCTGCAACCGTCCGCCTGGGTGTCGGGTCTGGAGTCCAACCGAGTTGGGGCAGCGACCCGCGGGCGGACCAGTTCGGCGGGAACTTCGCGCCGACGGCGAACGGGTCGGAGATGGCCTCGAACAGCTTTCGGTTCAGCACGAGCATGCGGAATGTGAGGGCGGAACCGTCGTCCGCGAACTGAATCACGGCGGTGTGCTTTGGGTCGAACGGCAACACTGCGAGCGCCGACGGGACCGCCACCCCCTCCGGCCGCGGGCCGAACCCCTCAACCAACCGCACGGCGACCGTTTCCCACGCCTCCGGGAAGTCGTCCGACTTGGCGACCACCCGCACGCCGGACGAGTCGGCCAGCAACACCGCCTGCGGGATGGACAGGTCAATCGGCATGGAGGAACTCACGGACGGTGCAGACGCGGTGCTGGGTGGCGGCGGCGAACACGGCTTCACACAACGCCACCGTCTCCAGGTTCTCCCGCCCGCCGATCTCCGGCTCGGTGCTGTCTTCCACCGCGACGAGCAGTTGGGCCATCGTGCCGACGAACGCGTCCGGGAACCACACTTCGCGCCAGTCACTCTGGACCCACTCGTCGGGCCGTTTCGCCGTGCGGTACGCCAGCGTACTCGGCTCCTTCGCCGGGTACTTCGGCCAGCCGATGCTGCCCACAGCAATCCCATCCGTGCCTTCCACCCGCCAGCGAATCCGCACGGCGTCGTCGGCTGACACCCGGCTGTCACTAGCCGATTTGACGACTTCGGTCGGGGCCGTCCACACGTCATCCCACCCGCTCGCCCGCCGGCCGTCGTCCCATTCGAGGATGTACAGGTTTATGCCGTCGGCGTGCGGGAACGTCGTCCGCGGGTCGGGGCGGGTGCTGGCGAGCACGCGGTCGGGGGTGCCGAACCAGTAGCGGAACGTGTCCAAGTGGTGGATGCTCATGATGAAGGTCGAGAGCGACGGCAGCCCCTCCGCCCACGGCATCCAGTGCGGCACCGCCCGCATGTCGA
>CAYMHO010000175.1:3902-14624 GCA_964390195.1 uncultured Fimbriiglobus sp. | reverse complement strand
GGCTGTCCGTGATGGCGATCGAAGACGTCACCCCGCGGCCGCACAACGGCGGCCGCCCGCCGAAGAAGCGGCGGGTGTCGCGCCGGTTCACTCGGTTCCGTTCGAGTTGCCCCGCCCACGACCCAGGGGTTCGCCGGGGCTTATTCTCGACCCACTGTGACCCCTGTTGGACCCGGCCGTCCGCCGGGCTGTGCATCATGGCTCGTTACACCGACCCCGTCTGCAAGCGGTGCCGCCGCGAGAAGGTGAAGCTCTTCCTCAAGGGCTCCCGCTGCTACACCCCCAAGTGCCCGATCGACCGTGAGGCCCCGCCGCCGGGGATGCACGGCCTCCGCCGCAGCAAGGTGTCCGAATACGGCATCCGCCTGCGGGAGAAGCAGAAGCTGAAGTTCTTCTACGGGGTGCTCGAGCGGCAGTTCGCCCGCTACTTCGAGATCGCCGCCCGCACCTCACAGAACACCGGCGAGGGGCTGCTCACCCTGCTCGAACGCCGCCTGGACAACATCGTCCACCGCCTCGGGTTCGCCCCCAGCCGCCCGGCCGCCCGCGCGATGGTCGCCCACGGGCACGTGACCGTCAACGGCCGCAAGTGCGACGTGCCGAGCATGCTGCTCAAGCCGGGCGACGTAGTGAAGGTGAAGACCCGCGACCGCAGCCTGAAGCTGGCCCGCAACAACCTGCAGAGCTCCCCGCCGCAGGTGCCCGACTTCCTGATGATTACGAACAACGACGAGCCGACCGCGACCGTCACCCGCATGCCCACCCGCCAGGACGTGGACCCGCGGATCTCGGACATCAAGGAACAGCTCATCATCGAAATCGTGACCCGTTAAGGGTCGAGAGTCGTGTTCCGAGTTCCGGGTTCCGAGTTGACAGCAGGGTGTCTGTCTTCAACCCGGAACCCGGAACCTGGAACTTCGGTACACCGACCCGGCACGCGAACCGGGTCGGACGGTTTGACTTCTCAATCACTCACCCCGTCGGTTCTGGCTCGCCGTCGACCCCCGGTGCCCGCGACACCGGCCGACGAGCGGAAAGCCGAACCCGGCGGGGCGGAGGGCATCCCATGCGGATCAAGTGGCGGGGGCTGGAACTCCCCAACCGGGTGCAGGCCGAGCGGACCACGCTCACCGACACCTTCGGCCGGTTCTACGTCGAGCCGTTCGAGCGCGGGTTCGGCATGACCGTCGGCAACAGCCTGCGGCGGATCCTGCTCAGCTCGCTCGAAGGGAGTGCGGTCACGCGGGTGAAGATCCACGGCGTGCAGCACGAGATCAGCACCATCGTCGGCGTGCTGGAAGACGTGACGGACATCATTCTGAACGTGAAGGCGCTGGTGGTGAAGAACCGGTCCGACCAGCCGAAGACGCTGCGGATCGACGTGCACGGGGCGTCCGACAAGCGGGAGGTGCTGGCGGCCGACATCCAGCACGACGAACTGGTCGAGATCGCCAACCCGGACCACAAGATCGCCACCCTGACGGCCGACGTGCCGTTCGTCATGGAAATGACCGTCGAGAACGGCCGCGGGTACCGCACCGCCGAGGAGAACGCCGGTAAGGAGCGGGAGATCGGGGTCATCCCGGTGGACGCCAGCTTCAGCCCGGTCACGCGGGTGAAGTACGACATCGAGGAGACGCGGGTCGGCCAGAAGACGAACTACGACAAGCTCATCCTGGACGTGTGGACGAACGGCACTATCCACCCGCAGATGGCCATCGTCGAGGCGGCCAAGATCCTGCGGAAGCACCTGAACGCGTTCGTCCAGTACAACGAGCCGGGGCCGGAGATCGATCTGGACACGCCGATCGAGCTGAACACGCCGGCCGTCACCTCGGTCGACACCGAGCTGGAGAAGAAGCTGAACATGAGCCTGGCCGAGCTGGAGTTGAGCGTGCGGGCGACCAACTGCCTGGAGTCCGAAGGCATCGCCACCGTCCGCGAGCTGGTGTCCCGCAGCGAGGACGAACTGCTCGAGGTCCGCAACTTCGGCGAGACGACGCTCAAGGAAGTGACGGCCAAGCTGAAGGAACGCGGCCTGCACCTGGGCATGAAGCTGCCCGGGCGCCGCTAGCCACTCGGCGAGCGGTCCGCGTGAGCGGGCCGGTGCGTCACACCACCGGCCCGCTCACGCGGGCCGCTCGCCTTCATCACCACTCACCTTCCTTGGCACGGGGTGAGGGTCACACTCTTCGGAGACGCCACCGCTATGAACCACCGTCGCAAAGGGCGGAAGCTGAACCGCAACGCCAGCCACCGGCTGGCCCTCTTCCGCAACATGAGCCGCGCGCTCATCACCCACGAGAGCATCAAGACGACCCTGCCGAAGGCGAAAGAGCTTCGCATGTTCGTCGAGAAGCTCATCACGATGGCGAAGAAGGCGGCCATCCTGACCGAACAGGCCGCCGCCGCCACCGACGACGCCGAGAAGAAGAAGCTGAGCGGGCAGGCCCTGCACCTGCGGCGGCAGGCGATGGCCTGGCTCGGGCCGACCCACGGCACCGGCATCTACGACAAGAAGAACGAGCCGGTGGAAGACAAGACGACGAACACCGTGCTGAAGAAGCTGTTCAACGTCATCGGCCCGCGGTTCAAGGGGCGGCCGGGCGGGTACACCCGCGTGCTCAAACTGCACGAGGTGCGCCTGGGCGACGCCGGCGCGCAGGCGATCATCGAGTTCCTCAAAGAAGGGGAGCAAAAGGTGAAGCAGAAGGGTGCCCCGGCCCCGACGCCGCAAGCCCCGGCCTTGGCGTAACTCCACGAGCCGCGACCGCGAGGGAGCAGAACTGAACCGGCGGCGTGAGCGGCCTGGGTGCAAAAACCCAGGCCGCACACGCCGCCGGTTCGCTTAGTATGACTCTCTCAGCTGGGAGAACGCTTTGAACGAGGAAACCGCTTTTCTCCGCGCCATCGACCTGAACCCCGACGACCGGGTTGTGCGGTTGGCGTACGCCGACTGGCTGGACGAGCGAGGCGACCCACGGGCGGAATACCTGCGGTTGAGCTGCCGGTTGGCCGAGGTGAGGGACGGTATCGACCCGAAGTGGCGGCAGGAGGTGCAGGCGACCGAACTGCGAGTCCGAGATATACGGTTGGATTCAGGACGATCCGTCATGCTCGATTCGCTCCGTCAGTTCCGGGTCTACGGAGGGTTGATCGAGGGTGTACCCACCCGGGAAATGAATCAGCGGATCATCGACCGACTCCTCGCCGAGGAGCAGGCACGCCCGTTCGCGGACCCGCCACTTCTGCTGGTGCCCGAACAGCGGCCGATTGAGTACCACCGGGAAAGACCGTATCCGTTCGGTGAACCGGCCGCACTGCCACCAATCGGATGTGTCGGGCAGTTTTCGTCCAACTCACCCGCCAGAGACATGACCTGCGATTGTTCAGGGCTCACGGTGATCTGGTTCCAAAACGAGTTCGCCCCGCCAATCGGCCACGATGTGTGGTCGCAATTCCGGGCAATGAACTGGGAAGAGCACGCCATCGATGGCAATTACTGAGAGACCTTTCGAGAGGATGCCATGAAGATCACCGTCGAAACCACAGTTGCGGCGCCGGTCGAATCAGTCTGGAAGGCCTGGACGACACCGGCCGACATCGTGAAGTGGAACGCCGCGTCGGACGACTGGCACACCACCGCCGCGACGGTCGATCTGCGGCCGGGTGGGGCGTTCTCCTCTCGGATGGAGGCGAAGGACGGGAGCATGGGGTTCGACTTCGCCGGGACATACACGGCAATCGTTCCGCACGAGCGGATCGAGGCCGAATTCGGCGGTCGGTCGCTGGTGGTCGAGTTCATCGTCGGGCCGAACGGCGTCACCGTCCGCGAGACGTTCGACGCCGAACAGACACACCCAGTCGAGATGCAACGTGCCGGCTGGCAGTCCATCCTCGACCGCTTCGCCAGACACGTCGAAGGCCGCGCCTAATACTACAGGCGCCACGCTGCTGTACACGTTGGCGGCATACACCGGCCTGCGGGCCGGGGCGCGGTTCCAGTTGACCCCGGACGCGTTCACATCGTCGGGCGCGTGCCGGTCGCCGTCTACAGTTCCGCCAGCCTGCAGAAGAACAAGGGCGCCCACCGCATTGGCATCGTTCCGGAGATCGCCGCTTCGCTTGGGGCGTGGCTCCGCACCCGCACCCCCGGCCAACCGATCTTCCGGGGCAACGCCTTCATCCGGATGGCCGAGATGCTCCGCCACGACCCGGCGGCAGCCGGCGTCCCCTACCTCGACGCCGCGGGCGAGGTGTTCGACTCCCACAACCTGCAGGTGCAGAGGGGTACTTCATGCGGATGGGCGGGGTGTCGTTCGTCGCGGCGGTGGAGATACTCGAACACTCCGTCCCGAAGTTGACGGCCAAGAACTATCGCCGGTTCGGCGGGGAACTGGGGGCGGAGATGGCCAAGGTGCCCGTGCCGCCGGGGATGAACGCCTGCCCTTCACTTGGGGCGACACTTGGGTCGGACGGGATCAAACCGATTCCGATCGAAGGGGATTCGGTGAACCGCTCGTTACCACCGACCAAGAAGAAACCCAGCATATCCGAGAGAATTCACAGGACATTTGAGTGGGGCCTCTGGGATTCGAACCCAGAACCAAGGGATTATGAGTCCCCTGCTCTGACCGTTGAGCTAAGGCCCCGCGACGGGATGATTGTACCCTGGGCGGGCGACAACGGAAGACGCTACACTCTGTCCACTCCTCCGAAGGGTCTCCCATGCGGTTCGTCGTCTTCGCTCTTCTCATCTCCCCGCTCGCGGTCGCCGCCCCGGTCGTCCCCGTGCCGTTGCCCGACGAGTTGAAAAACCCCTGGCCGGCCGAGTGGGAGAAGGAGTTCCAGGCCCGCGGGGAGAAGGTGCTGAAAGGGATGTGCGCGAAGGAGAAGGCCAGCGGGTTGGGCGGGCGGACGTACTTCGAGAACGAGAAGCGGGCCTACGGGTTCCTCATGGCCCACGCCGTCGCCGGCGAGAAAGAGACGGCCATCAAGGAACTCCAGAAGGAGGACGCCCAAGCGAAGGAGTGGCACGCGGGCACCGCCGGCATCGACTACTACGCCTGCTTCACCCTGAAACACCAGATGCGGAAGTACTTCCTGTTCGGCGACCAGTTCGACCCGAAGTACAAGCAGCGGATGTTCGACGGGGCGAAGGCGTGGACGGAGAAGGACCCGCTGCGGCGGCCGCACCCGGCGTTCAAGATTGCGGGCGACGGGTGGGGGCCGGACGTGAAGAACAGTTGGGTGGACGTGCGGAGCACCGAGAACCTGTTCCTGATGCGGGTGACGAGTGTCTACCTGATGGCCGAGGAGACGGGCAACGAGGACACCCGCAAGCAGTACAAGGAGACCATCTTGAAGTACGCGGCGGCCCTGTACCGCGTGGGGATGGGCGAGTGGGACTCGGAGAACTACCACGGGCACTCGGTCGCCCCGCTGCTCAACCTGTTCGACTTCGCCAAGGACAAGGAGGTGAAGGCGGCGGCTAAGCTGTGCCTCGATTACATGTGTGCGATCGGGGCGGTGAAGTACTACCGCGGGGCGTTCAACGGCCCGACGAACCGCGACTACACACACCCGCAACCGTTCGGCGGGAGTGCCCCCGCCATGCTCTGGCTGTACTTCGGCGACACCCCGCTGGAGAACACCGCGTATGAGTCCGACGAGGTGCATGTGCTGACGAGCGGCTACCGCCCGCCGGCCGCGGTGGTCGAACTGGCCCGCAAGAGCTTGACCCGCCCGGTCGAGTTGTTCGCCAGCAAGCCGGGTTATTCGGCGACCACCGGGAACGACCTGAAGAGTCCGCCGGAGTACCTGGAAACCCAATACTTCGGCCGCACCTTTCAGATGGGTTCACTGGTCGGCGGGACGACCGCGGGCAAGACGGCGGTGAACGGGTTCAAGATCGTGGCGACGGACGACAAGCGGGGGGCGATTGCCATTCAGGCGGTGCCCGGCCCCGACCCGAAGTTCGTCGGCTCGGCGAAGTACGTCGAGGGCAAGGTGAGCGGCGAGAACCGCGTCGGGCAGAACGGCGAGTTGGCGGTGTGGTTGGTGAAGGGGGGCGAATCGCCGTGGGTGTGGGTGATCCCGCAAGGGGTGGGCGTCGAGACCGACGGCGGGGTGACGTGCCTGCGGTGCGAGGCCACTATGATCGCCCTCACTCCGATCAACACGAGCGAGGTGGTCGTGAGTGACGAGCTGAACCGGAGCCTGGCCGGGGACGCGAAAGAGACCGCCTGGAAGGGGCACAAGGTGCTGAGCGCGAAGGGCAGCGGGGGCAAGTTCTGCGGGGTGGCGGTAGAGGTGGGCGAAGCGCCGGATTACAAGACCTACGCCGACTTCAAGAAGGCGGTGCTGGCGAAATCGAAAGTGGTGTTGAACAACGACGAGGCGCGGTACGCCGGGGCGAACGGGAGGAGTGTGAAACTGATGTTCGCCGACAAGCCGGTCGACACGGGCGTGTGGCGGGACGGGAAGGTCCACGACCTGACCGCCCACGCGAAGCACTTGTACCGCACAGACGGGGAGAAGCCGGTGGTCGAACAGGCGTGGCTCGGGGGCACCCTCACCGTGCGGGCCGGCAAGAAGACGTTCACCGGGAGCGTCAGCGAGAGGGGGGCCGCGACGTTCAGGAACGAATAGCCTGCCCCCCTCTCGGACCCATGCGAGCTGTGTATGCGACCGGAACACGTGGGCGTGCTGGTGGAAGGTGTCATCCCTTTCCTGGCGGGGATCTACGTAACCCTTCTGGCCTTTCGGGTGATCGGGCCACGGCCCGGCGTGAAGCCGAAGATGGACGACTGGCACCGCCGGTGGGGCGGATTTCTGCGGGTGTGCGGCCCCGTGATGGTGATGCTCGCCTTCTTTATCTGGGTGAGGGGGGGCATGGACCTCCCCAATCCCGCTGCCGTTCCGCCAACCACCTGGCTACGCCACAAGACCGCCGACGGTATCGCCAGTGTGGAATTTCCAGGCGTTCCGCAGCCTACCTCGAAGCTGGCCGAGGGGGTCGAAACACAATCGCTCAACTTCTCCATTGAGGGGGAAGACTGCTACCTCATCCTCTCCACGTCGGTTATCCCTGAAGAGCCTGGTGTGAGTGATCTGGATCGAATGAACGGGTTGAAAGAAACAATCCCGACGCAGTCAGCGAAACTTGGGATGCCGTTATCCTACTTCAGCGAAGAGGTGATCACGGTCGGCGGTCTGCCTGCGCGTGACCTGAGGTTCGTTTCAGCCGGTAGCAAGTACACGTTGCAGATGAGGGTGGTGATCCTGAACGGTCGCCTGTACCGCGCCGTTGCCACTTCCCGCACTGGGTGGAACGACGGCGAAGTCCGGCGGTTCATCAACTCATTCAAGATCGAGAAGGGCGGGAAGTAGGCTGGCGGTCATGAGGTCAGGATCGCCCGGAGCGCCCCGAGGAGCGTTTCCACCTCGGCCGTGGTACCGACGCTGATCCGCAGGCCGTCACCGTAGCCCTCGTACTTCATGTACCGCACCAGGATGTTCTTAGCCTTCAGTGCCTCGTAGATCGGCTTCACCGGCTTCTCGTGGCGACACCAGACGAAGTTCGCCCGGCTGGGCGTCACGGTGAACCCGAGTTCGGTCAACTCCACCGTCATCCGCCCGCGGGTGGCGATCATTTTCGACCGCAGGCCGGCGTAGTAGTCCTGATCCTCGATGGCGGCGGTCGCGGCGGCGAGGCTCAGCACGTCGCAGTTGTAGCTGTCCTTCACCTTCACCAGTTGGCGGACCAACTCCGGTGCGGCGACGGCGAACCCGAAGCGAATCCCGGCCAGCGCGTAGTACTTGCTGAACGTCCGCGTCACGATCAGGTTCGGAATGTTTCCCACCAGTTCCAGGCCGTTCCACTCGCAGAAGTCGGCGTACGCTTCGTCCAGCACGAGCGGGCCGTTCACCTGCTCGGCGAACTTCACCACCTGCTCCGGCCGCAGGGCGGTGCCACTCGGCGAGTTCGGGTTGGCCAGGAAGCTGAGGTGGGCGCCCTTCGCCGACCACGGGTCGGGCGGCGTCCAGTCGGCGGTGAACGGCACGGTGACGAGCTTCGCCCCCTGGATGTCGGCGAGCGACTTGTACAGCGAATAGCTCGGCGTCAGAGACGCCATCACCCCGCCCTCGGGCACGAACGCCCGGGTGAGGATGGTGAGGATATCGTCCGAGCCGTTCCCGATGAGGATCGAGTCCGGCGACACGCCGAGAACCTTGCCGGCGGAGGCGCGGAAGGTGTCGCCGAGCGGCTGCGGGTACTTCCGCAGTTTGTCGCCGGTGAGGGCGGCGCGAACGGCGTCAAACACCTTCGGGCTGGGCGGGTACGGGTTCTCGTTGGTGTTCAGCTTGATGACGTGGGCGGCGTTGATCTGCTCGCCGGGGGTGTACCCGGCCATGTCACGGATGTTGGGGCGCATGATTGGTTCCCCTCTCCCCCAGGGGAGAGGGGGAACAGACGCATCATTTCTTCAGCGGCGCCGGTGTCGTGCCGGCGCGCTCGGGCTTCGGCTTCGGGCGGGCGGCCGGGCCGTTGTCGTTCGCCCGCGTCTCGATGCTGGCCGCGTGCCCGACCAGCCCTTCCTTGTTCGCCAGCATGATGACGTCCGGGGCGATGTCCTTCATCCCGCTGCGGGTGAACCGCATCACGCTCGTCCGCTTGCGGAAGTCGTTGGCGTTCAGCCCGCTGCTGAACCGGGCGGTGCCGCCGGTCGGCAGCACGTGGCTCGGGCCGGCCGCGTAATCGCCGATGGCCACCGGGGTGAACGGCCCCATGAAGATGGCCCCGGCGTTCTCGATCTCGTCCGCGAAGGCGTCGATGTCGCGGATCTGCAGGTGCAGGTGTTCCGGGGCGAGGTCGTTGATGACGTCGATCGCCTCGTGCTTGTCGGCAGTCAGGATCATCGCCCCGAGCCGCTCCAGGCAGTCGCGGGCCAAGTCCCCGCGGCCGAGTTTGGCCAGCCGCTTCTCCAGGGCCGCGCTCACCTCGTCGAGCAGCGGTTCGTACCACGTCACCAGGATGGACGACCCCGGTGAGTGTTCGGCCTGGGCGATCAGGTCGAGGGCGACGTAGTGCGGGTGGGCGGAGTCGTCGGCGGCGACGATCACCTCGCTCTGCCCGGCCAGGCAGTCGATGCCCACCTGCCCGAACACGAACTTCTTGGCCAGCGCGATGTACTGGTTGCCGGGGCCGACGATCATGTCCACCGCCGGGATGCCCTGCACCCCGTAGGCGAGCGCCGCCACCGCCTGCGCCCCGCCGACCCGGTACACCTCGGTCACGCCCAACTCGGCACACGTCGCCAGCATGTCCTGGTTGTATGCGCCGGTCGCTTTCGGCGGCATGACCACCACGATTTGCTCGACCCCTCCGGCCTGGGCCGGGCAGACGGTCATCAGCAGCGTGGACGGATACGCCGCAGCCCCGCCGGGGCAGTACACCCCGATGCGGTTCAGCGGTCGGTAGCGGACTTGCAGTTCGTAGCTGCCACTCACCTTCAGTTCGGCGTCGCGGTGGAGCAGCCCGCTTTGGAACGAGTCGATGTTGTACCGGATGCGGCGGATGGAATCGAGGAAGGCGGGGTCGGCGGCCTTGTGGGCGGCTTCGAGTTCGCTCGCCGGCACCCGCAGTTGGTCCGCCTTCAACTTCACCTTGTCGAAGGCCTCGGTGTACTTGAGCAACGCCTCCAGGCCCTTCGCCTTCACGTCCGTGCAGATGCGGGCGACGGCGTCGGCCGGCGACAGGGCCGCCCCGAACACGCCCTGCGACAGCTTCTTGCTGGCGGCGGTGGCGGTGTCGGCGTCGTGACGGAGCTGCTCGCGGAGTTTGGCGAGCTGTTTCTTCCCGTCCGGCGCCGAGAGGTTGATCCGCCGCATCTTCAGCGCTGCCATTCTGTTGCACCTCGTGGACCGCGCCGGGAGGGGGCAGGTCGTCTGGCTGTGGGCTTTGGGCTTGACTTGGTCTAACTCCTTTCACTGTATGAATCAGCGGGGGCGGATCAAGTTCGCACGGGACGAAAGAACCTGTCCAAGCGGCGTAAAGTACGCTAGGTATGCCGGTTGCACGGGATTTACGAATCCCACTCGGCATGCCGCTTTCATCGACTCTCACAGACAGACGGATGCGCCACCTTTTTCTGATCGGCTACCGCGGGAGCGGGAAAACGTCCGTCGGGGCGGTCGTCGCGGCACGGCTCGGTCGCCCGTTCTTCGACGCCGATGTCGTCCTCGAAACCGACGCGGGGAGGACCATCCGCGACATCTTCGCCGCCGAGGGGGAAGCCGGGTTCCGCCACCGCGAGACGGCGACGCTGCGGAAGTTGGCCGCGGGCGAACCGGCGGTGATCGCCACCGGCGGCGGGGCGATCCTCCGACCCCACAACCGGGAACTGCTCCGGGCGAGCGGGTTCGTGGTGTGGTTGAACGCCCCTGCCGAATTGCTCTGGGACCGCATCAGCATCGACCCGACGACGGCGGCACGGCGCCCGAACTTGGCCGGCGGTGGGTTGGACGAGGTGACGGCGCTGCTGGCGGTGCGGGAACCGCTCTACGCCGCCACGGCGCACGCGGTGGTGGACGCCACACGGTCGCCGGAGGAAGTGGCGGACGATATCTTGTCTGCGGTTGGCGAGCCGGCGGGGGGTGGGCCCCGGGGGGGGCCCCAACCCCCCCGGGGGCCCCCCCCCCCCCCCAAACCCACCCCCC
>CAYMHO010000175.1:0-3892 GCA_964390195.1 uncultured Fimbriiglobus sp. | reverse complement strand
TTTTGTGTTGGGGGGGGGGGCGGGGGGGGGGGTGCGCGGGGGGGCGCCCCCCCCCCCCCGCCGCCCCCCGCCGCCGGTTCACCGGGTCGTTTCATGGACCTGCTCTCGCTGGTGCCGTACATCTTCCTGACATGCTGCGCGTTCGTGTTCGGGCTGATGGTGGGCAGCTTCCTGAACGTGCTCGTCGCCCGCATGCCCTACGAGAAGAGCATCGTCTGGCCGAGTTCGCGGTGCTTCTCCTGCTACAAGCCGATCCGGTACCTGGACAACGTGCCGATCGTCGGCTACCTGCGGCTGCGGGGGAAGTGCCGCCAGTGCGGGGCGAAGTTTTCCGCCCGGTACATGTGGGTCGAACTGTCCACCGGGCTGGCGTTCGCGGCGGTGTTCGTGGTGGAAGCCGTCCTGCCGATGACCGACGCCCCGTGGGGGTCCGGCGAGTGGCTGTACCGCCCCGGCGTGCGGTACCCGCTGTGGCAGCCCGGCCCGCCGCTGTTCGCCGGGGTCGTCATCGCCGCCGTTCACTGCTACCTGCTGGCCGGCCTGCTGGCCGCGGCGGTCGTCGACGCCAAGCACCGCATCATCCCGCTCGGCATCACTTACACCGGCACGCTCGTCGGGCTGATCGTGTCCACCGCCTTCCCGTGGCCGTGGCCGAACCCGGTGCCGGCCGTCCCCGCCAACCTGTGGGGCCTGGGGCCGCCCCTCCCGCTGGGCATCACCCACTGGCCGTTCTGGGGTCCGCCGCCCGACTGGGCGCCGCCGGGCAGCCCGCAACTCGGGTTCCTCACGGGGCTGGTCGGGGCGGCGGTGGGGTTACTCATCGGCCGCGGCATCAAGACGGTGTTCGAGTTCGGCATGGGTCGTGAGGCTCTCGGCATCGGGGACGCGGACTTGCTCATGATGAGCGGGGCGTTCCTCGGCTGGCAGGTGATCGCGCTCGCGCTGCCGGTCGGTGCGGTCGTCACCCTTCTGGCCGTCATCCCGTTGAAACTGTGGGCGTTCGTCCGGCGGAAGAAGACGGACAACGCGCTCGCGTTCGGGCCGGGGCTTGCGGCCGGGGTGGTGGTCTGCTGGTTCGGCTGGCCGTGGCTGGGCGAACTGGTCCGGCCGGTGTTCTTCGACGGCCTGCTCATGGCCGTCCTCGGCGGGTTCGTGGTGTTCTTCCTGTTCGTGGCCGGGCTGTTCCTGCGGCGGAAGCCGCAATAAGCCCCCCTCTCTCCTTGAGGGAGAGGGGTTGGGGGTGAGGGGAAATCATCATGGCGGCGGACATCGTCATCGTCGATTACGGCATGGGCAACCTGCGGAGCGTGCAGAAGGCGTTCGAGGCGGTGGGGGCCGCCGCGGACATCTCCGCCGACCCGCACCGGGTGGCCGACGCCACCAAGGTGGTTCTGCCCGGCGTCGGGGCGTTCCGCGATGCCATCGCCAAGCTCCGCGAGACCGGCCTGGCCGACGCCGTGCTGCACCACATCGACGACGGCCTGCCGTTCCTCGGCATCTGCCTGGGGTACCAGATGCTGTTCACCCGCAGCACGGAAGACGGGGTGTACGCCGGGCTGGACCTGTTCCCCGGTGAGGTGGTGCGGTTCGCCCGCCGGCCGGGGTTGAAGGTGCCGCACATGGGGTGGAATACGCTGCGGCTCACCCAGCCCGACTGCCCGCTGTTCGCCGGCCTGCCGCCGGACCCGGCGTTCTACTTCGTCCACAGCTACTACCCGGCGGTCGCGGACTCGACGCTGACGGCCGCCGAGGCGGATTACCCCGACCCGTTCGCCGCCGCCGTCTGGCGGGGGAACGTGTTCGCCACCCAGTTCCACCCGGAGAAGAGCCAGGGGACGGGCAAGGTGCTGCTCAAGAACTTCGCTGGGCTGTGACCCGCCTTTGGCATGCCGTCTGCAGTGATTTCTCCTCAACCGGACGCCGGGCCGATAACCCCGGACAGAGTCTCTTCCCGGTTCCAAGGAGGAACGCCATGAGTGACGTCAAAAGCAAATTGAAGGACGCCGGCCATGCGGTCACCGAGGCCGCCAAGGCGGTCGGCAAGGAAGTGGCGAAGGGGACCGAAAAGGCGGTCGATTTCGTGAAAGACAAGACGGGCATCGGAGAGGCGAAGGACCGCGGCATCGCCGCCATCACCGAACACATGCCGGTGTACGCCAGTTGCGGCACCAAGGTCGGGGCGGTGGATCGGGTGGAGGACGGCAAGATCAAGCTGACCGCGAAGGACAGCAAGGACGGCCAGCACCACTACCTGCCGCTCTCGATGGTCGACCGGGTGGACACCCATGTCCACCTGAACAAGAACTCGGTCGAGTGCGAGGCCGCCAAGACCGGCGACGCCTGCGGGAGCGGGAGCTGCGGGGCGATGCCGAGCTAGGGTCCGCCGCCACCCTCACCCCCGACCGCCCGGTACGGATGTGCCGGGCGGTTCGCGTTTCGGGCATCCGGGTGCTCGGCCGGCTCAGTCGAGTTCACCCCACTCCTTGTTCCGCGGGTCGAGCGGATCGACCTCGGCCCACCGCGGGGTCTTCTTGATCTTCTCCTCCAACGCGTCCATCGAGTGCGGGTTCCAGGCGGCCACACGCAGGCGGGTGACCGGGCCGTAGTGCGAGCCGTAAGCGCTGACCGGGCAGAACCAGTTGCGGAAGTTCCGCCCGGTGGACGCCCGCACCTTCCCGAGCAGCGCCCCCTTGAACATCCCGTCCCAGCACTTGTCGCCCCACTCGTGGTCGCTCAGGAACTTGCACTTCTGGATGTCCCCCCACATGCCGGGGGCGTTGAAGGTGACGAACGGGCAACCGGTCCAGTGCCCGACCACCTGGGCCAGCCCGCCGCCGAGGGAGTGCCCGGTGAGGGTGATGTTCCACCCCGTGTACCGCCGGAGCGCCTTGCGGTACAGCCGCTCGGCCGCCCCGCAGTACTGCGGCAGGATGCCGAGGACGATCTGCAGGTCGGCGTACAGGTCGCCGATCTTGCCGGTAAAGTCGGTCCCCTGGAACGCCACCACCACGTCCCGCGTCTCCTCCTTCACGTACACGCACCCCTTGAACTTGGTCTTGGTCGTCCCCCACCCGCCCTCTTCGAACAGCGTGGTGTAGAAGTTGTCCACCACATAGTTCCCCGTCTTGCCGATCTGGTAGACGGCGTTGGCGATCTCGGCGTACTTGGAAGTGGTGACCATGTCCTGTTCCAACGGGGATGGGAATGCCACACGCCCGGATTACGCCCGAGTACAGTTGGTTCTTTCTCCGCCCCGCCAGAATCCACCGCCCGCTTGACACTCGGCCGGTCCCGGCGTCCAATGGCCCCGTTCGCTCCTCTCCCCATTTCTCCGCGAACGGAGTCTCCGTCATGGCCACCGCCACCGCTCCCGCCAAGCCCCGTGTCTCCCCGCCGAAGGTGAAGGCCCAGCAGCCGATGTTCATCGGCGGCAAGTGGGTCGATTCGGCGTCGGGTAAGACGTTCGGCACCGTCAACCCGGCGACCGGGCAGCACATTTGTGACGTGGCCGAGGGGGACAAGGCGGACATCGACCTGGCGGTCAAGGCGGCCCGTAAGGCGCTGGACGGGCCGTGGGGCAAGATGACCGCCGGCGAGCGGGGGCGGTTGATCGGCAGACTGGCTGACGCGGTCGAGCGGAACGCCGCCGAACTGGCCGCGCTCGAGACGCTCGACAACGGCAAGCCGATCGCCGACTCGCTCGCCGCCGACCTGCCGCTCACCATCGACTGCTACCGCTATTACGCCGGGTGGGCGGACAAGAACCACGGGCAGACCATCCCGGTCAACGGCGACTACTTCTGCTACACCCGGCACGAGCCGGTCGGCGTGGTCGGGCAGATCATCCCGTGGAACTTCCCGCTGCTCATGCAGGCGTGGAAGTGGGGGCCGG
>CAYMHO010000174.1:0-14668 GCA_964390195.1 uncultured Fimbriiglobus sp. | reverse complement strand
GCACGTGGTTCGCCAGCCTCGACCGGGGTCGGAGGGTGGGGGGGGGCGGCGGGGGGGGCATCCAACCATTGTAGCCGGGGTGTGTGACCCCGGTCCGGCCCGGGGTCACAGACCCCGGCTACAGAATTAGTACCGCACCTCCGCCCCCAGGGTCAGCCCCTGCAGCCAGTAGTCGGTGCCGCGGGCCGGGTACACCGGCCGGTTGAACGACAGGGTGCGGTCGATCTGGTCGCCCGCCCGCTCTACCCGGCTCCAGTACAGGAACGAGTACCCGACGCTCAGCCGGAAGCAGTCGGTCAGGTCGTACCCGAACTTGGCGTCGGCGGTCGGCAGCACGGCGAACTCGGTGCCCTCGTACCGCCCGGCGTTCGTGCCCCGCACCAGCAGCCCGCTCGGGGTGGTCACACCGCCCATGCTGCTACTGCCGCTCAGTCGGGCGTCGGTGACGGTCGCCCCGAGGGCCACGCCCAGCCGGGTGGTGAAGGTGAGCCGGTCGAACAGCCGCGCCGAGGTGGCCAACCCCACCTGCGGCCCGTGGAACTGGTTGATGGTCCGGAACTCGTCCGTCAGCGTGGTGCGGGCGAGCGGGGTGCCGGCGTCGGTGAGTGTGTTCGACACCCGCACCTGGTCCCACAGGTGCAAGTAGCGGTAGCCGGCGAACAGGTCGCACGTGACGAACTCGCTCCGCCGCAGGTTCCACCGCACGTTCACGTCCCCGCCAATAGTCCAGGTGGCGGCGGTGGCGGTGAAGGAATCCGGCCCGGACTGCCCGAGGGGCACGGCCGACTCGCCGGCGACCGTCCGGATCGGCCGGACCAGCGCCGGCCCGCCCGGTTCGGTGGCGGCGTTGAACGTCACCCGCTCGGTGGCCACGAACAGGAACGACCCGTCCACCCCAAGGCGGTCGCCGATCCACATCCCGGCGTCCGCTCGTAACCCCGGCCGCACACCGGACAGTTGGTCCCCGCCGAACAGGGTGACGGCCCCCGGTTGGCCGAGCACTGGATTCGTTCCGACCGGACTGGTCACTGCCAGTGCAGGCAGCACGGTCCGCGAACCGACGGCGATGAAGAAGTCGCTGGACAGCCAGAACCGCTCGCGGAGCAAGGCTTTACCCGGCCCGAGCAGGGCCTCCGGTGCGGCCGGGGGCACCTCCACCCCGTTCGGCAGGGTGCGGGTGCTCGGGGCGGTGTAGAACGGGGACGCGAACGGGTCCCCCTCGGGAGGCGTAAACAGCGGGTTGGGCTGAGTTTGGGCTGATCCGATCGAGGCGGCGACGGACACCGCCAACACCGCGAAGGCGTGGGTGCGCATGACGGTTCACTTCGGTGGGAATGAGGGCCGCTACATACCCGCGGTAGGATGGCAGGCAAGGCGAAGAAGCGGAGAAAGGCGCAGAATTCTGAAAGGAATTTTCATCGGCGGCGTATTTTCATTGAAGACAGGGCTATACTGCGGTCGGGTTGATGAGACAGGAACGAGTCAACCCCACCTGTGAAACTTGAGTCAAACCCGGCGGCACGCCGGTTGCAAACCGACTATTTCGACGGATCACTCGCACATCCCACACCCATGGAGGGGCACCGATGCTCGTGCTCACCCGGAAGACGAACGAAGAGATCATCATCGGCGATGACATCCGCATCACGGTGGTCGAGATCGCGCCCGGTCGCGTCAAGATCGGCATCTCTGCCCCCAAATCCGTCCGCGTCGATCGCGCCGAAGTGCATGAAAGGAAGAAGCAGGAAGAGGCCAAGACGCCCGCCCCCGTCGCCGAAGCCGTGCCGGTGGTGGTGAACCGCCTGGCCGACGTGCTGCCGCCCGTCGCCGAGCAGACGGTCGCCGTTGCCGGCCCCGCCGAACACCCCCTGCCGGCCAATCGCATCAGCGAACTCCGCCGCCGCTTCCCCAAGAAGCCCCGTTGAGTGCCGTTCAACCGGTTACGAACTCCACCGGCTCGTTCGCCCCGCGGAGCACCGCCGCCGTCAGCGGCGGGTGAACCCCGCCGGTCGTATCCAGTCGGATCCGCACAGGGTTGACGTCGGGTTCATCCACCTGGACGTGACCCACCACTTGCACCTTGTTTGGCACCACGAGCGGATCGGCGTTCACCCGCCGGTCCGCTCCGAGCCACACCGGGTAGTGAAACTGCCAGTGGCTGTGCGTCTTCGTCCCCAATTTCGGCGTCACCACATCGGCCCATCGCTTCTGCCGCAGCGCGTGCAGTTGAATCTCCGCCGGCTCGTTCAACTCCCGCGACAACCCGTTGTGAACGAACACGTGCCCGGTCGCCTCGGCGACCCACGGCAGCCCCGCCAGGAACGTTCGATGAGCGTCGGGCATCGCCTCCCGCAGCGCCGCGAGATCGCTCACCCACTTCTCAGAAGTGTGTCGTTCCGCCGCACGCCCGAGGTAGCTGAGGAAGGTCCGGTCGCTGTCGTAGTTGGTGCGATATTTTTCCACCCAGAATTGTTCCGGCGAGCCGTCCAGCCCGGCGGCCTTCACCAGTGCCAGGTCGTGGTTGCCCATCAGGCACACACTGCCGGGCTTCTCGCTCAGCAGTTCGGTCACACGCTGCACCGTCCCCCGCACGTCCGGCCCGCGGTCCACCAGATCACCCAGGAACACGAGCGCGGCGGTCGGCCACACCGGGTCCGAACGCAGTCGCGTGACCAGTGAATCGAGCCACCGCAGTTGCCCGTGCAAGTCCGGGACGGCGACGATCGGGTAAGACAACACGGGCACCTCACCCCCCGGCCAGCGTGAACAGGCGGATCGTGTCACGCTTCTTGGGCGCCCCGGCCGGGGCGTTCGGCGGGGTGTGGGTGACGACGCTCCGCCACACCTCGACCGGCAGGTGGACGAACCCGAGGGCGGGAAGCGGCAGCACCAGCGCGTCGGCGATCATCTGCGAGGACACGGCCGTATCGCACGCCCGCGGCGGCACCTTCACCGTGTCTAACACCCGCTGCCAGGTCGGCGGTGCGGCCGACGCGACCCCCGCGGCGAGGAGCGAAAAGGCCAGCCCGACCTGAGTGCGAATCATGTGGCGACCTCCTGTCGGGTTCCGCCCCACCGGGGCTTGAACTTTTTTCCGAGGTGTCGGGAAGTTGGGGTTGCGACCGGCCGGCGCGATGGTCACAATTCGCCCCTCGAAAGACCGCGCCGCTTGACCCGCCCGGAATAATCGGGCGGGACGACCGGGTCAAGGCAGACCCGGACCACCACCACGGAACGGTGAGACCGAATGCTCCTCGAAACTTCACCCGCGCCCGCTCCCGTCCGCCCTGAACCCGTCGTCCAGTTGACCACGGTCGAATCGCCGGTCCCGCCACCGCCGGCCCGACCGACCGCCACCCGGCCGCCCCTGTGGCTGTTCGGCGTGGCCGCGCTGGTCGTTGCCTGGGCGTACCTGCCGACGCTCGACTGGCTGGTCGGCAAGTGGGCGAACGACCCGTCGTACTCGCACGGCTTCCTGGTGCCGTTCGCCGCCGCGTTCATCGTCTACCGCCGCCGCCCGGCCGACGGGGTGTGGTTCTCCGCCCCGCAGCCGCTCGTCGCCGGCGGGGTGTTCCTCGCCGCACTCGCCCTCCGCGGGTTGGCCGGCGGGCTACTGCTCAACCAACTCGACGCGATCGCCCTGCTCCTCAGCGTGGCCGCCGCGGTGGTCGGGGTGGGCGGCTGGCGGCTGGCCAAGAACTGCTGGACGGGCCTGGTGTTCCTGGTGTTCCTGGTGCCGCTCACCTACGAGATGGAGCAGAACCTGGGCGGCCCGCTGAAGGTGATCGCCACCGTCAGCAGCACCTACCTGTTGCAAACGATCGGCCTGCCGGCGGTGAACACCGGCAACCTGATCCACATCGACGACATGCCCCCGCTCGGCGTCGAGGACGCGTGCAACGGGCTGAAGATGCTCCTCACCTTCGCCGCCATCGGGGCGGGGGCGGTGTTCCTCGTCCGCCGCACCTGGTTCGAGAAGTTCGCCATCGGCCTGAGCGTGGTGCCCATCGCGGTGCTGTCGAACGTTCTGCGGATCACCGCCACCGGCCTGATCTACTACTTCTGGGTGCGGGACAAGGACACCCAGCACGCCGTGCACGACGGCCTCGGGTACGCCATGGCGGTCGTCGGCATCGCCTTCCTGCTGCTCGAACTGTGGGTGCTCGACCGGCTGATCGTGAAGCCGGAGCCGAAGGACGCGAAGCCGGTCTCGGCCGCCTGAGGTCGGTGCCGCCTGCCGGGCGGCACTCGTGATCGCGGGCCGCCCGGCAGGCGGCACCTGCTCCGAACAACCCACCCGCTCGACGGACCGAGCGGACCAGTCCACTTCCCCACCGCCCGCACGGACGCCGGCCCATGAACGGTCCGACCTTCTCCGCCACCTCCGCCCCCGCCCGCCCGCCGGCGGGCCAGCGGCCGACCGCCCCGGCCCGCCCGCCGCACAAGCCGGACGCCGACAACCCGGCCGCGCGGGTGCTGGCGTACCTGCGACTGCACTGGCTGACCATCCTGTTCGCCGGCGCGCTGCTCGGCTGTGGGATGGCCTACGGGGCGTGGCTGCTGCTCCCGCCGAAGTACGAGAGCTACGCCCTGTTCCGGGTGTCGCAGGTGCCCCGGACGGTGGGCGTGTCGGCCGAGGACGTCCGCACCCGCGGCAGCTTCAGCACCGACGTGAAGACCTACGCGGCGATGATCAAGTACGAGTACGTCTACCGGGCCGCCCTGCGGGACGGCCGCATCGGCGAGTTGCCCACCCTGAAAGCCCAGAAGGACCCGATCAAATACCTGCAGGAGAAGTTGCAGGTGAGCATCAAGGCGGAGTCGGAGATCATCACCCTCTCGCTGGAAGGGGAGAACCCGGACGACGTCCGCAAGATCGTGGACGCCATGGTGCAGGCGTACGAGAAGGAGGTGATCAACAAGGAGAAGGTCGATGCCACCGAGCACCTGAACCAACTGCTGTCGGCCAAGTCGAAGTTGAAGAAGCAACTGGATAACGCGAACGGCAGCACCTCCGAGCAGCCGAACGCGCTGGCCACCCTGCCGGGCATCGGGGACAAGGGCAAGAGCGGGACGGCCGAACCGCCGTCCCCGTTCGGCCCGCCGGACGCCAAGACCGACCCGCAGGTGAAGCAGGCCACTGCGGTGGAGAAGAAGGGGAACGAGCCGATCCCGGATTCAGAGTACGTCCAGCGGGCCATGTTCAAGCCGCTCATGGACCAGCGAATGAAGCTGGAACAGGGCGTCCCCGACCTGCAACTGCAGATCGGCGTGCTGAAGGCGCGGGTGGAGAAGGCGAAGGCGATGGTACAGGAGGTGATGAACGAGTCGGCCCCGCCGGAGACGGAGTCGCTGGTGCGGGAGAACGACCCGGACGTGAAGAAGGCGCAGGCGAAGGCCGACCGGCTGCGGACCCAACTGGCCCAGAAGCAGACGCAGGCGGTGGACAAGGCGGCCGAGTCGATCCGGCGGATGGAGCGGGAGGTGGAGGACGCGGACATCGAGGTGGAGAAGCTGGTGCGGCAGCGGGTGAAGCAGGCGGACGCCGCCCGCCGCGAGCCGCGGCTGACCGCCATGCAGGCGGCCCTGGGCAAGGAGGAGTACGACTACAACGTGGCCGTCGCCATCCTGAACAAGAACGTGAAACAGATCGCCGACCTGAAGGCCCAACTGAAGGACATCCCGGTGCCGGCCGAGGTGAAGCAGCAGATCGACCGCGACAAGCCGGTGACGCCCGACATGGTGGACAAGGACATGCTCCAGGAGGAGCTGCGGAAGGTGTCGTCCCGGCACGCCCTCGCCGAGATCAACGCCTCCGCCCCGCCGCGGATCGTAGTGCTGCCGCCGGGTGCCTCCACCCCGATGCAGAAGGACGGGCAGAAGCAGATCCTGGGCACGGTGTTCGCCGGGCTGTTCGGGTTCGTGCTGGTGGCGGCGGTGTGCGTCGGGCTGGAGATGCGGGCGCGGAAGGTGAGTTCGCTCGGCGAGCTGAAGGCCGCCGCACCGGCCCCGGTGGTGGGGGTGGTGCCGCACGCGCCGGACGCCACCACCGCCCGCGACCCGGTCAAGCGGGCCGAGGTGAACGAGTCGATCGACAAACTGCGGGCGTACGTGGCCCAGACGTGGCTGGCCCGCGGGGCGACGACCGTCGCCGTCACCAGCCCGCTCGGCGACGAGGGCAAGTCGTTCACCGCCTTCGGCCTCGCCAGCAGTCTGGCGCAAGCCGGCATGAAGACGCTACTGGTGGACTTCGACCTGCGGAACCCGTCCCTGCACACCTACGCCGGACTGCCGAACGACGTGGGGGTGTGCGAGCTGCTCCGCGGAGAGTCGGACTTCCGCAAGACGATTCAGGTGCTGCCCAACGGCCTGCACTTCCTGGGCGGCGGCAGGTGGTCGGACGACGCCCGCCAGGCGGCCGTCGGCGGGCGGCTGGAGGCCCTGCTCACCCGCCTGAAGGAGCCGTTCGACTGCGTGGTGCTGCACGCCGACGCCCTGCTGACCGTGGCCGAGAGCGTGGAAGTGGCCCGCCGCAGCGAGGTGCTGCTGCTGTGCGCCCTGTACCGCAACACCCGCACCCCCCAGTTGAAGAAGGCGGCCGAGCGGGCGGCGGCGATGGAGATCCCGTACACCGGCATCGTGTACGTCGGGGCGACGGCCAACGAGGCGCTGTGCTAGTGTCGCCGCCCGCTCCGCGGGCGGTTCGGGTTCCGCCCGCGGAGCGGGCGGCGACTTTCACGGAGGTTCTTTCACCATGCTTCGCACGCTCGCTTGGGTCGGATGCGCACTGGTGGTGGTCACCGGGGCGGTGGTTCACGGGGCGGCCACGCACCGCTGGTCGGCCCTGTCGCCCAACCCGGCGCGGGCGGAGGCCGCGCACGCTCACACCATCAAGCTGCACGACTACACCGCCACCGACTTCCCGAGCGAGATGCCGGTGAAGGAGCGGAGCCGGGTGACGTGCCGGCAGTACACGTCGCCGACCGGCCGCACGCCGGGGACGGTGTCCATCACCAGCGGGCCGGCCGGAGCGGTCTCGACGCACACCCCGGACGTGTGCTATCCCGGCAGCGGGTACAAGATGGTGAAGGCCCCGCGGACCGAGACCGTCGACCTGCCCGGCGGCGGCCAGGCGACCTACCTGGTGGCCGAGTTCGAGAAGAAGACGGCCACCGTGTACGACCGCCACCGGGTGCGGTGGTCGTGGACGACCGACGGCACCTGGGTGGTGCCCGACCGCCCGCGGTTCGCGTTCCTCACCGCCCCGGAGCTGTTCAAGATGTACGTCGTCACCGCCGTGCCGATGGACGAGGCGGACAAGACCGACACCGACGGCCCGGCGGTGAAGGCGTTCGTCGCCGCCGCCTTCGGCCAGTACGCCCGACTGCTGGCCGAGAAGCAGTGACCGACCTCTCCCGCTCGCCCGCCCCCCGTTGCACGGACGCCACGGCCCGAGGTCGTTCCAAGAGGGTTCCCCTGACCGATGAAAACTGTTATTCCCGCCGGCCCGACCCACGCCGCCCGCGTGGCCCCGAGGACCGCGTTGACCCCCGCCACGTCCACCACCGCCCGCCGATCCGCCCCCGCACCCGTCAGTGTGCCGGTGGTACCGGCGTACTCGTTGAAAGCGGCGGTCGATTACACCCTGGCGGTGTTGCTGTCCGCCCTGTTGCTGCCGGTCATGTTGCTCACCTTCGTGGCGGTCAAGTTGACCAGCCGCGGGCCGGCCATTTACTCGCAGACCCGCGTCGGCCGCGGCGGGCGGGTGTTCGTCATCTACAAGTTCCGCTCCATGTACCACGAGTGCGAGAAGCACACCGGCATCCAGTGGAGCGTGCGGGGCGACATCCGCATCACCCCGCTGGGGAAAATCCTGCGGGCGCTGCACCTGGATGAACTGCCGCAGTTGTGGAACGTGCTGAAAGGCGACATGAGTCTGGTCGGCCCGCGGCCGGAACGCCCGGAGATCGTCGAAGACCTGCGGGTGTCGGTGTGCGGGTACGACGTGCGGCACGCGGTGAAGCCGGGCATCACCGGGTTCGCCCAGATCCACCTGCCGCCGGACAGCAGCATCCTCACCGTCAAGAACAAGCTCATCTACGACCGCTTCTACGTCGGCCGTATGGGCCTGCTGATGGACGTGTACTGCCTGTTCTGCACCGGGCTGAAGGTGATCGGCCTGCGGAAGCTGTACCACCGCCCGCCGCGGAAGCCGGCGGGGGAATGACCCACGAGCCGCGACCGCGAGGGTGCGGGTGATGAACCCCCCCCACCCCCGGGGTCGCGGCTCGTCACACCCGGAGGCACGGATGCCCCCCCAAGTCACCGTCGTCGTGCCCATCCGCAACGAGGCGGCGAGCATCGAGGCGACGCTCCGGTCGCTGCTCACCCAGGACTACCCGGCGGATCGCTTTGAGGTGATCGTCGCCGACGGGCACAGCACCGACGCCACCGTGCCCATCGTGCGGAGGCTGCAGGGCGAGTTTCCGAACCTGAAGCTGCTGTACAACCCGGCCCGGCTGAGCAGCGCCGCCCGCAACACCTGCGTGCGGCACATGGCCGGCGAGTACGCCGTCGTGGTGGACGGCCACTGCCACATCCCCGACCGCCAGTACCTGAACAACCTGGTCACCGCGTTCGAGACGACCGGTGCCGACTGCCTCGGCCGCCCGCAGCCGCTCGACGCGCCGAACCCGTCCGACTTCCAGCGGGCCGTCTCGGTCGCCCGTGCCAGCCGCCTCGGCCACAATCCGGATTCGGACATCTTTTCGGACCAGCCGAAATTCGTCGAACCGCAGAACACGGCCGTGGCCTACCGCCGGCGGGTGTTCGAGCGGGTCGGTCTGTTCGACCAGAAGTTCGACGCTTGCGAGGACGTAGAGTTCAACCAGCGGGTGTACCAGGCCGGGCTGAACTGCTATTTCGAGCCGAAGTTGAAGGTGGTGTACCACCCGCGGGGGAAGTGGCAGGCGCTATTCACCCAACTGGGGCGGTACGGGTGCGGGCGGGCGCGGCTGGCGGCCAAGTACCCGAAGTCGATCACCTTGCCGGCCCTGGTTCCGCCGTTCTGGGTGTTGTGGCTGGCGGTCGGCCCGCTGCTGTGCCTGCTATGGTCGCCGCTCTGGTGGGTGTACGGCGGGTTGCTGGCCCTGTACGCGGCGGTGCTGCTGCTGTTCTCGGTGAAGCTCGGGCGGAAGGTGCCGCTGCGGGTGGCGTGGCGAATCCCGCTGGTGTTCGTCGGGATTCACTTCGGCTTCGCCTGGGGCTTCTGGAAGGAAGTGCTCAAGACAATCAGGAAGTGCTAACCACAGAGGCACAGGGACACAGAGAAGACCGAAGAGAGTTGTGTGCTGAACTCACTCTCTTCGGTCTTCTCTGTGTCCCTGTGCCTCTGTGGTTAGCTCTTCTTGATTACTTCCGGATGACCACGTCCACGCCGGGCGACCCGTCCGGCACCTTCTCGCTCCGCTCCGGCCCGCCGCCGATCTGCCACTTGAACGCCACCGGCACGTCCGCCTTCAGCACGGTTTTGCTGGGGAGGGTGGTGGTTTTGCCGTCCACCGTCAGCAGGATGTCGCGGTCCGACTTGTTCACGAAGGTGACGCCGCGGGTGGCCGACACCACGTCCTTCCCGTCCCGCGGGTACACGTCCACCACCGTGCGGTCGGCCAGCGGGCTGCTGTTCGCCACCGTCTTTTTGTTCGCCTCCACCGGTTGGGCGTTGTCCACCTTCGGCAGGTCGAAGTTGAACTCCGGCAGCTTGTTCATCTTCTCCGGGGCTTTCGACTTGCTCGGGTCGGCCGGGGTCGCCTCCGCCGGTTGCGGCTTGGCCGGGGGCGCGTCGCCCGGCGGCGGCACGTCGCCGAGGGGGGGCACGTCGAAGTCCATCTTGCCGAGGCCGGGCTTGGCCGGCGGGGACGGCGGTACCGCGGGGGCCGGAATGCGGTCTGCCCCGGTGATCGGCGGTGCCACCTTCTTCTCGTCCGGCGCCGGCAGGATCGGCTTGAGCGGCTGAGGTTCAACCGGCTTCGGGTCGACCGGCTTGAACACCGGGTCGGCCAACTTCGGGGCCGGCTCCTCCGCCTTCGCCGGAATCTCCTTCGACGGCTCGGCCTTCACCTCCGGCTTCTTCGGCTGTTCCATCCGCTCGGGGACGACGGTCGGCGGCTTCGGCGGGACGACACTGCCGACCGTCGGCACGCACCCGGCGACCGGGCCGGACACGACGACCACGCCGACCGGCGGGCAGCACGGCGGCAGGTACACCGGCGGGCAGACGCACGGGTAGTATTGGGCGAGGGCCGGGAGTGGCACGACGGCCACCGCGAGGAGGGCGGGCACCAGAAGATGACGAACCATGTGGCAGACTCCGTTCTGCTCCCCCGCGGTGTGTCCGTTACATCCGTCGGCGAGTTCGTCTCGCGTCCGGGGCGGGTGAGGGGGTAAATTAGAGCGACTTTGCCCCGCCGGTTCAAACCGAAAATCCGGAACACCCCATGCGACCGCTCGCCCTGCTCGTTGTCGTGTGCCTCGCGTCCGCCGCGTTCGGTCAGTCCGAGCGATACGAACTGGGGGCACGGCTGAAGGCGTTCGAGGCCGAGTGGGACAAGCAGACGGACAAGGACGCCCGCAAGCGTGCGCTCAAAGACCTCCCGCAGGTGACCACGCAGTTCTTCTCGTTCCAGTTCGGCAACGCCGGCAAGACGCTCGACGACGCCCGCTTCGCCCTGATGAGCGACAAGCCGCCGAGCGACGCCGTGCTGTGGGCGACCAGTTTGTATCCCGAGGTGAAACTGCGGCTGACGAGCGAGAAGGAAGTGCCGATCACGGTGAAGCAGTTTTACACCGTGAAAGCGGAGAAGCCGAAGGGGGTGAGCATCCGAGCTGGTTTCGACGGCAAGACGTGGACGACCGCCGAGGTGGGCAAGCTGCCGGTGAAGCTGACCGTGCCGATCCCGGAGGGCGTGAAACGACCGACCGACCTGACGCTGTCGGTGGAAGTGGTAGCCGACGGGAAGCCACTGGCGAGCCGAACGGTCGGCGTGAGTGCGTTCGACGGCAAGCCATGGGAGACGGTTGACCGGATAAAGATCGGCGGAAGCGCCCCGGATCTGGAAATGCGTTCCATGTGGGATCGTTCCGAGGTCTTGAACTCGTTGGCCGAAGGCACCATCCCCGAGGCAGACGTAAGAGCCGCGAAGGTGAACGAAGAGATCCACCTGCTCGGCAAGGCGTTATGGGCGAGTCAAAAGCCTTACTTCACCCACGACCGTCCGGGCGATCACTGGGTCAGCATCCCAACGGGCGAGAAGGGGAAGACCGTCACCCCGTGTCGGCTGTTCGTGCCGGAGAAGCTTGACCCGAAGAAGCCGGTGCCGCTGGTGGTGGCCATGCACGGGGCGGGCGGGTCCGAGAACATGTTCTTCGAAACCTACGGCAACGGGCAGATCGTGAAGCTGTGTAAGGAACGCGGCTGGCTGCTGGTCAGTCCGCGGGCGGGCCTCGGGTTCGGCCTCACCGCCGGACCTCCTGTGGGTGAGATCGTGGACGAACTGGCCAAGCGGTACCCGATCGACGCCAAGCGGGTGTTCATCGTCGGGCACAGCATGGGGTCGGGGATGGCGTTCGAGGCGGTGCAGAAATACCCCGGCAAGTTCGCGGCGGTGGCGGGTTTGGGTGGTGGTGGAGCGGTACGGAAGGCGGAGGTGTTCGCCGAGCTGCCGGTGTTTATCGGCGTCGGCGACAAGGACTTCGCCCTGCGGACGGCGAAGGGGTTGCAGACGGCGTTGGAGAAGGCGAAGGCGACGAAGGTGACGTACAAGGAGTACCCGGACGTCGAACACCTGGTGATCGTCCGGGAGGCGCTCGGGGATGTGTTTGACCTGTTTGATAAACTGGCCAAGTGACCTGCTGTAGCCGGCCTCTGTGAGGCCGGTCGGACCGGGGTCACAGACCCCGGCTACAGGTTCCTATGGAGGGGACGACATGCGACGGATGCTGAGCGTGGCGGCGGTGCTGGTGGCGGCCGGGGTGGCGTTCGCCCAGGGCGGCCCCGAAGGGACGTACACCGTCAAGGCGGCGAGCGTGGGCGGGAAGGAACTGCCCGCCGAGGTGCTGGCCACCATGTCCGAGGTGCGGCTGACGGCCACCGAGTTCGTGGTCGTGCAGACCAGCGGGAAGGAAGAGAAGACGACGATCAAACTGGACGCGAAGGCGATGGCCATCGACATGCTGCCGGCCGACAAGACGGGCAAGACACGGCTCGGCCTGTACAAGGTGGAGAACGGCGAGCTGACCCTGGCTATCGGCTTGGCCGACGGCAAACGCCCGGCCGACTTCAAGGGCGGCGACGGCATCAAGCTGATGGTGCTGACGAAGAAGAAGTGATGTCGGTCCCCTCACCCCAAACCCCTCTCCCGCCAGGGGAGAGGGGATCGAGCAACAACCCATGCGTGCCCTGCCCCTGCTGCTCCTCCTCGCCGCCCCGGCCGTCGCCCAGGACAAGCTGGCCGGCACCTACGCCGTCAAGGAGTTCCACCGCGAGGGGAAGGCCGTCGCCGACGAGGTGAAGAAGAGCGTCACCTCGGTGAAGATCGTCAGCGGCACGCTGACCATCACCATGAACGGCAAAGAGATCGTGGCGAAGGTGAAGACCGACGACCGCAAGAAGCCGGCCGAGATCGACCTGTTCCCGCAGAACGACCCGTTCGAGAAGGAGCGGGCGTTCAAGGGCATCTTCGAGGTGAAGGACGGCACGCTGACCATCACCTACGTCGAGGACGGCGACCGCCCGAAGGACTTCACCACCGACGCCAAGACGAGCACCAAGCTGGTGCTGGAGAAGAAGTGATCTGGTTTCGGGCGAACCCGGCCCGCCAGGGCCGTGGGTGGCGAGAGAAGTGACTGGTCGCGCGACCCGCCGACCTTGCGGTCGGGGGTCGCCAAAACCCACCGGCGGACTCACGTCGCACGGCTCGCCCAGTCGGTCGAAAACGCCACCAACTGCGGGAAGAACTCGGCGAAGTCCACCTCCAGCCACTCGCGGTTCGCCGACAGGTCCGGCATCGCCTCGACCAACTCCACCGCCCGCTGCGGCATCCGCTGGCGGATGATGTGCGTCAGGCGCACGAGCGCCGCCTCGACGCCGGTCAACTCCCGGTAGGTTACGATCCGGTTCATCCGGGCGATGTGCCGCACGCTGTCGGCCGCCCCTTGCGGCAACAGGTGCGCCGCACTCAGCAGGTCCGCGTTCACCTCGAACGCCCACTGGTCCATCGGCACAGGGCACCACGACTCCCAGGTGGTCGCCAACAGGTGGTCGAAGTACACGTCCAGAATGATGCCGGTGAACCACCCCCACCGCTCGCTCAGCCGGCGGATGCCCCGCTGCACCGCCGGGTGGCGGTCGGTGAACGCGTCCACCTGCTGGTGCTGCTTGATCCCCCGCCGGATGCCGTCCGTCAACGCCGCGATCTCCCGGTGTTGCACGAAGTCGGCGGCCAGGTTGCCCACCCGCGATTCGGGCGTCGGCTCGGCGAGCAACAGGTGGGCGAGATGGTTCACCCCCGCATTGTAGCCGTGCCGTACAATCTCCCGCACCTCCCTCCCCACCGGGTGCCGCCATGCGCCTCCCCTCACTCGCCCTGCTGCTCCTCCCGCTCTCGCTGACCGCCGCCGAGATCCCCAAGCCGGCCGCCACCAAGCCGGACGAGCCGCTGGCAAAGACCTTCTCCGCCGCGAAGGCCGGCGAATACCTGGACGGCGTCGGCATCAACTGGACCCGCGACCGCCAGTGCATCACCTGCCACACCAACATGCCGTACCTGACCGCCGCCCCGCTGCTCAAGGGCGACGGGTGGAAGGAGGTCCGCGAGTTCCTCGACAAAGACGTCGGCAGTTGGGCGAAGGGCGGCAAGCCCCGCGGGGATGCGTACGTGGTCGCCACCGCGTTCGCCCTGGCGTTCAACGACGCCCAGCAGGGGGGCAAGCTGTCCGACACCACGAAAGCCGCCCTCGACAAGATGTGGGACGTGCAGGCCAAAGACGGGGCGTGGAACTGGCTGAAGTGCGACTGGCCGCCGCTCGAACACGACGACTACTACGGGGCGACGCTGGCGGCACTGGCCGTCGGGTACGCCCCCGGCGAGTACGCCAAGACCGACAAGGCCCAGGCCGGGTTGAAGAAACTGCGGAAGTACCTCGCCGACACCCCGCCGCCCGACCTGCACCACACCGCCATGCTCCTCTGGGCTTCGACCAGAGTGCCCGATCTGATGACCGCCGAGGCCAAGGCGAAGGCGGTGAAAGAGTTGAAGGCGAAGCAGCACAAGGACGGCGGGTGGTCGCTGCCGTCGCTCGGCGAGTACAAGCGGCGGGATGAGAAGAAGACGCCGAACGACCCGAACGCGGAGAGCGACGGGTACGGCACCGGGTTCGTGACGTTCGTGCTGCTGCAAGCCGGGGAGAAGGCGGACGGCGAAGCGGTAGTGGGGGCGGTGAAGTGGCTGAAGGCGAACCAGCGGGAGAGCGGGCGGTGGTACACGCGGTCGCTGAACAACGACAAGGCCCACTACATCACCAACGCCGGCACCGCCTTCTGCGTGCTGGCCATGAGTGAAGCCGGCCAACTCACCAAGTAACCGTGCTCTGCTCGCTCCGCGAGCGGTCT
>CAYMHO010000173.1:0-14951 GCA_964390195.1 uncultured Fimbriiglobus sp. | reverse complement strand
TCGTTCCAGCACGCCGGCGGGGAGAGCATCTTCGCCCTGCCGAACGGCCTGCACGCCTACTACATCGTGAACGCCACGAACGACCGCATCAACAAGGCGCCGACGGCGATCGTCAGTGATCCCAAACGACCCGACAAAGCGGTCGAGGCCGGCGTGTCGTGCATGAGTTGCCATGTGACGGGCATTCTGCCGAAGGGCGATCAGGTGCGGGATCATCTGGAGAAGAACCCGAAGGCGTTCGGGCGATCCGACGCGGAGGTCATTTCGGCCCTGTATCCCGGCAAGGAGAAAGTGCTGGCGCAGATGGAGGCGGACGGGAAGGCGTACGCCGATGCCGTAGCGAAGACCGGGGCGAAGGTCAGCCGGTTCGAGTCGGTCAGCACCATCACCCTGAAATTCGAGGCCGACGTGGACCTGGCGTTCGCTGCGGCCGAAGTCGGGCTGGAGCCGGAGGCGTTTCGGCAGAAGATCGAGGCGAGCGAGGTGCTGAAGAAGAACGTGGGTGCCCTGCGGGTGCCGGGCGGCACGGTCAGCCGGCAAATCTGGCAGCAGGGGTTCGGCGACGTGGTGCGGGAACTGCGGCTCGGGCTGCTGTTCCAGGCGAACGCGAACGGTGGCAACCGCACCGACAACACCGGCGAGATCGACCCACTGGAGGGCGACGGCAACAACGCGGCGGTGTTCACCACCGACGGCCGGCGGGCAGTGGTGGCCGGTTCCGACCGCGGGGTGCGGGTGTGGGACGTGGAGGCGAAGCGGGATGTGAAGCGGCTGGTCGGGCACACGGCGAGCGTGTGGGCGGTGGGGCTGAACGCGGACGGCACGAAGGCGATCAGCGGGGGCATGGACGGCACGGCACGGGTGTGGGATGTGGCCCGCGGCCAGGAACTGGCGAAGCTCGACGGGCACCTGAGTCTGGTGTCGGCGGTGGCACTCAATGGGGATGGGAGCAAGGCGCTCACCGGCGGGTTCGACGGGGCGGTGGTGTGGTGGGACGCGGCGAAGGGCACCGAGATTCGCCGGCTGGAGGGCGTGGAACTGAAGGCCGTTCACGCGGTGGCGCTGGTGCCCGGCAAGAAGCTGGCGGCGATCGCGGCGGACCGACAGGTGGTACTTTGGGACTTCAGCACCGGCGAGGTGCGGGCAAAGTGGGAGGCACATTCAGTCAGTGTCACCGCGGTGTCAGTCGCCGAAGACGGCAAGCTGATCCTGACGGGGGGCGACGACGGCCTCGTGAAGGTGTGGGACGCGACCGGCAAGCTTCTGGTGGAACTGAAGGGGCACGAGGGCGGGGTGCGGAGCGTGGCGATGAAGGCCGGCGGGCGGTGGGCGGTGAGTGCGAGCACCGACGGCACGGTGAAGCTTTGGGACGTGCCGGCGAAAGCCGAAGTCGCGACGTTCCGCAAGCACACCTCGCAGGTGGTATCGGCGGCGTTCACCCCGAGCGGGACGAAGACGGTGTCGCTGGACGCGAAACTGGGCACACTGCTGTGGGACGTGACGAAGTTCGTGAACACCGGCGGTACCGCCCCGCCGCTGGTCCGCGAAGTGCCGGAGAGGATCGAGAAATTCAAAGACTAACCACAGCGGCACAGGGACACAGCGAAGACAGGCGGGAGAGTTCAGAGGACCGGTCGTGAGAGGCGCAACGGCGGGTCAGTCTCAACTCGTAATTCCGACAGTCGCGTGGACTGTCTATGTCCTTTTGACGCTAGCTGGAACACTGCTCAACACGATCGCGGCAAGACTCGCCGCCCTGTACAATCCCGGCGCAGATTTCGTGCAGCGGATTGAACACCAGATTGCCTCGATGGCAACGGTCGAGTTCGTCGTGATCAGTTCAGTGGCGAATTGCGTCGTCCTCGTCCTGCATTTCACATTCCTGCTGGTCATGGCTTTGCTGAAGTCCGAACGGGTCAGCTATCGGAAGCTGATCGCATTATCGATTGCGATCCACTTGGCGTCGTGTCTGGTGTCATTCAGCCTGTTGTTGGCCTCGTATCTGGTGTTCTGATCGGGAACACTCCGGCCCTCTGATCGTGTCCCTGTCGTGGCTGGGGTGCGGTTTGGGTAGGGGCCGCGAGCCGAGCAGCCCTCGCCTCAACACGTCAGGACGCTGAGCGGATGACCCGTTCCGTCCTGAGCGGATCAGGCGAGGGCCGCTCGGCTCGCGGCCCCTACTCCAGACCTTTGATCGGGTCGCCGTGGTAGATGAAGTGCGGTCGGCTTTCGGCGTCCGTCCAGGCGGTCGTCTTCGGTAGTCCCAGCGTGCTGTAAATCGTCGCGGCCAGGTTCTCCGGCGTCTGCGGGTCTTCGCTCGGGTAGCCGCCGTTCTTGTCGCTCGCCCCGATCACCGTCCCGCCCTTCACCCCGCCGCCGGCCAGCAGCACGCTCTGCACCGCCCCCCAGTGGTCCCGGCCCGGCCCCTTGTAGTGCTGCGTCAGCGTGCTGACCTTCGGCGTGCGGCCGAACTCCCCGGCCATCACGATCAGCGTGTCGTCCAGCAGCCCGCGGGCGGTCAAGTCTTCGAGCAGGGCCGTCACCGCCCGGTCGGTCGGCGGCAGGAGCTTGTCCTTCAGGTGCGGGAAGGCGTTGCCGTGGGTGTCCCACGTCTCGTTGTTGCCCAGGTTCACCTGCACCAGCCGCACGCCCGCCTCCACCAGCCGCGCCGCCAGCAGGCAACTCCACCCGAAGGCGTTGTTCCCGTACCGCTCCAGCACCTTCGGCGGTTCGTTTGCCACGTCGAACGCCTTCCGCACCTTCGGGTCGGTCAACAGACTCGCGGCATCGGTGCGGGCCTTGTCGAACACCCCAGCGCTCGCGGCGGCGTCCAGGTTCCTCCGCCCGCCGTCGATGTGCTTCAGCAGGTTCATCCGGTCGGCGAACCGCGACCCGTCCACCCCTTCGGGCAGGCTCAGTTGCGGGGTGACGAACCGCTTCCGCTTCGGCTCGTACTTCCGCTGCTGGTGGTCGAACTCGAACTCCGGGTACGCCCCGTAGGCCTTCGGCTCGAACGCCGACATCTCCAGCAGCCACGGGTCGTACTTCGCCCCCATGATCCCCGCGAACTGGCCGGGGATGACGCGGCCGGTGTTGTGGATGATCTTGTCGGGCAGCACCACCGCCGGCGGCAGGTTGTGGCGGGGCTGCGTGGTGGCGGTGACGACCGACGCGATGCTCGGGTGGTCGGTCGGCTTCGGGGCCGACGGGTTGAACCCGGTCGGGAGGTCCGACCGCCCGGTGAGCATGATGTGGTGCCCGGCCGAGTGGTCGTTCGACTTGTGTGTGAGCGACCGCACCACCGCCCACTTGTCGCTGCACGCGGCGAGCTTCGGCAGGTGTTCGCACATGCGGAAGCCGGGCGTGCGGGTGGCGGTGGTGCCGAACTCGCCGCGGACGGCATCCGGGGCGTCCGGCTTCGGGTCGAAGCTCTCGTGCTGGGCCAGCCCGCCCGACAGGAAGATGAAGATGACCGACTTGCCGGATTTGGTCGGACGTTCGGCCCCGAGGGCGTTCAACTCACCGAGGCCGAGACCGAGCAGCCCGACGGCCCCTGCCTGGATGGCGGTACGGCGGGAAACAACCGGGTGAACGAAACGGGTCATTGAGAGGTGCCGGCGGGGAGGGTTCACCATGAATACCACGAATCGGACGACACCGGAACGGAAAAACCGCCTGTGGGGGTGAGTCTCGCGGGGGGCCGATTTCGCCGTAAGTGCTTGGTGGGCATGGGGTGTTTAAGTGTGACGAAACGGTTTTTTGGTCCGGTGGAGGGGGTGCCTTAAACCGTCCCGCCCGGCGGTCGGCCGGGTGCAGTATCATCGGTTTGACACCCGGAGCCGCCGCCGATGCGAACCGCCCTTCTCCTTCTCCCGCTGCTCGCCGGTTTGGTCCACGCCGACGGGTTGCAACCGCTGCCGTACAACCACCCCGGATTGGTGGTCGATCTGGGTGTCGGGCTGTGGGCGTGGCCGGTGCCGTGCGATGCCGACGGGGACGGCGACTTCGACCTGATCGTGAGCTGCCCGGACAAGCCGTCGAACGGGGTGTGGCTGTTCGAGAACGCGACCGGCGACACTGCCAAGACGAAGTTGCCCGTGTTCAAGCCCGCCCGCCGGCTCAGTTCGACCGTTCACTACGTGATGCCGAGCTATGTGGACGGGAAGATGCGGGTGCTCGCTCCGGGTGCTGAGTTCACCAAGTTCACCACCAAGGGCACCGACGAGAAGGTGCCGCTGTCGCCCACCAAGAGCTTCTACAAACTGGTCGGCAACCAGCCGAAAGGGCCGAAGGTGCGGCACAACCAGTGGCGGTACGTGGACTACGACGGCGACGGCAAGCTGGACCTGGTCGCGGGCATCGAGGACTGGAGCGAGTACGGCTGGGATGATGCGTTCGACGCGAAGGGGAAGTGGACGAACGGCCCGTTGCACGGGTTCGTGTTCGTGTTCCTGGGCACGGACAAGGGCTTCGCCGCCGAGCCGCTGAAGGTGGAAGCCGACGGCAAGCCGGTGGACGTGTACGGCTGCCCGTCGCCCAGCTTCGCCGACTTCGACGCCGACGGCGACCTGGACCTGCTGTGCGGCGAGTTTCTGGATGGGTTCACTTACTTCGAGAACGTGGGTACGCGGAAGGAGCCGAAGTACGCGGCCGGGCGGCGGCTGACCGACGGCAAGGGCCAACCACTGACGATGGATTTGCAGATGATCGTGCCGGTGGCGTTCGACTGGGACAAGGACGGCGACCTGGACTTGATCGTCGGCGACGAGGACGGGCGGGTGGCGTTCGTCGAGAACACCGGCAAACTGGCCAAGGACCGATCGCCGGTGTTCGCGTGGCCGGTGTATTTCCAGCAAGAAGCCGACACGCTGAAGTGCGGGGCGCTCGCCACGCCCGTGACGTTCGACTGGGATGGTGACGGCGACCTGGACATCCTGAGCGGGAACACCGCGGGGTACATCGAGTTCTTCGAGAACCTGAGCGAGCCGAAGGAAGCGAACCCGAAGTGGGCCGCACCGAAGCGACTGCACGCGGACGGCACAACGTTTCGCGTGATGGCCGGGCCGAACGGCAGCATCCAGGGGCCGGCCGAGGCGAAGTGGGGGTACACCACGTTCAGTGTGGCCGACTGGGATGCGGATGGGCTGCCGGACGTGGTGCTGAACAGCATCCTCGGCGAGGTGGTGTGGCTGCGGAACGAGGGCACGCGGAAAGTGCCGAAGTTGGCCGCACCTCAGCCGGTCGTAGTGGCGTGGACGAAGGACCGGCCGCAGCCGTCGCTGACGTGGGGGTGGCGGAAGCCGACCGGTGACGGGTTGCTCACGCAGTGGCGGACGACACCCGTGGTGTTCGACTTCAACGCCGACGACCTGCCGGATTTGGCGATACTCGACACCGAGGGGCATCTGGCGTTCCTCGAGCGGGCCAAGAAGGACGGGAAGCTGGTACTCCTCCCGCCGCGGCGGGCGTTCGTCGGCGAGGACGGCAAACCGCTGCGATTGAACCCGAATGCGGCGGGAAAAAGCGGGCGGCGGAAGCTGTGCGCGACCGACTGGGACGGGGACGGCAAGTTCGACCTGCTACTGAACTCGGCGAACGCCGACCTGCTGAAACAGGTGGGCCAGAAGGACGGGGCGTGGGTGTTCAAGAACGCCGGCCCGCTGGACGCGAAGAACATCGAGGGGCACGACGTGAGTCCGGGCGTGTCGGACTTCGACGGCGACGGCCTGCCGGACTTCCTCGGCGGGGCGGAGGACGGGCGGTTGTACCGGCTGGTCAACCCGCGGCCCGGCCAGCGGTGAGGGCGGGGCGGCAGCGCGCCGATTCTCTTCGGCGTGCCCTCCGATCGCCCCGCGGACTGCCTCACCGCGACGGAGCCGGAAAATGAAGCAACCCGGCGCTGATTCGCGTCGGGTCGTATCGAGTTTCACCAGGGTGGCTAACGGGACTTGAACCCGCGACCTTCGGGGCCACAATCCGACGGACGAACCGACCGCTGGCCTGAGTTCTCAGGCGAGTTCGCCGACCGCTGATCTCGCTTGCACCGCCGCTCGCACCACCCTGGACCAACACTCGCGGGAACTGCTCCACATCGCCGAGGTGTAGCCCCGGCTGCCCGCCCCCGTCCGAGCGGCGGAGCTGGCGCTGGTGAACCCCGCCGTCCCTACCGACACGCCCACGCCTGCCGGTTCGCTAGACGACTCCCCCCTCCAGGGTTCGAGCGGCAGGAGCGAAGCGCCCGTGAGTCCCGCCCCCATTAATCACGAGGGTTTGCCATATCCACGCTGAAGCGGATCAAAGCCAACCGCCGGAACGCCCAACGGTCCACCGGGCCGAGGACGGCGGCGGGGAAAGCCGTCGCCAAGTGGAACGCCGTGCCGCACGGGTTGCGGGCTGCCTCCCCGGCGACGTCGGAGCACTTCCGCGCCGCGGTTGTGACCGCCCTCGCACCGGCCGGGTTACTCGAGTGCGAACTGGCCGAGCGGGTGGCCGTCCTGTCGTGACGGCTGCGGCGGGACTGCCCGTCGTATCCGCCGGCCGCGTTGGACGCGACCGTTCACTCCGTCGATGGGGTCCCCGTGCCTGCGCTCGGCGGGTGAACGAACGGGTTCGTTCGGCGGTGACCACCCCACAGGGGCCAACTCGGGTGTCAGTCCGTCCGAACTCGTACTGAGCGTGAAACGGGGCATTCGAGGGGCAGACGAGGAGCCAACATCGGCTGCCGCGCCTAACAGGGATGAGGTTTCCAGGAACTGCCTCGTCCAGTTACTGGTTGATGTTTGGGGTGGCGGCTCACCCCACGCGCGCGACTGCCATCCGGGCGGGCGGGTCGACCAGCCGGTCCCACATCGGGGGGGCGAGGTGCAGGAGGACGCACAACGCTTCCAGCCACTGCCTCTCATCGGGGGTGAGCGGGCCGTCGGCGGAAGCGACGGCGAGGCATCGGTCGAACAGGCGGCCGCCGACACCCGGGCGGAACTTCAGCACGTCGATGAGCGCCTTCCGGAAGTGAGGGAAATCCGTCTCCTCGCAGAACCCGGCGAACGCCCACACCGAGTGTTTGGTCAGCGGCCGCGGGTGGACCAGCCGCACCGCCGCCTCGCCGTCGGTCTGGATGGCCCGCCGCTCCGCCGCCGACAGCGGGCCGTCGCCCCGGGCCAACTGGGAGGGGTGGCCACCACCATGCCGACCGCAAACCCCTCGACGTTCGCCTCCGCCTTCGCGATCGAAGTCTGCCCCCGTGACTCGCTGTTTTCACCGACGGTCACTATTTCTGGGGCCCATGGCGTGATCTCGTTCACCGGCCCGGGCAAGAACATCGATCACGTCCAGAGTCACTCCCCAGCGACTCTACTGCGGGCCAAGGACGACCGGCCGCGGAGGCGTCACCGGATCACGGGGGAAGTCGCTGGCCGAAAGCTAGAATGGTTCTGATGCACCCCCTCACCAAACTGTTGGACTCGGCGTCGGCAGGTGATCGAGCGTCGGTGTCTGCCCTGTTGCCGCTCGTGTACGACGAACTGCGGCGAGTGGCGGCGGCCCAGATCGGCCGCGAGGCGGTTGGCCAGTCTCTCACGGCCACGGCGCTCGTCCACGAGGCATACCTGCGGCTGGTCGGCGATCAGGTGTTTCAGAACCGCGCGCACTTCTTCGCGGCGGCGGCCGAGGCGATGCGTCGGGTGCTGGTGGACGCCGCCCGCAAGCGGGGTCGATTGAAGCGCGGCGGCGACTGCAAACGGGTGGACCTGCGCACCGTGCCGTCGGTCGCCGACCTGTCGGCGGACGACCTGCTCGACCTGGACGACGCCCTCACCGCGTTCGCCGCCGAAGACCCGACCAAGGCCGAACTGGTGCGGCTGCGGTTCTTCGCCGGGCTGTCGGTGGAGGAGGCAGCTGACCTGCTGGGCGTGTCGCGAGCCACCGCCGAGCGGCACTGGACCTACGCCCGCACCTGGCTGTTCGACCGGCTGACCACGTCCGAAAAAAAATACGCCGGCGGTGAGGGGTGACGAACCCCGACGACGCTTGATAGGGCGGAACCAACTCCGGGTGCTCTATGGCGGTCGATCCGAAGCACGTCGAGTCGGTGTTCCACGCGGCGCTCGACAGGCCGCCCGGCAGGGAGCGGCTGGGCTATCTGGACGCCGCGTGCGACACCCCCGAACTCCGTCTCCGGGTCGACCGCCTCCTAGCGGCCCATGAGGACATTGGCGAGTTCCTGGACGGCTCGTCGGACGCCACACGCGCAGTCGGCCCCGATGCGGTGGGGAGCGTGATCGCTGGCCGGTACAAACTGCTCGAGCAGATCGGTGAGGGGGGCATGGGCCTGGTGTTCATGGCCGAGCAGACCGACCCCGTGCGGCGGCTGGTGGCGGTGAAGCTCGTCAAGCCGGGCATGGACTCGCAGCAGGTGCTCGCCCGGTTCGAGTCGGAGCGGCAAGCCCTGGCACTGATGGATCACCCGAACATCGCCAAAATCCTCGACGGCGGGATGACGGCCGGCGGCCGACCGTTCTTCGTCATGGAGTTGGTGAAGGGGATGCCTATCACCCGGTTCTGCGACGGGCGGAAGCTGTCGGTGAAAGAGCGGCTGAAGCTGATGGTGCCGGTGTGCCAGGCGGTGCAGCACGCCCACATGAAGGGGATCATCCACCGCGACCTGAAACCAGGGAACGTGCTGGTGGCACTCTATGACGGCGTACCGGTGCCGCGGGTGATCGACTTCGGTGTGTCGAAGGCGGTCGGCCAGCGGCTGACGGATCGCACCCTGTTCACCGGGTTCGGCACGGTGGTCGGCACGCCGGAGTACATGGCCCCCGAACAGGCCGAGTTCAACCAACTGGACATCGACACGCGGGCCGACGTGTACACCCTCGGCATCCTGCTTTACGAACTGATCACCGGCAGCCCGCCCATCGACGGGGAGCGAGTGAAGAAAGCCGCACTGTTGGAGGTGCTGCGGGCGGTGCGTGAAGAGGAGCCGCCGAAGCCGAGCACTCGGCTGAGTTCGCCGGCCACCCCCGCGAGTGTCGCCGCCAACCGCCGGTCCGAACAGGACCAACTGTCGAAGGCCGTGCGGGGCGAACTCGACTGGATCGTGATGAAGGCGCTGGAGAAGGACCGGAACCGTCGGTACGACACCGCCGGTGCGCTGGCTGACGATCTGGAACGGTTCCTCGTCGGAGAGCCGGTGTTGGCCCACCCGCCGACGTTCGCCTACCGCGTGCGGAAGCTGGTCGGGCGGCACAAGGCGGCGGTGGCGGCCGCGACCGGCCTCGCGGCGGCGCTGGTCGGCGGTACGGCGGTGAGCGTCGGGCTGACTGCGCGTGCGATGCAAGCGGAACAGGCGGCGGTGCAGGCGAGCGAGCTGGCGACGCAAGAGCGGGAGACCTCCCTGCGGCTGGCGCAGGCCGAACGGGCGGCACGTGACGACGAAATGACTCAGAAGCTGGCCGCCCAAAAGAGCATGGAGGAGGCGAAGTCGGTGGAGGCCGACGCGAAGGCCATGCTCGCCTTTTTCGACAAGGCCATCCTCGGTGCCCCGCGGCCGCAGCAGGGCGGGAAGGATGTGACCCTGCGGCAGGCGCTGGACCAGGCCGAGCCGGACGTGGCGAAGGCGTTCGCCGGCCGACCGCACGTCGAAGCCGCCATCCGCGAGCGGTACGGCGAGACGTACAGGCAGATGGGCGACCTGCCCGCCGCACGCCGACAGTACGAACTCGCCCACAAACTACGGGCGAAAGCCCTTGGCCCGGACGACTCGGCCACCCTGCGGAGCGGCAACCAGTTGGCGGCGGTGTACCGGCAACTCGGCCAGTACGACCTCGCCCGCCCGCTGTACGAGGATAACCACAAGCGGACGCTCGCCCTGCATGGCCCGGACCACGCCGACACCTTGCGAGCCGCGAACGGACTGGCCCTGCTGTGGCACGAGTTGGGCGAGACCGAGACGGCGGTGCCGCTGTTCGAAGACACGCTCGCCCGCCGGCGGAAGACGCTCGGGGCCGACAACGCCGACACCCTGGTGAGCCTGAACAACCTGGCGCTCGGGTACACCGCCGTCGGCCGCCACGACGACGCGGCGAAGATGTACGAGGAGGTGTTCGAGCGGCGGAAGTCGAGCCTGGGGCCGAACAACGTCAACACCCTGCTGGCGCAAACGAACCTGGCAATGGCGTTCCACCGGGCGGACAGGACCGACCGGGCCATCGGGTTGCTCACCCCAGTCGTCGTCGCGTTCAAGCAGACCTACGGCGACGACGGGCTGCACACCCTGCGGGCGCAGAACTACCTGGTGCTGACGCTGACCAAGACCGACCCGCCGGCCGCCGTGAAGCTGGGGGAAGAGACCCTGCGACTGCGGAAGGCGAAGCTGCCCGCCGACCACCCTGACACGCTCACCAGCCAGCACAACTTGGCGCTCGCCCACCGGGCGGCCGGACAGCCGGCGAAGGCGGTGCCGCTGCTCGAAGACGCCGCCGAACGCTTGAAGAGGGTGTTCCCGGAGACTCACCCGGATCGAATTCAGACGCTGGAGTGGCTGGCCACCGTGTACCGCGAGACGAACCAGACGACGAAAGCCGAGGCCGTCGAGAAGCAGTTGCCAATGAAGCGCTGACCCTTCTGTAGCCGGGGTCTGTGACCCCGGACCGGCTTCACAGAGGCCGGCTACAGCCCCAAGCCCGATACCTGACCCCCCGTGAGAGTGCGGCCCGGCCCGCGCTCGGAGGTGCTGTCGTGCCTGTGTCGAAATTTCCTCTCCCCCTCGTGCTGGTGCTGCTTGCGGCCGTCGGTGCCCCCGCCGCCGAACTCGCCCCTGGTAAACCGCCACTCACCCAGGAACTCGCCGACCTCCGCCGCGACGCCGTCGAGGTGGTGTTCGACGTGCAACTGACCGCTCGTCAACTCCGCGAACACCAGCGGCTGTACGCCTGGTACTGGAAGTACGCCCCCGCCGACTGGCAGACGGCCGAGGCCGCCCTGTTGCCCGCGTTCAAGGACGCCTTCGACAAGGACGACGCCCACCGTTCCGCGCTGCGGAAGAAGCACGCCGACGCCTGGGCGAAGGAGTGCAAGGCGAAGGCCGACCTGGGCAGCCCGTACCACGCCTGGGTGCTCAAGAAGGTGGCCGAGGCGAAGACCGTCATCGCCGACGGCCCGCCCGCACTGCGGAAAGACCACCTGGACAACACCCTGGAGTTCATCCAGTGGGGGCTGCGGATGCAGCTCACGGTCGGTCAGCAGGAAGACTTCCTGAAGATGGTGCCGAAGGAGTGGAACGCCGCCGACGCCAAAGACGACCGGAAGATGATCGTCGACGAGTTCCTGCCGGTGTACCGCAAGGTGGTGCGGATGACCCCGGAGCAGCGGACGCAGGTGCAGCAGTTGGCCGAGAAAGAGTTGGTCGACGGGCTGAAGTCGCCGGAGTCCGGGTTGGACAAGTGGCTGGCCGACGCCTACGCCACCGCCAACAAGGTGCTGGCCGACGGCCCGCCGGACAAGCTGACCGCCGGCGGCACCCTCCAGCACGCCGACTGGTACGACTGGGCGCTCGGCGTCCGCCTGAGCGACGCCACCCGCTCCGACCTGCAAGGGCTCATCCTGCAAGACTGGAAGCAGATCGAGTCGAGCCGGTCGGCCAGCCTGCACACCGCCCGCATGATGGACGACCCGCCGCACGGCGGGGCGGGCGAACTGCGGCACGTTCGCGACACCGCCAGCCTGCTGTCGTTCGTTCTCGGTCAGCCGAACAACACGGTGAACAAGGCGGCGTTCGAGGCCTACGTCAAACTCCACCCGACCAAGAACCCCCTCCCCTGCCCCGCCGACGGGACGGTGATCGCCAAAGGGGAGAAGCCGCTCACCGAGGGGGCGGCCGAGCGGGTGCGGATGTACTTCGAGTGGGTGCTCGGGCTGGAATTGACCGCCGCCGAGCGGAAGACGCTGCGGGCGAAGCTGATCGACGAGTGGACGAGAGGCGACAAGGACGCGATGGAAGGCACGCTCGGCATCGCCTTCCACTTCACCCGACTGGCCCAACTGCCGCCGGCCGAGCGCGACCTGCTCCAGGCGTTCGACCACGGCAAGGTGGTTGAGGCGATGCGGGCGACCGGGGACAAGGACAAGACGAACCAGTGGCTGTTGGACGTGTTCGACGCCAAACGCCCGCCGCTGGAGAAGGGCAAGCCGGGGGCCACGCGGCACGACGCCGACGCGCTCGGCGAGTGGATGCACTTCCAGGTGATGGAGGTGACCGCCGGGGACAAGGCGACCGCCGACAAGGTGAAGGCGGCCACGCTGGACAAGGTGAAAGCGGGGGGCGTGAGCGGCTATCAGGTGACGAGCGCGCGGACCCAACTGGCCATGGTGCGGTTCGCCTGGCCGACGATGGCCGACGACGACAAGCAGGAGCTCCGCGACTCCTGGGCCACCTATCTGGAGCCGCTCGGGGTGAAGCCGAAGCTGGCCAAGTGGCAGACCACCCCCGCCCCGTCCAAGGAGCTCGACTATCTGGACGCGCTCAAGAAACTCCAGCAGCAGCAGCAGAACACGGCGATGATCTCGAACATGATGCGGATGCAGCACGAGACCAACATGTCCGTCATCCGCAACATCGGCAGCAGCTCTTACAAGTACGAGTACCGGTACGAGTACCGCCGCCGGTAACTGGACTCACCACCAACCACACACACACACGCGGAGACTTCCCATGTCGGTTCAACCCAAGATCGTGACGGCGAACGGCGGCGAACACTGGACGGTGCTCGGCGAGCAGGTGCAGGCCCTCCTGCGGAGCGAGCACACCGGCGGCCGGCTGGCCGTCGGCATCGTGACCACCCCGCCGGGCGGCGGGCCGCCGGTCCACGTGCACGAGCGGGAAGACGAACTCTTCCACGTGCTCGAGGGCGAACTGGAGGCGTTCAGCAGCGGCACCTGGACTCGCGTGCCGGCCGGCGGCACGGTGTTCCTCCCGCGGGGCATCCCGCACACGTTCCGCAACGCGTCCGCCCGCCCGTGCCGGTTCCTGGTGGTCCTCACCCCCGGCGGGTTCGAGCGGTACTTCGCCGACCTGTCCGCCCTGGACGCGAAAGGGCTGGTGACTCCGGCCGTGGCTGCCCAGTGTGCCAACGAGTACGGGGTCGAATTCCTGGCCGGCTGACCGGGTCTTCGCTGTTCGGACACGTGAACACCACATGTCCCGCCGCCCGTTCAAATCGGTTGGCCGGTCGTGTGGTGCTAACATCCGGTGCCAAGCGGGGCAACCGCTCGGCTTGTAGTACACGCCGAGCGTGAGGGGCGGCAACTCTTCGGTGGGAGTACCGGCCGAACGACCGCCGCGACCTGTACCGCAACCGGCGGGTGAACGGGGAACTGGGGGAGGAGTACCTGGCGGCGGACGACCCTATCAGGTTCGGGTCCGTGATGGCCGACGACCTTCGCCGGGTGTAGAAGCGGGAGGCGAAGGTCCGCCGGCTCACTCGCGTGATTGCGGCGGCGGCCCGGTTCGCGAGGTGGCGGGGTGATGGGATCGTATCGGCCCAGACCGCACACGTATGGCAGGTGAGGCATGGGTCTCCGATCCCCCCGCGGGGATCGAGGGGATCATCCGAGCCGTTCGATGGTGGAGGCCCGGAGGCAGGGTCGACAAAAGCCGCGGGTGTCGGCACAAGCCTTGTGGGCGTGAGGCATCCGTTCCGCTCGGGGTCAAGGCAGGTGGGCAGAGGGTCCGAGGGGAATTCCCTGGCAAGACTCTCGGTCGTGGTGACCGTTGAGTGCAACCACAATCTCGGACTTGGGGATCTCCGTGGGAGTCGGCCACGCTCACGCCCTGGGTCGGTTCGCACGCCCGCCTATTTCGCCTTCTGGACCGTCAACTTCCGGCGGTAAATCGTCGTGCCGTGCGCGATGTAGAGCATACTGTGGTCCGGGCCGGCGAGGACGCACGTCGTCAGCGGTTGATCACCGTTGACCTTCGGCAGGACGCCGCACGGGCGGCCGGTCGGGTCAAAGATTTGTACCCCCACCTGGCTCGTCACGTAGAAGCGGCCGGCCTTGTCGACGGCCATGCCGTCCCCCTGGGAGTTCTGAACGTAGGGCGGCGGCTGGTTGAACTTGAACTCGCCCTTGGGGTCGATCGGCAACCGCATCGGCATCGTCGGCATCTTGGCGTCGAGCACGCCTTCCTTATTCACCCGGAACGTCCACGTGTGCGTGCCGCCGTAGTCGGACACGGCCAACGTGCCGCCGTCGTTCGACAGCGCGATGCCGTTCGGCTTGCTGATGCCCGTATCCATCACCTTCACCCCGCCCGTCTTCGGGTCGATCCGGGTCACCTGTTTCGCGGCGGTCTCAGTGATCAGGATGAACCCGTCCTTCGTCACCGCCAAGTCGTTCGGTTTGACCCCCTCCGCGACGACCTTCACCTCGCCGCCGGCGGGGTCGATCGCGATGACCCGGCCCTTCGCCCCCTGGCAGCCGTACAGGACGGACTCGTCCGGGCTGAACTTCAGTCCGCTCACCGCCTCCTTGCAGATCTCCTTGCGCTTGCCGTCCGTGCCGATGCGGACGACCGAGGGGGCCTTCATGTCGCAGAAGTACACGTTGCCGGCCTTGTCGGCGCACAACGCGTCCGCGAACCCGAGGTCTTTTGCCACCACTTCCCACGACTGATCGCGGATCAGCAGGTTCAGCAGGGTCAGGTCGCCGCCCAGGTCGCCCCGGGTGTCGAGCACGGGGGTGAACTTGTCCTTCCGCCAGAGCCACTTCATCGCGTCGGGGAACTTCGACCCTCCGAAGTCGGCGTTGTGGGCGTACCCTTCGGCCCAGTCGAAGCGGACGTCGTACCCCATGTACTTCAATGCGGACGCCATCTGCTGGTTCGCCCACGGCCAGCTCCCGAAGGCGTTGTCGATGTCGCCGCTGGTGTCGGCCATGTAGACGCGGATCGGCTT
>CAYMHO010000172.1:0-15045 GCA_964390195.1 uncultured Fimbriiglobus sp. | reverse complement strand
TCGCCCGTCTTGGCGTCGAACGCCACCAGGAACGACTCCTTCTCGTTGTCGCACTGGATGAACACCTTCCCGTCGTGCACCGCCGGTGAGCTGGCCGTGCCCCAGTTCGCCATCGACGGGAACGACCCGATGTCCTTCTTCCACACCTCTTTCCCTTTCAGGTCGAAGGCGATGACCGTGCCGCTGGCGGCGAAGTAGGCGTACACCCGCTCGCCGTCGCTCACCGGCGTCTCGCTGGCGAACGTGTTGCTCCCGTGGGTGCCGTACTTCGGCTTGCCCACCGCCGCCTTCTCGCTCCACAGCTCCTTGCCGGTCGCCCGGTCCAGGCAGACCACCTTCCAGGTGTACTCCTTGTCCGGCCCGCCGCCGCCACCGCCCGGACCGCCCCCACCACCCGGCCGACCGCCGCCCCCACCGCCGGGGAAGCCACCGCCACCACCGGGTCCGCCGCCACCTCCGCCACCGCCCCGCGGCTTCGGCTGGCCGTCGGCGGTGGCGGTGGTGACGAACACCTTGTCGCCGACGACGATCGGGCACGACCACGCCACCCCCGGCACGCTCACCTTCCAGGCCACGTTCTTGTCGGCCGACCACTCGGCCGGCAGCTTCGTCTCGGTGGACACGCCGTTCGTCCCGCGGAACTGGGTCCAGTCGGCGGCGACGGCGGGGACGGCGGACGCCACGAGCGCGGCCGCGGTGAACAGGCGGACTTTCATCCTGACCCTCCGGGAGTGATCGGTGCTGGGAATGGTGGCGGGCGGTTGATGAGCGGACGGTGAGGGTGGCCGGTTATTCACCATTCTCACCCCACCCACCGGCGAACCGCCACCCGGCGATCACCACTCAGGTAACGTCCGAAACCGACTTGCCGCCGGACCGCCGGTCGGGTATTCGCCGGGCATGCTGCGTGCGCTTTCTGTGGTCGTGCTGCTGGCACCCGTCGCGGTTTCCCTGCCGCCCCTTGAGGGAGAATTGATCGCCCCGCCTCCGGTGGAGGTGGTGGAGGTCGTCCGGACGGTGGAACCGCCGGCCCGCCGCATCTTCCTCGGCGGGGACATCGGGGCGACGTTCGGCGGGTGGGGGATGTGGCGGGGCGGGGCGCTCGCCCCGTCGCGGGCGTTCGCCCGCCGCCAGGCCCTCTTCCCCGTGCCGGTCGCCGAGTACGCCCACGACATCCGCGACGACTTCAGTTTCGCCGCCCGCGTGCTCGCCGGGTACACGTTCGAGCAGGCGCCGCTGTCCGTGGTCGGCTCGTGGGAGACATACCACCGCGGTGCCCACACCTGGCTGCTCGGGTACGACCCGGCCGTCGTACCGAACCTCGGCGGGCTGAACGGGTACGGCGCGCGCATGCGGGAGCGGCAGCGGGACCGGTCGAAGGCGACCGACGACCTGGTCGGCGGCGCGTTCAACGACCTCCTCTTCGGGGAGGATAAGGTCGATCCCCGCGACTTCCCGCGCTTCCAGATGCGGACGGTGCCTAGCGAGCCGCACTGGCTGAAGTCGCGGGTGACCGCGAACGTCGCCGACGTGACCGTGGCGTACCGCGTGTGGACACCGCGGGAGGCGAGCGGGGTGCAGTACCACCTGCTCTTCGGCGGGCGGTACGGCGGGTTCTTCGCCGACGACCGGGCGAGCGGCGGCGGGTACGAACAGAGTGCTAGCAACTGGTTCGCCGGGTTCGGACCGCACGGCGGGTTGCGGGTGGAGCACCACTTCCGCAAGCGGGAGGAGTCCGACCCGATGGGGTTCCGGGTGTGGGCGGACGCCCGCGCGGGTGCCCTGTACGGGCAGATCACCCAGCGGTTCCGCGAGTTCGACGCGGTGAACGGGGGCGACTCGCCGTTCCGCGAGCTGGTGGTGCGGGCCGATCGCACGGTGCCGTTCCTCGCCACCGAGGTGGGGTTCGGGCTGTTCGGCCCCCGCGGCGGGTGGTTGACCGTCGGCGTGCGGTACAGCCACTACTGGGGCATCGGCGACGTCGGCCCGTCGCGGCTCAGCTTCGCCGCGGTGGTCGGCTACCTCGGCGTCGGCGTCGGGTTCTGACAAAGTAGTAGGCACACTCCGTGTGCCGGCTTCAGAACGGCACACGGAGTGTGCCTACTACTTTTCTGTCCCACGCTCGGGTACACTCGGCGGGCATGAGCCACGCATTCACCACCTTCCACCCCCGCGACCGCGAGGGGCTGCTGCTCGGCCGGCGGAACCTGTTCAAGGCGTCGCTCGCCGGCATCGCCGGGCTGAGCCTGCCGCAGTTGCTCCGGGCCGCACCGTCCGCCAAGCCGAAGAAGAGCCTCATCCTGTTGTGGATGGCCGGCGGGCCGAGCCACATCGACACCCTCGACCCCAAGCCCGACCGTCCGGCCGAGAACCGCGGGCCATTCGGCACCATCGCCACCAAGCTGCCCGGCGTGCGGGTGTGCGAACACCTGCCCAAGTTGGCCGCGATGCTGGACAGGTTCACCGTCATCCGTTCGGTCGATTGCCGCGGGAGCAACCACGAGCCGAACACGGTGATGCAGACGGCGAACAAGCTGGCCGAGCCGCGGGTGAACCCGGAGGCGAAGGAGTACCCGGCGATCGGCTCGCTGGTGGCGAAGTTCCGCGGGCCGCACCACCCCGGCGTGCCGGCCTACGCCGCGTTCCAGCGCAGCCGCACGCACCTCGCCTACGCCGGTCGGCTCGGTCCGGCGTTCGACCCGTTCCTGGCGAACACCGCCGCCAAACTGCCGGTGTACGATCTTGTCGGCAAGGACACGGGCAAGGTGTCGCCCGGCGGGGCGTTCGACCTGCCCGGCGGGGTGGACGCCGACCGGCTCGACTCGCGACTGAAGCTGGCCGATCGCTTCGACCGCCTGCGGGCCGTGGCCGAGAGTTCGCCGCACCTGGACGGGTTCGACAAGCACACCAAATCGGCGACGGAACTGGTGCTGAGCGGGCGCGTGCGGGACGCCCTCGATTTGTCCAAAGAGCCGGAGAAGACCCGCGAGAAGTACGGCAAACACCTCTGGTGCCAGCAGACGCTCATGGCCCGGCGGCTGACCGAGGCCGGGGTGCCGTTCGTCACGCTCGACTTGAGTTACCACACGGCGTCGGGCACCTGGGACACGCACGGCGACAACATCCCGCCCTACGGCGGCATCTCGAAGGGGCTGAAGCCACTGCTGCCGCTGTTCGACGGCCTTATCACCACGCTGGTGGCTGATCTGGCCGACCGCGGCACACTCGACGACACACTGGTGCTGGCGATGGGCGAGTTCGGCCGCACGCCGAAGATCGGCACGCAGGACAGCACCGACGGCCGCGACCACTGGGCGAACGTGATGTCGATGTTGGTGGCCGGCGGCGGGTTGAAGCACGGTCAGGTGATCGGCAGCAGTACGGCCGACGGCGGGTACGTCCGCGACCGGCCGGTCACACCGGGCGACCTGGCCGCGACCATTTACCACTACTTCGGCGTGTCGCTCGACGAGACCTACCCCGATCGCACCGGCCGCCCGTACCACCTGCTGCCCGACGGCGGCACGCCGGTGAAGGAACTGGTGGGGTGACGTTGAGGGATTGGGCATGGCCTACGACAAGCAACTGGCCGACCGCGTTCGCGATCAACTCGACGGCCTGTCCGGCCTGGACGGCAAGCCGCTGTTCGGCGGGTACGGCCTGTTCCGCAACGGGGTGATGTTCGCCGGCGTGTTCCGCTCGATGCTCATGGTGAAGCTGTACGACGGCATGGCCGACGCCCTGCTCGAACCGCACACGTCCGGGTTCGACCCGATGAACACGGGCAAGCCGATGACCGGCTGGGTGATGGTGGACGCACCCGGCATCGCCACCGACGAGCAGTTGAAGGACTGGCTCGACCGCGCCATCGCCGCCATCCCGAAAGGGGCGAAGAAGAAGCCGACGAAGCGGAGGAAATGACGCCCTACGCCGGCGGTTCCCACCCGGTGATCCAGCCGTCGTAGTGTGCAAGCCACTCGTTGTTCAGGCGGATCGGGTCTTCCTGCCAGCCAACGATCGATTCCGGCAGGATGACGTACTCGGCGGTCAGTTTGCCGTCGTACTCGCCGTCCACATGCACGACCGCCGACAGCCAGACCAGCCGCCGCAGCAAGGCGTGAAACTTCGCCTCCCACTCCGGCCAGTCTTCGGCGAAGTTCTTGGTCGCCCAGCCGAAGTGGATCGCGTGGACCTTGTGGGTCAGCATCGGCCCGAAGGTGACGGCGAACATCCCCCGGACGAGCGGCGGGTATGCATCAGTCGCGGGGAGTTGCGACAGCACCGATCGGTTGTGTCGATAGAAACGCCTCCGGTCGCCCAGTTGGGGACCGTACCCGCATCCCTCGATCACGCCGTAAATGGTGGCATCACTCCCCATCGATCACCCGCCGCCAGCGGGGGGGCACCGCTTCATACGCCGACGTGTACGTCTCCTCCAAGGGTAGTGGGACATGCAACCCCGGCCGCAGGAAGACCGGCATATCGGGGAGTGTCCCGCCCACCCGTAGCGGTTCGATGTATGCCTTCGGGGGCACCGCCGCTTCGTAGGCCACGGCAGTCAGTGGTTCGCCTTCCGGCGGATGAAACTCCTCGCCAGCCAGTTCCTCGGAGATGACCGAGTGAATCCCCCGCGGGTCGCGGGGTGTCGGCGGAAACAAGTCGATGATGAGCAGGTGAACGCCTTTCGCCAACAGGTCCACCGCCTTATCCACGAAGGCCCGGATCGCCCGGTTGCTCTCCTTGTTTCCCGGCGATACGAGTTCGATGACCGCCACCACTCGGTCATCGCTCACATGCCTCACGGCGACGGTGTTCTTCCGCCGAGGTGCGAGTTTACCCAACTCGGCCACGAACCGCGTCTTCGGGGCGGCTAATGTGGCTACACCGCCTCCACTCGGGTCGGCGTCGTCGGTTCGGTCTTGGAGAGTAATGACGTCCGGTTCAACCCCCACCGCCGCTTGTTCCACGAGAGAGTAGTAGTCCGGCGGAAGGAGCGTGTTCAGCCGCTCCTTGATCCGGATACACCACGTCTGGTGGAAATCGTGGAAGATGCCAGCGTACACCCGCGTCCAGTCGTGAATCGGCATGGAGACCCCTCGGCGACACCGCGATTATACCCGAACCCGCGTTCCGCTCCCCGTGTCCGCCGGGTGAACACAACCTGGAGGTTGACATGTCCACCATCGACCGCGGCAAGGCGAAAGCACAGGGGCAGGAGGCGGTGCGGATCATCCACACTGGCGGGTACACCGCACCGGACGGACGTGAGGTCCACATTGCGGACGCGCTCGCTGAAGCTGTTCAAGGCACCGTCAGCTATCCGCCGGACGCGCCGCTGCCCGCGTTCCAACTCGCCGGCCACGCCACGCAGTTTGAAGTGACGAACGAGACGACGCTATCCGCCGCCCAGCGACTGGTTGCCGACGGGCTGAACCCCGTGGCGTTGAACTTCGCCTCGGCCAAGCACCCCGGCGGCGGGTTCCTCGGCGGGGCACGGGCGCAAGAGGAATCGCTCTGCCGCAGCTCCGGGCTGTACGCCTGCATCGTGAACGACGGCATGTACCGGCAGCACGCCGGCACCCGTGGCGGGTTCTACACGAACTATGCGATTTACTCGCCCGGCGTGCCGGTCTTCCGCGACGACGACGGCGACCTGCTGAGCGAGCCGTATCGGTGCGCGTTCGTCACGAGTCCAGCCGTGAACGCCGGAACCTACCTGGGTGACGGCGGCTGGAAGCAAGCAGAAGTCACCCGCGAGATGCGGGAGCGGATCCGCAAGGTGCTGCACGTCATGGCCGGTCACGGACACGACGCGGCGGTGCTGGGGGCGTGGGGCTGCGGGGTGTTCCGCAACGACCCGGAGGTGATCGCCGACCTGTTCCGCGAGGCACTCACGACCCGCTTCGCCGGCGTGTTCAAGCGGGTGGTGTTCGCCATCCTCGACTGGAGCGACGAGCGGCGGTTCATCGGCCCGTTCGAGGAGAGGTTCGTGTAGGCCCGTCACACCACCGCCTGCGGCGCCTCGGTTGTCGCCGCAGGCTCCGCCGCCGTCGGCTTCCGCTTCTGTTCGCCCCGCAGCACCTCCGGCGGGGGCACCTTCACCCCCCACACCAGCCCCATCCGCCGCCACAGTTTGATGACCGTCCACGTCATGTCGAACTCGTACCAGGCGAACCCGTGGCGGGCCGACGCCGGCGCGCGGTGGTGGTTGTTGTGCCACCCGTCGCCCAGCCCGAACACGCCGAGGAACCAGTTGTTCCGGCTGCCGTCGCCGGTGTCGAACCGCTGCTTCCCCCACAGGTGGCCGACCGAGTTGACCGCGAACGTCATCTGGAACACCAGCACGGTGCTCGCGCAGTACCCCCACACCACCCCGCTCCACCCGTCGATCAGGTAGCACGCCGCCGCCAGCAGCACGCCGGGCAGCATCCAGCACTTGTCCAGCCACACCAGCTCGCGGTACCGCGCCAGGTCGCGGGTCAGCTTCGGGTCGGGTTCCATCAGATCCTGGCTGAAGATCCAGCCGATGTGCCCGTGCAGGAAGCCGTCCCGCACCGGCGAGTGCGGGTCGTGCTCCCGGTCCGAGTGCTTGTGGTGCAGGCGGTGGTGGGCCACCCACCAGAGCGGCCCCTTCTGCAACGCAGTGCAGCCCATCACCCCCAGCACGAACTGGAACCAGCGGGAGGTCTTGAACGCGTGGTGCGAGAAGTAGCGGTGCAGGCCGGCCGTCACGCCCAACCCGCTGATGCGGGTGACGACGAAGACGAGCAGCACCGACAGCCACGAGAACGACACCCACGGGATGGCGACGAGGGCCAGGTGGACGCCGACAAGGGGGGTCAGGTCGAACGCGATGTGGGCGACGCGACCGAACGAAATGCGGCGGGGCGGCGCGGCGGCCGGCGCCCCGGCGGCGGGTGCGGATGGGGTCATGGTGTCGAGGCGGAAGGGGGTGCGCCCGGACGGAGGCGCGGAGAAGGGCGGTAGGCCGAACGGACACTATACCCACTCGCCGCCGCAAACGAACCCGTGTTCCCCCGAGGGTGAGCGAATCCCGACAGGTGGTCGGCCGGGCGGGTTGGGCGAACGCGGGTGGTTGGGAACGTGGGGCGTTCGCCGCGCGGGCCCTACTTTCGGGTCGCCCGCTCGGCCACCGAAAGGGTGTCCCACACCCGCACCGTCTTGTCCCCGGACGCCGACACCAGGCGGGTGCCGTCCGGGCTGAACGCCAGCTGGTGGGCGTACTCGGTGTGCCCCTCCAGCTCGACCACCAGTTGGGAGGTGGCCGTGTCCCAGAAGCGGATCATGTTGTTCGCGCACGCCGACGCCAGCCGGCTGCCGTCGGGGGTGAAGGCCACCCCGTACACGTTCGTCCCGTGCTTCAGTTCGGCCTCCTCCCGCCAGGTGGTCGTGTCCCACATGCGGACGGTGCCGTCCACCGAACCGGACGCCAGCCGGGTGCCGTCGCGGCTGACCGCCAGGCAGCGGACGGTGTCGGTGTGCCCTTCCAGAACCCGCGGCGAGTCCGGGCGGCTCAGGTCCCAGATGCGTACCGTCTTGTCGGACGACACGGACGCCAGCCACGCCCCGTCCGGGCCGAAACACACGTCGGTCACATACCCCGTGTGCCCCCGCAGCACCGCCACCTCGGCCCGCCGTCCGACGTCCCACAGGCGGACGCTGTTGCCGGTCCCGTCGGACGCGGCGAGGCGGTCGCCCCGCGGGCTGAACGCGAACCGCGCGTCCGCGCCGTAATAGTTGTCCGGCGGGAGTTGGAAGCGGAACGCCTCCCGGAGGGTGGTCAGATCCCACAACTGAACCCCGCCGTCTCGCCCGCACGCGGCCAGCAGCTTGCCGTCCGGGTGGAAGGCGACGCCGGACACCACCTTGAAGTCGATCGCCCGGGAGAACGGGTACGGCAGGGGCGGGGACGGTCGGCCGGTGGTGGCGTCCCACACGCGGGCGGTGCCGTCCCACCCGGCCGAGGCGATCCGCTCCCCGTCCGGGTGGAAGGCCACGCTGTACACGAAGTCGGTGTGCCCGCGGAGCGACCCGTTCCACTCGGCCGAGCGGGCGTCCCACCGCCGCACCGTGCCGTCCGCCGGCGACAGGGTCAGGATGGTCTGCCCGTCCGGGGTGTACTGCACCTGCCGGATCGCCCCGGTGTGCCCGTGCAGCACCCCGAGCGGGGCGCCGGTGGCGGCGTCCCACAGCCGCCCCGTCTGGTCCCGCGAGCTGGTGACCAGCGACTTCCCGTCCGGGCTGAAGGCGACCCCGCTGACGTACCCGCGGTGTCCGTCCCGGGTGGACACCGGCTCCCCGGTCCGCCCGTCCCACAGGCGGACGGTCTGGTCGAGGCCGGCGGTGGCGATGCGGGAGCCGTCCGGGCTGAACGCGAACTCGCCGGGCGAGTTGGTGTGCCCCCGCAGCACCGTCAGCAGTCGGCCGGTGGTCGCGTCCCACAACCGCAGGACGTTGCTCGGGTACAGCTCGCACGTCAGGACGCGGTCGCCCTGGGGGCTGAAGGTGGCGGTCAGCACATCCCCGGTCCCGTCCTGGAGGATCGCCAGCTCCTTCCCGCTGTCGGCGTCCCACACGCGGGCGGTGTGGTCCCGCAGCCCGGAGGACACGAGCTTGCGGCCGTCCGCGCTGAACGTCACGCTCTCGACCCAGTCGCCGTGCCCCCGCAACGTGTGCAGCAGTTCGCCCGTGGCCGTGTCCCACACGCGGGCGATGCCGTCCTGGCTGCCGGCCGCGAGCCGCCGGCCGTTCGGGCTGAACGCCATCCCCGTGACGGCTCGCTCCGGCCCGCTCAGCACGGCCGTCTCGCGGCCGGCGGGGATGTGCCACAACCCGATGTGGGTCTGGTCGGCCACCTTGTAGGCGACGGTCTTGCCGTCCGGACTGAACTTGAACCCGCCGTCCGGCACCGGCGAGCGGTTGGGCAGGACGGCCATCTCCTGGCCGGTGTCCAGGGTCCACACCCGGGCCGGGCCGTCGGCCGGCTGGAACGCCGCGACGGTGCCATCGGGCGACACCGCGATCGCCCGAACCCGGTCGCCGAAGCGGCTGACCAGGCGGGCGGTGTCGAGCTGGTTGTGCAGGTACGGCCACTCCCAGTTGCGGTGCTCCTCCGGGGCGGCGTCGAGCGCGTTCCGGGCGGCGGTCACGTTGTGCAGTTGCATCGCACCGCCGGCGGCGATCATGTTCGCCCGGTATCGCTCCCACCGCTCGGCCTTCTCCTTCCGCTCCGCCTCCCGCCGCTGCTCGGCCTCGTTCTCCCGCGCCCGCTCGGCCTGCACGTAGCTGCCCGACACCAGGGCGAAGGCGACCAGGAAGGCCGTCACCACCACGGCGACAGAGACGGCCGGCACCGGGGTCCGCCGCGCCCACCGCACCGCCTTCTCCACCGCCCCGACCGGCCGGGCGAGGATCGGCCTTCGGTCCAGGTACCGCTGCAAGTCCTCGGCCAGCGCCGCCGCCGACGGGTACCGTTTGTCCGGCCGTTTCTGCAAACACTTCAGGCAAACCGTGTCCAGGTCGCGGTCCACCGCCGGGTTCAGGTGGTGCGGGGCAGCCGGTTCCCGCTCCACCACCTGCTTAGCGTCTCGACCACGCTCGCCGCCTGGAACGGCGGGCGGCCGGTGAGCAGGCAGTACAGTGTGGCCCCGAGCGAGTAGACGTCGGCCAGCGGGCCGACCTCGTGGTTCTTCCCCTCGGCCTGTTCGGGCGGCATGAAGTTGGGAGTGCCCATCACCTGCCCGGCCTGCGTCAAACTGCTGTCAGTGTCGGCGCTCTTGGCCAGGCCAAAGTCGGTCACCCGGGGCTGCCCGCCCGCGACCACCAGGATGTTGCCCGGCTTCAGGTCGCGGTGCACCACCCCGTGGGCGTGGGCGTAGGCGACGGCGTCGGCGACGTGTCGGACGAGTTGGGCCGCCTCGCGGGGGGGGCAGTGGGCCGCCCCGCACCCGCTCGGCCAGGCTCCGCCCGTCCACGAACGCCATGGCGATGAACTGGTGTCCGCCCGCCTCGCCCACCTCGTACACCGGCACGATGTGCGGGTGGTCGAGCTTCGCCGCCGCCTCCGCCTCCACCTGGAACAGCTGAATTTCGTCGGCCGACGCCATCTGCCCGGCGCGGTTCACCTTCAGCGCGACCACCCGGTTCAGTTTCCCCTGGCGGGCCTTGAACACCACCCCCATGCCCCCTCGGGCGACCTCGGCGAGCAGCTCGTAGTCGCCCAAGCTGACGCCGACGTGTACGTCGCTCGCGGAGGGGGATTCGGGGGGCGTGTACGCGCCGGTGGCGTCGGCCGACGAGTCGGGGCCGGCCGGCTGGTTGTTGGTGCGGGTGGACGAGTCGGCCGGCGGGGCGAACCGGGTCAGGTCGTCGGGCGACGGGTCGGGCATGCGACGACCTCACCGGGGGCGGGGCGAGCATACTCGAAAAGTGGTGCGACCGGAACGGCGAGGCGGCGGAATGCGGTGGGCTGCGAATTGTGGCACCCCTCTCCCGACGGGCAGAGGGCCGACAGTTTGTGTGGGGGCATCGCCCCCTCTCCCGGCTCGCCCGCTCCGCGGCGAGCCACCCTCTCCCTCAAGGGGAGAGGGTTTCCCCGGCCACCGTTGCGGGGCGACCGCCGACGTCGGCCGGGCGAGCCACACACCCTCTCCCCCCTGAGGGAGAGGGTCGGACGGAGCGCTTCGCTCCGGACGGGGAGAGGGGTTCCGCACGAAAGGCACACCCAATCTGGCGTTCCCCTTCCGGGTTCCGCGGCGTCGCGGTATCCTCGGCCACCCGACACGGAGGTCTCCCGATGCTCCCGACCCTGCTCGCGGCGCGGCGAGCGGGCCACACAATATGCTCACCACTCGCGGGGCGGCAGCGATGACAGCTCACGACATCATCCGAGCGATGGGAGAGGTGTACTCCGGTTGCCGCACCTACTGTGATACCGGGTCCGTCCGCACCGAGTTCCATTCGGGATCTCACCGGGACCACGAGACCGTCCGTCCTTTTCGAACAGTGTTCGTTCGCCCAGACCGATTCCGGTTTCAATACTCCGACCGCGAGTCGGACCGCCCGGACGCGGTTTGCTTCGTCGTCGCGGTGAACGGGCCGCGACTTGAGGAGTGGTGGGGTTACGGCGAAGGGGAGGCGAGCGAAACGCTTTCGATGGCTCTTGCCGGTGCGACGGGGGTGTCCGGCGGGTCAGCTCACACCGTGCCGACACTCCTCATGCCCGATCAGATCAGCGGACGGCGGCTGACGGACCCGGCCGAGTTCACCCGTTTGGAGGACGGCGAGTCGGACGGTGTGGGGTGTTATCGGATCTCCAGGTGGCTGCCGGTCGATCCCGAGATGAATGAGGAGTACCGCCAGGAGGCGTTGAAGATCACAGGGCGCCTGCCGCCCGAGTCGGAGTCCGACCCCGAAATCATCTGGCTGGACAAGAGCACCTTCCTCATCCGGCGGATCGATGAAACGACTCGCTTCCCCGATTTCCGCTCGGTGGATGTGACCACCTACCGGCCGGTCCTCAACAAACCCGTGTCGGACGAGTTACTGGCGTTCGCCCCTCCGGTCACACCACGGCCCACCACCTGACTGGGGACGAACGACGCCAGGCGTCCACCATGCCACGGGCGGCGCCGTGGTTCTCGGGATGCGACCCGGTCGGCGGCCGCTACCTTACCTTCCACACCACGGCGGTGCCGTCGGCGTAGCCGACCGCCAGTCGCGTCCCGTCCGGGCTGAACGCGACCGCCGTCGCCTTCACCTTGCCGGCGTCGAACACCTGCGGGCGGGTGCCGTCCGATTTCGTCACGTCGAGCACCCCCACCTCGGACGTGCGGGTGTCGAGCAGGGCGACCCGCTTCGAGTCCGGGGAGAACACCACCGCCGTCGGCGTCAGCCCGCCGGCCACGAACTGTGTGGTCTTCGGCTTCTCGCCGAGCGTCGTCACCCAGACCGCGTTGTCGGCGTCGATCAGCACCGCCGCCGACTCGTCCGGGGCGACGGCGAACGGCTGCTTGACCGGCGAGTCCGCCTTCCGCCGGGTGTCCACCGCCACCACCACCTCGCGGGCGTCGCCCCCGTCCGCCAGCCGGCAACTGCCCAGCGACGTGCGGAGGTCGTCCTTGCGGGTGAGGTCGAGGGCCGCCCACGCCCGCCGGCCGTCCGCCGACACCGCGAGCGAAGACTGCGACCAGTCGTTGTTGGTGAACGCCCGCTCGTAGTCCAGTTTGCCGGTCGGCCCGTCGAACACCACGACACGGTCCCCCAGTGCCCCCCACTTCCGGCCGAACACCGCCACCCGCTTGCCGTCGGGCGACAGGGTGCGGAACACGACGGACAGGTCGGCGGTGAACCGCCAGGCCGGTTTGCCCGCGGCCGCGTCCCACCCGATCACCTCCGTCGTGTCCTTCGTCGGCCGAGTGAACACCGCCACCCCGCCGGCGATCAGTTCCAGCCTGGCCGGGCGGAGGTCGGGCGGGAACTCGCCCCGCTTCAACTCGCCGCTGCCCGCGTCCCACGCCCGCACGTCGAACTCGCCGACGGTGACGACCGTCTTGCCGTCGGCGGAGAAGCCGACCGCCCGCACGGCGGACTCGTGCGCCGTCGGCGCGGCGATCCGCTGGCCGGTGGCGGCGTCGAACACGGCGATGCAGGGTCCCCGGTCCGACACCGCCACCCGCTGGCCGTCGGCCGACACCGTCAGCCGGGCGTCCCGCTCGGGGGTTTGAATGCGGCCCAAGCGATCGGGACGGCCCGGACCGATGCCCACCGTGTACTCGGTCTCCCAGCCCTTCTTGCGGGTGGCGAGGTCCCAGCGGGCGACGACCCCGAGCAGGCCGCCGTTGTCGGTCTGGCGGAGGCCGTACACGATCAGCCCGTCGGCGCCGACGAACCGCACGTCCAGGGCGAAACAACCGACGTCCAACGTGCCCTCCTTGCCGCCCGCCACGTCCGTCACCAGGACGGTGTTCACGTCGGGCGTGGCGGGCGCCCGGCCCGGCTGGAACGTCGGCCGGGACCAGAACTTCGACACCACCCACTTGCCGCCGTCCGACACCCGCGGGCTGACGTACCTGCTGTCTCCCTTGAACACGGCCGTGTTCTTCCCGGTGGCCACGTCCCACACCAGTAGTTGGGCGTCGAGGGTGACGACGGTGTCGCCAGCAGGCGACAGGTCGGTGTGCCCGTGGGCGTCCGAGTCGAAGGCGCGAACCCGCTCGTTCGTTTCCAGGTCCCACACCTCCGTCCCCCGCTGCTCCGTGCTGGCGAACGCCACCCGCTTGCCGTCGGCCGAAACGGAGATGTTCAGCTTTTGCCAGTAATCGGGGTCGAAGGTCAGCCCGGTCTTCACCTCCAGCCGGAGGGTTTGCTTCCCGTCGGCGAGTGACCCGACGAGCAGTTCGGGCGGGTGGGCCGAGAGCCGATTCTGGGCACTCGCCCGGATGATCCGCCCGCCGGCGATGACCGCCGTGAACGACGAGTGCTTGGTGTCGGCCGGCGGGCAGTTCAGGTCGGGTAAGCGGCGGCCGGTCTCGACGTCCCACACGTAGGCCCCGACGGTCGGGGCGGGGCGTTGTTGCCCTTCGGCCTTCGCGATCTGGAACCGTTGGCGGGCGGGTTCGGCGGCGGAGGTGGGGGCGAGCAGGTGCTTGCCGTCGGGGGAGAAGGCAAACCCTTCGGTCGCCGGCCCGCGGAAGGTGTGGCCGCCGAGGCGGCAGACGGCGCCGTCCGGCAGCGGGTCGGGGCGGGACACGAGGGCGACGGCAACGGCGAGCGAAAGGGGGAACACGGGCCGACCCTCCTGGGGGGCGATTACACCCAGGATACCCGGAGGCAGTTCGGAAAGCGAACCGGCGGCGTGAGCCGCCTGGGTGCCGTTGGTGGTGGGAGGAAACGCCCCCCACACCTCCTACCCAGGCGGATCACGCCGCCGGTTCACCGTGTCGGCTGCTCAGGCCGACGTGTTCTTGGCCAGCACCTTCGCCATCCCCTGGGCGCGGGCGACCGCCTTGCTTCGGGTCTCCCGCTCGACCGGGTTGTTCGCCGGCAGGGCGTCGGCGGCGGTGCGGGCGGTGTTCACCCCGTCGGCGGTCAGCTTGTCGGCGGGCACCGCGCGGGCGGTCAGCACGTTCACCACCGTACCCGTCACCTGGGCGAACCCGCCGTCGATGAAGAACCGCCTGGTGTCGCTCCCGGACTTCAGCCGCAACTCGCCCGGCGCGAGCTGGCCGACGAACGGGGCGTGCCCGACGAGTACCCCACGCTCGCCGTCGAACATGGGCAGCACCACTATCTCGGCGGACTCGTCGAGCACCGCCCGCTCGGGGGTCACTACCACCACCCGCAGGCTTTTCCCACTTGGCTCGGCCATTGGATTCCCCAGACAAGGAGACAGGGAGACGCGAGACAAGGAGATACGAGGCGGAGATCTCTCCTTGTCTCGCGTCTCCCGGTCGCCCGGTCTCGCCGCTTACTGCGCCATCTTCTTCGCCGCTTCCACCGCCTGGTCGATCGCCCCGACGTACATGAACGCCCCTTCCGGCAGGGCGTCGTGCTTGCCGTCGCACAGCTCCTCGAAGCTGCGGATGGTGTCTTCCAGCTTGGTGAACTCGCCGCTCTTGCCGGTGAACGGCTCGGCCACGAAGAACGGCTGGCTGAGGAAGCGTTCGATGCGGCGGGCGCGGGCCACGACTTGCTTGTCCTCTTCGCTCAGTTCGTCCACCCCGAGGATGGCGATGATGTCCTGCAGTTCGCGGTACCGCTGCAGGATCCGCTTCACCCGGTCGGCGACGGCGAAGTGCCGCTCGCCGACGAACTGCGGGTCGAGCAGACGGCTGTTCGACGCCAGCGGGTCGATGGCCGGGTAGATGCCCTTCTCGGAGATCGACCGCTCCAGGTAGATGAACGCGTCCAGGTGCTGGAACGTGTTGGCCGGGGCCGGGTCGGTCGGGTCGTCGGCCGGCACGTACACCGCCTGCACGGAGGTGATGGCTCCCTTCGTGGTGCTGGTGATCCGCTCTTGCAGTT